>JBDSLU010000112.1:0-12967 GCA_039916225.1 Vicinamibacteraceae bacterium
GAAGCGCTGTCGTATCGCTTTCGCGACGTCTACGATCACCTGGTGCGGCTGGCCGACGAATCGACCCTCTATCACGACCGGATCTCGTCGCTGCTCGACGCGCACCTGTCGTTCACGTCCAATCGCCTCAACCAGGTGATGAAGACGCTGACCATCATCTCGACGATCTTCCTGCCGCTCACGGTGCTGACCGGGATGTTCGGGATGAACGTCACCTTCCCCTCATTTCCGGGCGGGGAGGACCTGCAGTTCTGGTGGATCGGCGGCATCATGGTCGCCATCGGCGCGCTGATGCTGTGGTACTTCAACCGGTCGAAGTATCGATGACCACCAAGTCGCCACTCATTCGCCAGCTCCCGCCCGAGGTCGCCAACCAGATCGCCGCCGGCGAAGTCATCGAGCGCCCGGCGTCGGTGGTCAAGGAACTGGTCGAGAACGCCCTGGACGCCGGCGCCCGCCACATCGCGATCACGATCGAGCTGGGCGGCAAGGGGCTGGTGCGGGTCGAGGACGACGGCGGCGGCATGTCCCCGGCCGACGCGGCGCTGGCACTGCAGCGGCACGCCACCTCGAAGATCTCGACGGCGCACGACCTCGCCGCCATCCGCACGCTCGGCTTCCGCGGCGAGGCGCTGCCGTCGATCGCCTCGGTGTCGCACTTCGTGCTGCGGACCCGGGAACGGGGCAGCCTGTCCGGAACGGAGATTCGTGTCGACGGCGGCGTGACGTCCTCGCCGCGCGAAGTGGCCGCTTCGGAAGGGACCTCGATCGAGGTCGGCGAGCTGTTCTACAACCTGCCGGCGCGGCGCAAGTTCCTCAAGGCCGACTCGGCGGAGTCGGCGCAGATCACCCGCCTCGTGACCCAGATCGCGCTGGGCTACTGTAGCGTCGGCGTCTCGCTGGTCTCCGCTGGCCGGCGCGTCATGCAGTGCCCGCCGGCCGCGACGCTCCGCGATCGTATCTACCAGGTGCTCGGCGAGCGGCCCGACCTCATCGAGCTGTTCCGGGAATCGGCGGGGATCCGCATCACCGGCTTCGTGGCGGCCCTGGCCGAGCAGGGGCCGGTCCGCGGCCCGCAACACGTGTTCGTCAACCGCCGCATCGTCCGCGACCGCTCGCTGCAGCACGCGATCACCGACGCCTACAGCACCGCCACCATCCGCGAACGCAGCCCCGAGGTCCATCTGTTCCTGGAGCTGGCGCCGGACCGCGTCGACGTGAACGTGCATCCGACGAAGGCCGAAGTCCGTTTTCTCGAGCCCGGGCTGGTCCACGAAGTGCTCCGCCGCGCGCTGATCGACGCGCTGGGCAAGCCGGCCGTGCCGAGTCTGCGCTTCGGCGACGGCACCGCTGGAGTCGGCATTGGCGGCGGGTTCGAGGGATCGCCAGCGCGCGGGGAGGGATCCGGCGATCGGTCGCTGCCGGGCATCTACGGCGAGCCGCTGGGAGCCAGCGCCGCGATGCTGGCCCGGGACGGCCTGGCGGTGGCGATGGCCGTCGCGACACCCGGGACCGACCCGTGGACTGGGGCGTCGCTCGGCCCCGTCGAGGGGCTGGGCAGCGACGGGCGGCTGGCGGTGGGGGAGCGGGACGGGGAGAGCCTGGTCGATCGCCGGGGCGTCGTCGACCCGGTGCGGCCGATGGTGCCTCTCGGCCAGCTTCGCGACACGTTCATCATCGCCATCGACAGCGAAGGGCTGCTGATCGTCGATCAGCACGTCGCGCACGAGCGGATCCTCTACGAACAGGTGCTGGAGCGCCTGACGTCGCGGGCGCTCGAGAGCCAGCGCCTGCTGACGCCGCTCGTCCTCGACCTGTCGCCGGCGCAGGTCGAGGCGCTCGGCACCCGCGGCGAGGATCTGGCGCGTCTCGGCTTCGAGGTCGAGCCGTTCGGCGAGCGCACCGTCCACGTGGCGGCCGTGCCGTCGATCGTCCGGGTCGAAGCCGCAGCCGCCGCGATCCGCGCCCTGGCCGACGACCTCGAGGGCCGCGATCGCGGCGCGCCGGTCGAGGTCGCTGTCAAGCACCTGGCCGCGACCATTGCCTGCCACGCCGCGGTGAAGGCCCACGATCCGCTGACCATCGAGAAGATGCAGTACCTGCTCGACGAACTGCGCCGCACCGCCTACTCGACGATCTGCCCGCACGGCCGGCCCGTGCTGCTGCGCGTGACCCGCCGCGAGATCGAGCGCGCCTTCGACCGCGCCTGATCGCATTTCCTGCAAGTTGCTCGGAGCATGCTCCGAGCACGCGCCCAGCAACGTCGCATTTTCTGCAAGTTGCTCGGAGCAAGCTCCGAGCACGCTCCGAGCAACGGGCGGGCCCGCGGCGCTTTATGCACGACGTGGCGTCGTGGACGCAATCACGCCGCGCGCTCGTCAGGCCGGCGACGGACCATCGATGGCGTCGCGCACCTTGCGGCCGAGGGCCGCCGTCGTGAAGGGCTTCTGGATGAAGTGGGCGCCGCCCTGGATCGGACCGCGCCGCAGCAGCGCGGAGTCGGCGTAGCCGGACATGAAGAGCACGCGCAGCGCCGGGCACGCCTGCCGTGCGTGGGCGGCGAGCTCGACGCCGCTCATCCCCTTCAGGACGACGTCGGTGAGGACGAGATCGGGCGGGACGGACGCCGGGCCGAGCCGTAGCAGTGCCTCCTCGGCGCTCGTGGCGACGTCGACGACGTAACCGAGCCGACGCAACGCGGTCGCGGCCACGTGACGGACGGCTTCGTCGTCCTCGACGATCAGGACCGTCTCGGTTCCACTGGACGGCTCGGCATCGGCAGTGTGGCTGACGGCGGCCGGCTCGCTGTCGGTGCGCGGCAGGTAGACCTCGAAGCTCGTGCCACGACCGGGCTCGCTCTCGACCCAGATGTGACCCGCCGCCTGAGCGACGACACCGTAGACGGTGGCGAGCCCGAGGCCCGTGCCTTTGTCCTTGGCCTTGGTCGTGAAGAACGGCTCGAAGATGCGGGCCCGGGTCTCGGCGTCCATGCCGACGCCGGTGTCGGTGACCGACAGCCGCACGTGCGGGCCGGCCCGCGTGCCGGCGTGCGTGCTGGTGAACGCTTCGTCGAGCTCGACGTTCGCGGTGGCGATGGTGAGTCGCCCGCCCAGGGGCATCGCGTCGCGGGCGTTGACGGCGAGATTCACCAGCGCCTGCTCGATCTGGCCGCGGTCGACGAGGACGGCCCACAGGCGCGGACCGGGCTCGAAGGCCAGCGCGATGTCCTCACCGATCAGGCGGTGGAGCATCCGCTCGATGTCGGCGACCACGATGTTCAGGTCGACCGCCTTCGGCTCGACGACCTGCTGACGGCTGAACGCCAGGACCTGGCGGGTCAGACCCGATGCGCGCTGGGCGGCTTTGCTGATCTCGTCGATCGACTCGCGCACCGACGGGCTGCTGGTCGGGTCGTCCTGTGCCAGTTCGGCGAAGCCGTTGATGACCGTGAGCAGGTTGTTGAAATCGTGGGCGATGCCGCCGGCGAGCCGGCCAACCGCTTCGAGCTTCTGGCCCTGGTGCAGCTGGCTTTCGAGCCGGGCGCGATCCTGCTCGATGCGCTGCCGGTCGGCCAGCTCCGATCTGAGCAACGTGTTGGTCTCCGCGAGGGCCGTCGTGCGCTCGCCGACCAGGCGTTCGAGGCGGACGTGACGTGACACGAACGATCCGATGGACAGCAGCAGCGCCAGGGCGCCGAGCCCGCCGATGAGGAGGAATCCTGATTCCCGGTACCAGGGCAGCAGTACCACGAACTCGCGTGTCGCTGGCGTCGGGTCGACGTTCCAGTTGCGGTCGGTCGCGCGGACGTCGATCCGGTGGCGACCTGCCGGCAAGCCCTCGAGCGGCACCGCGGCTCGCGCCTCCGGCGGCGACCAGGCGCCGCCGTCGAGTCGCCAGGCGAACAGCAGGCGGTCGGGCAGCGTGTAGTTCCACCGATCGCGGCCCGAGAAGGCGATCTGGACAGCGCCGCTCGGTGGCGCCTCGGTCGGATTGCCGGGCAGGTCGAGCGAGGTCTGCGGCGCGTCGCGATCGCCCTCGGCGACATACCGCGAGAGCCCGGCGGTGGTGCTGACCCAGATCGTGCCGGTGCGATCCTCGAGCAGGTCGTTGACCGATCCGTCCGGCAGGCCTTCGGCGGCCCCGACGGAGGTCCAGCCGCCGTCGCGGTAGCGGTGCAGGCCGGAACCCGACATCACCCAGATCGAGCCGTCGCGGGTGCGAACGATCGATCGGACGGTCTGGAGACCGCTGCGCACGGCTTGCCAGCGTGCTCCGTCGAACGACAGCACGCCGTCGCGATCGCCGAACCAGAAACGGCGTCCGTCGAGGGCGATCGCGGCAAAGGATCCAGAACCCGGGTAGCCCTGGGCGCGGCCGATGACCTGGTGCTCGCCGTGGCGCAGGAACCCGACCCCCTCCTGATCCGGCGCCAGCAGCAGGTCGTCGCCGCCAAATTCGACTATGGTGCGCGGCACCGCGCCGAGCCATCGTCCTTGCACGTCGAGGCGCTCGGTGAACCGTTGCCCGTCGTAGCGCTCCAGACGAAAATGCCGGGCCTCGCGCGTGACGACCCACGCGCCGAGCGGCGTCGATGGCCCGATCATGCGCACCGAGCGTCCGGCTGGATGCACGATCGGCTGGAACTGCGACCGACGCGGGTCGAACGCCAGCGTCGCGTCTGACACGCCGGTCGTCCTGTTCACCCCGAACACGATGCGACCGTCCGCGAGCTCGGCGATGTTCATCGCCGTGCCGGAGTCGACGACGTAGTCCGGCGGCACCGGGAGCAGCGTCCACCGACCGTCGTGGTAGCGGAGCAGACCACGGTCGTGCAGCGCGTAGAGCTCGCCGGTCGAGGCCTCGAACAGGGCACCGACGCCACCGACCGACCCGGCAAGCTCCGGAGGCGAATGCCAGGCCGCAGGGGCGTGCCGGACGAGGCCGAGGGAGGTCGCCAGCCAGAAGCCGCCGTTGTCGAGCGGCTCGACGGCGTGCAGGCGGCCAGAGAACGCTTTGGTCCGTTCGAGCTCGCGGCGGCAACAGGCGTCGCCCTGCTCCGACAGCCGAAACCCGCGCGGCGTGATCGAGGCGATCCACGTGGCGCCATCCCGCCCGCCCCACGCATCGACCGATTCATTGGCCGACGTCGCGCGGGTCAGCTCGCGCCACGTGCCGCCCTCGAAGACGAGCGCTGTCGACGGTCGATCCAGGCCCACGGCGACGAACAGCCGCCCGCCGCTGTCGCGAATTCTGAGGACGCTGTCGCTCCGCGCGCGCCCGGGGATCGGCAGCTCGCGTCGCGCGTCGTCACCGGTCGGCGACAGGTGCAGCACGCCGCCGGTGCCGCCGACCCAGGCGCCGCCGTCAGCGGCGGGGGCCAGCTCCGTGAAATGGCCGAGGCCGGTATTGGATGCCGGGCAGACGACGCGGACCGCGCGCTGGGCGCGGTCGAACTCGACGATCGCATCCGGTGTCAACAGCAGGACGCGGTCGGCCTGCCAGGGCACGAACTGCCAGCGCTTCACCCGCGCGTCGCGGAGGGCATCCAGGGGGAATGGGGTCCAGCGCGTGCCGTCGAGCAACTGCAGGCCGCGGTAGGTGGGACCCGGAACGGAACCCGGAAGCAGGGCCCAGACCTGGCCCGTCGGGCCTTCTCGAATCTTGAGTGGCGAGCCCCCGGAGGGCAGCTGGCGGAAGGTGTAGCCGTCGAACGCCGTGTGCGCGTCGACCGCGCCGTGCGCAATCCAGACGCGGCCGTCCGGTCCTTCGGTCACGTCCTCGACCCACGACTCGCGCATCCCGTCGCTGGAGGTGAAGACGCGCCAGTGCGGCGGATCCTGCGCCAGGCATGGCGCTGCGAGCATCCCCAGCAGCACGCCGACGATCAGCGGGCGGAGGCGCCTGATCACAAGCGGCGTGCCCACGACGAAGGACTGTGTTGGCTCAACGGGGTAGGCGCCAGGGCACCGGCCTCGACGCGATGGCGTCATCTGACGCCGCCGATGTTTGCGGGGACTAGCCGATGTTTGCAGGGACTAGAACGAGGCGCCAACGCCGACGTGGAGGCGACCGCCTTCGGCGCCGGTGGCGTAGTCGATGCGGAAGCCGCGGTAGCGCAGGCCGACGCCGACCGAGGTCTTGATGGTGGACAGCTGGAACGCGCGCATCGAGGGCGCCACCTGACCGACGTCGACGAAGCTCACGACCTGCAGCCGGTGCCGCGCCTGCCATCGATACTCGGCGCTGGCGAACAGCGCCTGCGTGTCGACGAAGCGGGAACTCTCGTAGCCGCGGAGCAGGCCGCCGCCGCCGAGCCGGGGCAGGAAGTAGAAGGGCGCGCTTTCGTGGCGAGTGCCGTCGGTCAGCAGGGCGACGCCGCGAACGGCGAAGACGTCCTGCCGCGACAGGAGCCGGATGGGCACGTAGCCGCGCACATCGAAGTCGGCGCGGAGGAAGCCGTCGTCCTGGACGGTGACCGCCTCGTAGCGCTCGGCCGACGCGCGGATGAGGACGCCCTTGCGCGTCCGCTTGGCGTCGTCACGGCGATCGATGATCGCCGTCAGGCCGCCGTGCATGAAGCGGCTCTGGCGGCCGACGCCCTCGACGGGCAGGCGCCAGCTCAGGGTTTCGATCGAGGGGATGCCCGACTGCTCGCCGGCGAACACGCGGGTGTCGACGTGGCCGAACGTCGGTCGCAGCTCGAACCACGGGCGGACGCGGATGCGCGCCCAACCGCGGATGTCGGTCGCCTGCCGCTCGTAGCTGGTGTGGGTGCCGACGTCCGATTGCGGGCCGAGGCCGAAGAAGTCCTCCATCGGGAGGCTCTCGTACTTGACCCCGAAGCCGAAGGTGACGCGGCCGTTGGCAATCGGTTGCGACGACAGGTCGACCAGTGCGCTCTGGTAGCGCTTGATCGACACCATGTACTCGGTGTCGAGCCGGGCGCGGTCGGACAGCGTCTCGCGCCAGTGGCCGCCGAGGGCGAAGCCGCCGCCCGAGACGACCGACCCGGCCCGAAGCGCCGGTCCTTCCAGGTCCTTATTGATGGAGGCGACGACGCTCCGCCAGCCGGAGGTGGACGCCTCGACGTCGCTGCCGATGGGCAGCACTTCCGGGACGAAGCCGGAGACCGGTTCCGGCGGGGCCACGGCAGGGTCGGGCTTGGTGGGGGACTGCGTCGGCGGCTGCGATGCCGGCGGCGCCTGCTGGGCTCGCGCCGATGTGGCCAGGGTCGCGCAGCAGCACGCGCACAGTCCCAGGCGACGAAGATCGAGAAAACGACGCAAGTCGAGGCCACGCCGGAGCTTGGCCGGTCGAACGTCGCCCTTCGGGCTCACGGTGCGGACAATCGGGGACACCACCTGATTCCAGTGTAGAGGAGAGACGACGGTTCGGCAACGGGAGCGGTCCACGTGCTCTTGGACGCCGGTTCTGCTAGTCAGGTTCGATGCCAGGTGTCTGGCCGGCCTTTCGGCCGCGCTTCAGCTCGGCCCAACGGCTCAGCCGATCGCCCAGTGTTTTTTCGAAGCCTCGACCCGTCGGCCGGTAATACTGCCGCCCTTGCAGTCGTTCCGGCAGGCAGTCCATGCCGGTGATGGCGTCGGCGGCGTCGTGGGCGTACTCGTAGCCCTTACCGTAGCCGAGCGACTTCATGAGCCGGGTCGGGGCGTTGCGCAGGTGTGGCGGCACCGGCTCGGCCACATCTTCGGTCGCGTCGCGGGCGGCGGCCGCGTAACCGGCGTAGACCGCGTTGCTCTTGGGCGCGGTCGCCAGATAGACGGTGGCCTGGGCCAGGGCGGTGTTCGCCTCGGGCATTCCCAGCTGGTGCGTGGCGTCGGCGGCGGCGACGGTCAGCGCCAGAGCCTGCGGATCGGCCAGGCCGACATCCTCGGAGGCGAAACGCACCAGCCGCCGGGCGACGTACATCGGGTCCTCGCCGGCCTCGAGCATCCGCGCCAGCCAGTAGAGCGCGGCGTCGGGATCGGAGTTGCGCAGCGACTTGTGCAACGCCGAGATGATGTTGAAGTGTTCTTCGCCGCTCTTGTCGTAGCGCAGTGCGCGCCGCTCGAGCAACTCCGAGACGAGTAGCGCGTCGACCGTGGCCACGCCGCGGCGCGACGCGTATCCGCCGACGAGCTCGAGCGCGTTGAGCGCGACGCGCGCGTCGCCGCTGGCATACCGGGCGATGGCGAATGCGCCATCCTCGGCCAGCGTCACCGCGTGCGGCGGCGTCTCGAGTCCGAGACCGCGCTCGGCGTCGCGCCAGGCCCGATGCAGGATCTCGGCGATCGCGGCTTCGTCGAGCTCCTGCAGGACGAAGACCTTCGAGCGGGACAGCAGCGCGGCGTTGACCTCGAAGGACGGGTTCTCGGTCGTCGCGCCCACCAGCACCAGGTCGCCGGCTTCGACGCGCGGCAGGAACGCGTCCTGCTGCGCCTTGTTGAAGCGGTGGATCTCGTCGACGAAGAGCATAGTCCGGCGGCCGAGGCGCCGCCGCGTCTCTTCGGCCTCGGCCATCACCGCCTTGATCTCCTTGATGCCGGACATCACCGCGCTATAGGCGATGAAGCGCGCCTTGGTGGTGTCGGCGATGACCCGGGCGAGCGTCGTCTTTCCGGTGCCTGGCGGTCCCCACAGGATGATCGACTGCAGCACGTCGGCATCGATCGCCTCGCGCAGGGGCCGCCCCGGCGCGAGCAGCGCCGACTGGCCGACGATCTCGTCGAGCGTGCGGGGGCGCATCCGCTCGGCCAGCGGCGTTCGCGCCGGTGGCGCGTCACCGGCCTGGTTGCGGGCGTCCCGGTCGTCGTCGAACAGCGTGGCCACGGTGGTAGCGTATCGCGATGCACGTCTTCGACAAGTATTCGGGTGAGCGGCTGGGTGAAGTCCGCGACGCCTCGGCGGCCGACGTGCACCGGGCCGTCACCCGGGCTTCCGTCACCGCGCCGGCGTGGGGCGCCGTGCCCGCCCACAAGCGGGCCACCATCCTGCGCCGCACGGCCGAGCTCCTCGAGACCAAGCGCGAGGCGCTGGCCGAGCTGATCGCGCGCGAGTCGGGCAAGGCGTGGCGGTACGCCGACGCCGAGGTGGCGCGCTCGGTGGAGACGTTCACGTTCGCCGGCGAGGAAGCCAAGCGCCTGCACGGCGAGACCGTGCCGCTCGACGCCTCGGCGGCGGGGGAGGGACGCCTCGGTTTCTACCTTCGCGTGCCGGTCGGCGTCGTCGCGGCCATCACGCCGTTCAACTTCCCGTTGAACCTGGTCGCCCACAAGGTGGCGCCGGCGCTCGCCGCCGGCAACACCGTCGTGCTGAAGCCGGCCGATCGCACGCCGCTCACCGCCGTCGCGCTCGCCCGGACGCTGGCCGACGCCGGGCTGCCCGAGGGCGTGCTCGAAGTGGTGCATGGCGAAGGGGCCACGACTGGCGAGGCCCTGGTCCGGCATCCCGGCCCTGCCAAGATCTCGTTCACGGGCAGTCCGGAGGTCGGCGAGCGCATCCTGGCCATCGCCGGCCTGAAGCGGGTCACGCTGGAGTTGGGCAACAACTCCGGCGTGATGATCGAGCCCGACGCCGATCTCGACAAGGCCATTCCCCGGCTGGTGATGTCGGCGTTCGCCAACGCCGGCCAGGTGTGTCTCAGCCTCCAGCGGATCTTCGTCCACGCCGATATCGCCGACACGGTGATCGAGCGGCTGGTCGAGGAGACCAGGGCGCTGCAGGTCGGCGACCCGCGCGATCGCGCCTGCGACGTCGGCCCGATGATCAGCGAGGCGGCGGCGGATCGCGTCGAAACGTGGGTGAGCGCGGCGCTCGACAGCGGCGCCCGCCGGCCGGTCGGCGGCCGCCGCGAAGGCAAGCTGGTGTGGCCGACCGTGCTGACGCACACACGGCCCGAGATGAAGGTCATGAAGGACGAGGTCTTCGGGCCGGTCGTCTCGGTGGTGCGCTACGACACCTTCGAGGACGGACTGCAGCGGCTCGGTGATACGGCCTTCGGCCTGCAGGCCGGCATCTACACGCGCGACATCGGGAAGGCGTTCGCGGCGGTCCGGCGGCTCGACATGGGCGGCGTCCTGATCAACGACACGCCGATCTTCCGGGTCGATCACATGCCCTACGGTGGCAACCGGCGCAGCGGCATCGGCCGCGAAGGCGTGCGCTATGCCGTCGAGGAGATGTCCAACCTGCGGATGGTGGTCATCAACCTGGCCTGACGCTCTTCACGGCTGCTCGAGGGCGGCGACCGGCTGGACGCGTCCGGCCCGTTGGCGGCGCGCTTCGTAGAGCAGCAGGCCGGCCGACACCGCGACGTTGAGCGATTCGACCGGTTCGGCCATCGGAATGCGGACGCGGCGATCGGCCATGGCCAGCAGCGCCTCGGGCAGGCCGCCGCCTTCACTGCCCACGAAGCAGGCGATCGGCCCACGCCAGTCGATGGCGTCGAACGAGATGGCGCCAGAGGGAGCTGCGGCCAGGCACTGCAGTCGCTGCGCCCGCAGCACCCCGGCGACGGTCGTCGGATCGCCGTCGTGGACCGTCGGCAGTCTCAGCACGCTGCCCATCGATCCGCGCAGCGCCTTCCAGCCGAACGGGTCGGCGGATTGACCCGCCACGACGTAGCCGGTCGCGCCGGCCGCTTCGGCGACGCGGGCGATGGCGCCGACGTTGCCGGGATCCTGGACGTCGACGGCGACGACGACCAGTGCGGGCGGGCCACCGGGCCGTCCGATCACCGCGTCGAGGGCATGCCTGGGACGGGTCGCGACGGCCACCACCCCCGAGGGGTTCGTCGTCGGGCTGAGCGCCTCCATGACCGGGTCGGTGACTTGCACCACGCGGACGCCAGTGCCGGCGAGGGCGGCGGCGAGGCGGCGGGCGCGGCCGTCGACGCCGGACAGGGCCTTGGCGGTGAAGGCGGCGCTGGCGATCGGGATCTGCGCGGCGCGGGCCTCCTCGAGCAGGTGCAGGCCGTCGAGCAGCACGCGATCGCGATCGTCGCCGTCGGCGACCCGGCGGACGGTCGTCACGAACGGGTTCTTGCGACTGGCGATGACGTCCATGCGACGGTGGCAGTATAGTGGGTCGGCAGCGGCGCCAGTCGAGGCGGCCGCGATTCGTGGTGGGGCATGAAGGCGCAACTACTGAAACGCTTCGAGGACGAAATCGGCCAGCTGGACCGGGAGCTGAAGACCGAACTCCCGAAGGAAATCCAGCGCGCGCGCGAGCATGGCGATCTGCGTGAGAACGCCGAGTACAAGGCCGCCAAGGAGCGCCAGGAATTCGTCAACGCGCGCATCGCCATGCTGCGCCGGCGCGTCAGCGAGATCTCGCTGCTCAACCTCGATCGCATCCCGCACGGCAAGGCCGCCTTCGGGTCGACCCTCACGCTGAAGGAAAGCACTGGCGCGACGCTCGTCTTCCAGCTCGTGATGCCCGAGGACGCCGACGGCGAGAAGGGCCTCATCTCCACCGCCTCCCCGATTGGCCGCGCCCTGATGGGCAAGGAAGAGGGGGACGAGGTCGAGGTGCCGACGCCGGCTGGCCTGCGGACCTTCGAAATTCTCAAGCTCGCCACGATCCACGACGACGCCCACTAGTAGGAGCCCGCGGTGAAAGGGTCGCTGCAGTCGACGCGCGATGCATCCCGCCGCTCGGCGTTGCTCGTCGGTCGACTCGAACGGCGAGGACGGAGTCCGGAGCCGTCGAGCGAAAGTCGCGTGATAACGCGGCTTTACATATTTCCGATATTCTCCCTCCTCGCGCCTGGATCGGCGGGCGCCTCGCCCGTCTCCGTGCGACGCGACCCTTTCACCGCGGGCTCCTAGCGGCTGCACCACAGTGTCCGACGCCGCGCCCCAGCCCTACTCGCCTCGACAACGCACCGCGCTCGTGCTCGCTGGCACGGGCACGGCTGGCGCCTATCAGGCCGGCGTGCTGCGCGCGCTGGCCGAAGCGGGCGTCCGCATCGACCTCGTCGCGGGCCGCGGCATGGGCGCGGTGACCGCGCTCTACGCTGCCGTCGATGCCGCCGCGACGCTCTGGGAGCCGGGTGGGATCTGGACCGGCCCCGCGCGGCCCTCGCTGTATCCATGGCGCCGGATCTGGAAAGTGGTCGGCGCACTGTTGGCGCTGGCGGTCCTCGCCCTGGCCGCCCCGCTCATCGTCCTGTTTGCGCTCGGTGTCGCCTGGCTGCCCGCCTTTCTCCTCGAGCTCGTCGCTCCGCCACTCGCCGGGCGCTTCACCACGACGCTCGCCGAGTGGGCGTTCTGGGTGACGCGGGGCGAAACCGCGACCGCCGGCGTATCACGCGCAGCGGGCGCGGCGATGCTCGTCTTCGCGCTGACGATCCTCGGTGCCGCGCTCTTCGATCGCCGGCACGGCGTCCGCCGGCCGCGCGGTGCGCTGTGGTGGCAGGCGCTGGGCGCGCCACTCGACGGCCGGCCGGCCGTCGACTGGGCGCTGGACGGTTTCTGGAACGTGATGAAGGGCGCGGCCCGGATCGCCCGACCCGACGACGTCGACCTCGGCAAGCGCTATGCGGAGTTGCTCGGCGACAACCTGACGCAACCCGGCTACCGCGAGCTGCTCATCGCCGCGCACGACATCGAGACGCGGCGCGATCTGATCTTCGCCCTGCTCCGCGAGGAAGCGCGTCCGCGTTTCTTCGGCGGACCCAGTGACGATCAGCGTCGGGCCGAGGTGGTCGATCTGGCCGGCGAGGGCGGTCGGCACGTCGTCGACGCGATCGGCGGCGCGCTCGCCGTGCCGTGGCTGGTCGAGCCGCACGTCATCCGCTTCGATTCGGCCGGCTTCTGGCGCGGCGAAGCGCATCGCGTCTGCGATCGCCCGGCGGCGATCGTGCGGCTGCTCGAGGAAGTGTCGGCCGCCGGCGCCGAGCAGGTGATCGTCGTGACCTCGGACGTGGCCATCGATCGGCCGCACGCCATGCGGGCGAGGGCCGTCGAGC
>JBDSLU010000113.1:0-3622 GCA_039916225.1 Vicinamibacteraceae bacterium
CGATCTGATCGATCGCGCGCACGAACTCGGCCAGCGCGTCGAAGTCGTCGGTGTGACGCGGCGCCGCCATGTTCACGAGCTCGAAGGTCGCCGAAGGCATCAGGTCGACGACGAGCATCGCCGGCAGGTCAAGCGCCGCCAGCCGCACGGCCAGCGTCAATTGCAGATCCGGCAGCGCGCACGATGCCAGCCGCAAGGAGCGCCCGGCGTATCGCTCCCATGGCCATGCCGGCAACGGCCCGGCCGTCGCGCGCCCCGACACGGGGCTCTGCACCGTGCCCCAGCCGGCCAGCGCCGCGAGCGCCGCGCCGTCAGGCGATCCCAGCCGCAGCATCTCGGTCATCGACAGGACGCCGGCCAGCGCCGCCGGGTTCACCTCGGCCAGCCAACCGGCCAGGCCCTGCCGAAGCGGTGTCGCGCCCGCTTCGGCGGCGAGCGCCCGCACGGCGGCCACGCCGTGCGCCTCGCGCAGGCGCGCCTGCCCGCTGCCGAGCGCAGCGACCAGCGCCTGCTGCGCCGTGTCCGTGAACGGCCGGCGATCGAGCGCGGCGACCGTCGTGACGAGCCAGCGGCGATCGCCGGTGTTCAGGCTCGGCGCGGCCGCCAGCGGCTTGAGCGATGGCCGGCGCAGCGCGACCGGCGCCAGCGCATCGCCGAGGCCGAGCAGGCTGCCGGCGACGTGCCAGGCGCTGCCGCGCCCGGTGACGATATCCGGGGTGAGCCATGCGGCGTCGAGGAGGCCGACCGCCGACGGCTTGGTGAAGACGTGCCGGCGGAATGCGGCCAACGCCGTCAGCGGCAAATCCTCGGCCCAGCCGAGGTGCACGGCGTAGGCCATCTCGCCGAGCGCGTCGGTGGCGAGCGCCTCGCCGAGGTCGTCGCAGGCGCTCTGGATCTCGACCCAGTCGCGCGAGACCTGGCCGCGCTCGAGCAGGCGGCGCGCGGTCGTGACGGCGATGCGCGCGTCGAGCCCGAATCGTTCGTCGGTGGCGGGCGTGCGATCGAGGCGGGCGGCCGTGACGATTCGACCGAGCCGGGCCAGCGCCTCTGCCGCATCGACCACGCCGCGATGGTCGGACAGCGCGAACGCCGCCCACGCCGCGTCGAGCCGGGCGTGTGCGTCGCGGCCACGCACGCGCCCGATCCGATCGCGCTCGGCCGCGCCGACATCGATCCGATACGCCTGGTCTTCCCAGGTGACGCGACGCCCGGCCCCGGCGCGACTGCGAGTCAGCCGCGCGACCAGCGCGTCTTCGACAGGGCGGGCCGGGAAGTCGCCCGCGACCGCGCCGACGCCGAGCCCGGCCAGCAGCGCCCGCACGCGAGTACCGCGCGATCGCGCCGCCGCCGGCGACGGCGGATCCGCCTCGGCGAGTGCGTCCAGCGCCCGCGTCAGCTCGTCCTCGTCGACCGCGTCGAGGCGGGCCATGTGATCGAGGCACGCCAGCGCGGACTGCCAGCGCACGATCGCCGCATGTCCGCGCCAATCGACTGCGGCTTGGGTCAGGGTGTCGGCTCGGCGTAGCAAGGCCGCACGGCGAGCCACGTCGCCGACCTCCAGGCGATCGAGGATGCGAAGGAGCTGCGGGTAGCGCGCGTAGCCGCGCAGGATGGTCGCGACCGCCGTCGCCTGCGACGGATCGGTGCCGGCAAGGCGGCGCGAGGCGAAGAGCACCTGCTCGTAGCGGATGGCCCGATCGGCCGGGTCGGCGAGCCAGATGCGCGCCAGCAGCCACCCGGCCGACACCGGCGTCGGATCGTCCCAGGCGCCGCGGGCCGCGACGTCCTTCGGCACCACCGGACCGTCGCCGAACACGAGCGTCCAGAACAGGCGGCGGCCCGGCAGGGCGAGGTGTCCGGCCGCGTCGATCCGCAGCTGGGCGAGCAGGAACGCCGGATCGATCGACGGTCGCCAGAACGGGCGCTCACGGATCTGCCAGCCGTGCGCGACGATGCGGACGCCGTCGAGCAGCTCCAGCCCCGCCGCGACGCGCCGGCCCGTATCGGCGTCGTCGAGGAACAGCAACGAACGCTGCTGTTCGGGGGCGAGCGTGGCGACGAGCTCGAGGAGATACGCCAGCAGGCCGTCGTCAGCGCGCACCAGTGCGAGCAGCCACGGTTCCGGCGCATCCACGGTGACCCCGGCCAGCGCCATCCAGACCGGCGCCGCATCCGGCCCGCCCGGCAGCTGCCAGTGATCGTCCGCGATGCGCAGGTAGGGCGCGGCGACCAGCAGGGGACCGGCGTCGACGCCGCGGAGCTGCCGGATCAGGGCCGGCCGGTCCAGGATCCAGGCGCGGACCTCCTCGCGCATCGACAGCAGCGCCGTATAGAGGAGGGCGGCATCGCGGCGCTCGATGATGGCCGGGACCAGCCGCGCCTCGGGCACGCGGCGCTCGAAAATGACGTCGCGCCACAGCGCCGGGGCACCCGGCAGCGGCACCCGATCGGCCGCAAGGGACGCCTCTCCGCAGTCGTCTTGGCGCAGGCAGGCACGCAGCCACTGCCGCAGCTGCGCGAGCACGGGATCGGCGCCGGCGGCCTCCGCGGTGCCACCGTGGAAGCGGCGGGCCATCTCGATGACGAGCGTCGCCGCCGGCGTCGTCCGCCGGTCGCCGATGGCCCGGCGGATGCCCTCGACCCCGCCGGGCAGCTCGATGGTGTGGATGGTCCCGACCGGCGGTATCGGCTCGGCCGCGGCGAGGACGGACGCCGCGCTGGACAGCCAGACCGCCGCGCCCGCGATCGTCAGCGATCGGAGAACGCCCGCCCGTGCACTCAAGGGAGCGCGCAGTGTACCACCGCTCCCTGGAACGCCAGGCCGAGGCGGCTGCTAGACTCCACCCGACACTCGTGGACCGCGCCATCGCCGACCTCATCGCGTCGACCGACGGCGGGGATCCCGCCGCCGCCGAGGCCCTGTTCGCGGCTCTCTACCGCGAGCTGCACCAGCTCGCCCGCCGGGAGCTGGCGCGGGGCGGCGGTCAGCTCTCGCTTGGCGCGACGACGCTGCTCCACGAGGCCTACCTCGACATGTCGGGGCGCGAAGGTACGGCGTTTCCGGATCGACCGCGGTTCATGGGCTATGCCGCCCGGGTCATGCGGTCGCTCATCGTCGACCATGCCCGCCGGCGCCGGGCCCTGAAACGGGGCGGAGCCTTCGAGATCACGGCCCTCGAAACCGGCCTCGACGTCGCCGCCGCTCCGGTCGCCGAACTCGACGCCCTGAGCGCCGCCCTCGACGAGCTGAGCGCCGTCGATCCCCGGCTCGCCCTGGTCGTCGACCTCAAGTTCTTCTGCGGCTTCTCGTTCGTCGAGATCGCCGCCATGCAGGGCCTGACCGACCGCACCGTGCAGCGCGACTGGGAGAAGGCGCGGATCTTCCTGCTCGGGGCGCTCCGGCAGGACCAGCTGGCCGGGTGACACCATGGTCGACATCGGCAATGTCGGGTCTGCGGGGTCGCTGCCGCTCTTCCAGGCAGGAGGCTGGACATGACCGCTTGGGACGCGCAACGGTGGCACGCAGCAACGGGCGAGTTGGACCAGATGCTCGGCCGCGACGCCGCGGACCGGGCGGCGGCGATGCAGGCCCTGCGGGCGCGCGATCCCCAGCTGGCCGACG
>JBDSLU010000114.1:0-3731 GCA_039916225.1 Vicinamibacteraceae bacterium
CCGGCCCGCCGCGGCGAGCTGCGCCGCGAACTGGGCCTGCCGCCCGACACCCCGCTGGTCGGCATCGTCGCGCGTCTGGTCCCAGTCAAGGCGCACGAGATTTTCCTGCAGGCGGCCAAGGCGATCGCGCCAGTCCGCCCCGACATCGTCTTCCTCGTCGTCGGCGACGGGGAACGCCGCGCCGAGCTCGAGGGCCTGGCCCGCGCCGCCGGCCTGGCCTCGCGCGTCCGCTTCCTCGG
This sequence comes from Vicinamibacteraceae bacterium, assembly GCA_039916225.1. Lineage (GTDB taxonomy): Bacteria > Acidobacteriota > Vicinamibacteria > Vicinamibacterales > Vicinamibacteraceae > JBDSLU01. Next base: position 240 of record JBDSLU010000114.1, read on the forward strand.
GTGGCGGGCCGATCTCGATCGGCTCTACGCCGATCTCGACGTCGTCGTGCTCACCTCGAAGAACGAAGGCTCACCGGTCGCGCTGATCGAGGCGATGGCGGCCGGCCGGGCCGTCGTCTCGACTCGCGCCGGCGGCGTCGAGGACGTCGTCACCGACGGCGAGACGGGCGTCATCGTGCCCATCGGCGATGCCTCGGCGGTGGCGCGCGCAATCGTCGACCTGATCGAGGACCCGCACCGCGCGGCGCGCCTCGGCGCCGCGGCTCGCGCCTCGGTGGTCGGCCGCTTCGGCAGCGGCCGCCTGGTGGGCGACATCGACGCGCTCTACCAGCGCCTGCTCGCCGACCGCGGCGTGCGCGTGTAGAGTGCGCGATGGGCTGCTGATGTCGCCGACGGTGCTCCTGCTCCTGACCGCGCTCGGCGCGGCGATGCTGACGGCGTTGACCACGCTCCTGTGCGCACCGCTCGCGCATCGTCTCGGCGTCGTCGCCCGGCCGCGCGGCGACCGCTGGCACCGCCGTCCAGTTCCGCTCTTAGGCGGCCTCGCGATCAGCGCCGGCGCCTTTGCCGGTTTCGCTGCGGCCGGACACCTCGCACCGTCGGTCCTCGGCCTCGTCGTCGGCGGCGGCGCCTGCGTGGTGCTGGGCCTGCTCGACGACCTGCGACCGTTCAATCCGCAGACCAAGCTGACCGCGCAGCTCGTCATCGCGACGGTGGCCGTGGCGGGCGGGCTCCGCCTGCCGGTGACCGGCGTGGTCTGGGGCGACACGCTGCTGGCCATCCTCTGGCTGGTGGCGCTCTCGACCGCCTTGAACCTGCTCGACAACATGGACGGCCTGGCGGCCGGCGTCTCGGGCATCTCCGCGGTGGCGATGGCGCTGTTGTTCGCCGGCTCGGGCCGCATGGACCTGGCCCTGCTCGCCGGCGCGATGGCCGGCGCGTGCGCCGGCTTCCTCGTGCACAACTCCGCGCCCGCCTCGATCTTCATGGGCGACGCCGGCAGCCTGTTCCTCGGCTTCATGATCGGCGGCCTGGCGCTCGCCGCCGGCGCCGCGCAGCGCCCCGGATCGATGGCGGGTCTGGTGCTGCCCGTGCTGATCGTGCTGCTGCCGGTCTTCGACACCGCCTTCGTCGCGGTCCACCGCTTCGTGGCCCGGCGGCCGATCGCGCAAGGCGGCATCGATCACATGTCGCACCGTCTCGTCGCCGCCGGGTTCAGCGAGCGCCAGGCGGTGGCCGCGCTCTACGTGGTGGCGGCGCTGGGCGCGCTGGCGGCCGTCGCGACGGCCCGCATCGGCCTGGCCGACACCGGCATCGCCATCGTGCTGCTGGCCATCGTCCTGGTGATGCTGGGGGCGTTTCTGGGCCGGGTCGGCGGCTACGCGCCCGCCGCCGGTGCAGGTGACACCGCGCTGGCCGGGACCGGGCCGCGGCGCCTGCCTGCCGCCTCGGCCTATGGTCGCCAGGCCGGGGCCTTCGCGATCGACCTGCTGCTCGTCGTCGTGGCCTACTACGCCGCCTATCGCCTGCGCTTCGAGCAGACCTACGCTGTCGAACAGCCGTTGTTCGTGGCGTCACTGCCGTTCGTCGTCGCCGCCAAAATGGTGGCGTTCGCGGTGCTGCGGACCTACCAAGGCCTGTGGCGCCACACCGGCCTCGCCGCGATCGTTCGGCTGGCCCAGGCCGTCGTGCTGGGTGGCGTGCTGTCCATCCTCGCCGTGCTCGCGATCTTCCGGTTCCACGGCTACTCGCGGGCGCTCTTCGTCGTCGACGGGATCCTGCTGTTTCTGTTCCTGGGCGGCAGCCGCGTCGCGGCGCGCCTGATGGCCGAAGGCCTGCGGCCGCGGCCGACCGGGCGCAAGCCGGTGGTGATCTACGGCGCCGGCGAGGCCGGGCTGATGGTGCTGCGCGAGATCCGATCGAACGGCGCCCTCGGCCGCGAAGCCGTCGCCTTCCTCGACGACGATCCGGCGCTGGCGCGCACCGACATCCACGGCCTGCGCGTCGCCGGTGGCGCGGATCGCCTCGAGGACGTGCTGCGGACGACGCCGGTCGCCGAAGTCGTCGTCAGCTCGACGAGGATCGCGCCGGAGCGCCTGGCCCAGCTGCGCGAGTTGTGCGACGCGCACGGCGTCGCCGTCGTCCGATCCGTGCTGCGCTTCGAATGACCACTCCGGGCCGCCGCTCGATCGTGGAGCTGCCGGCGGTGCTCAGCGCCGTCGGCGCTGCCGGGCTCGTCGCCCTGACGCTGGTCCTGTATCTGGTCAACGACGGCCCGTGGCCCGCCGCGACGCTGCTGCGCGCGTGCGTCGTGATGGCGTCCGGCGCGTCGGTCGCCTGGATGTGGACACGGCCGCGGCCGACACGCGCTCTCGCTCCGCATCTCGCCTACGCGCTGTCGCTGGGCATCGTCGTCGTCGCCGCCGGCGGCGCGGACGCCTCGCGCGAACTGTGGCGACAGGCCGCGTTCCTCGCCGTGCTCGCGGCCGCGGCGGCGCCGCTGCCGATCAGCCGTGGTGCGGTGGTCGGCGTCCACATTGGCGGCCTGCTGCTCGTCTGGCTGCAGCTGGCCGGCCCGCGCTCGGGCTTCGACACCGTCGATCGGGCCGGCTTCTACCACGCCCTCGAGCAGTGGAGCGGCTATCCGGAGCTCGGCCTGCTGATGGCCGTCGCCGCCTGCGCCATGATCGCGTTCGCCTGCGCCGCGCGCCCGCCGCTGGTGCGGGTCGCCGCCGCGCTGCTGGCCTTCGCCTTCGCGGCCGGCACCGTCTTCCTGCGATCGCGATCCGCGGTCCTGACCGTTCCGCTGGTCGCCGCGTGGCTGTTCGCCGTGGCGGCCGTCAAGTGGCGATCCAAGGCCGCCGCCGTGGCGCTGGCGCTGGGGCTGGTCGGCGCGACGGTCGTCGCGGTGCGCGCCGGCGGCGTCGGCGCGCTGATGTCGAGAGCCGCCGACTCGGTGTCGCGCGAGGCCGCGATCCGCGAGCGGGGCTGGCGTGCCGCCAGCGGGATGTTCGCCGATCACCCGATCGTCGGCGTCGGCCTCGGCGGCTATCAGCGCGAATATCACGAGCGGCGGCTCGGCACCGACTCACCGCACGCCTACAACATCGTGCTGCAGGTCCTCGCCGAATCTGGCCTCGTCGGGCTCCTCGGCTGGCTGGCGCTGTGGGGCCGCGTGCTCTACGTCGGCGTCCGCCATGCCGCGCCGACGCCACGCGGCGCAGCGATCTTCGCGCTGCACGGCATCCTGGTGGCGTTCCTCGTCCGCAGCCAGAGCGAGCACTTCCTCGCCAATCTCATGACCAGCGATCGCGTGCTGCTCCTCGTCGCGCTGTGGATGGGGCTCACCGAAGGGCTTGCGCTGGACGCGCGCGGTGAACAGCGCCGCGCGTAGCGGCGGGCGCCGCGCCACTTCCAACTTCCAACTTCCAACTTCCAACTTCCAACTTCCAAGGAACTCCCAACTCCCCAGCAGGTTCGCGACGCCGAACC
>JBDSLU010000115.1:0-3592 GCA_039916225.1 Vicinamibacteraceae bacterium
CGCCGGCTTCATCGACGTCCACGTGCACGGCGTCGAGGGCTTCGATGCCCTCGATTCACTCGACGCGGTCGAGGAGATCGCCCGCCGCCTGGTGCGCTTCGGCGTGACGGCGTTCTGTCCGACCGCGGTGGCCTGCTCGCCGCCGGTCCTCGAGCGGCTGATCGAGAGCATGCGGCGGGCCCGCGGTTCGGCCCGGCCGCACGCCCGGGTCCTCGCCGCCCACCTCGAAAGCAACTTCATCAACCCGGACTTCCGCGGGGCCCAGCCGCTCGACTGCCTCCGCCGGCCGCCGCGCCTCGGGCCGGACGGCCTGGCGCTGGCCGAGCCCGGGGACGGTTCGGGCTTCTCCGGGGCCGACGTGCTGCGGGTCATCGAGGCGCACCGGGTCGACGTCGGCATCGTCACCATGGCCGTAGAACTCGATGGCGGGCTGGACCTGGCCAAGGCCCTGGTCGCCGCCGGGCATCGCGTGTCGCTGGGCCACTCGGCCGCGACCTACGACCAGGCGCTGGCCGGCATCGCCGCCGGCGCCCGCCACGCGACGCACCTGTTCAACCGCATGTCGCCGCTGACCCACCGGGCCCCCGGGCTCACCGGGGCAGTGCTGTCCGAGGACGCCGTGGCCGCGGAGATCATCTGCGACGGCTTCCACGTGCACCCGGCGGTCGTGACCGCGGCGATCCGCGCCAAGCGCGTCGAACGGGTGATGGCCATCACCGACGGCAGCGCCGGGGCAGGTCTCCCGGTGGGCAGCAAGGTCTCGCTCGGCGGCCGGCCGGTGACGGTCACCGAGGACGCCTGTTTCCTCGACGACGGCACGCTGTGCGGCAGCCGTATCACGATGGACGTCGCGTTCCGGCGGCTGCTCGGGCAGGGGTTCACCACGGTCGAAGCGTCCCGCATGTGCAGCGGGACGCAGGCCGCAGAATTGGGCCTTAACGGCCAGGGCGTGATCGCCCCTGGCGCCTTGGCCGACCTGGTGGTGCTCGATCGGCAGCTCCAGGTGGTGACCACGTACGTCGGCGGCAGTCCGGCCTGGGGCTCGGCGAGTGTCGCAGTATGAAGCAGGGGAACCGCCGTCATGCCGGGGCCGTCTAGACCAATAGCCATGGGTAAGACGCGTCAGCCCGCCGCGACCGCACGACCGGTAGCCACACGGCCCAGGCTGGCGCGCGTCGGGCAGGCGGCGCTCGTGGCCGTCCTTGCCGCCGGCGCCACCGCCTGTGTCGTCCGGGTCGACTCCGACGGTTTCCGTCTCCGCGAAGAAAAGCGTTTCGACACCAAAGGGCGACCGACGGTCCAACTCGCGACGTTCGATGGCTCCATCGTCGTCCGCGGCTGGGATCGCTCCGAGGTATCCGTCGAGGTCGAGAAGCGCGGTCGCGACAAGGCCGCGGCGGAAGCCATCGAGGTCATCGCCGACCAGAAGGGCGACGTCGTCCGGGTCGAGGCGCGCAAGAAGGACCTCGGCGAGGAGCGCTCCTACGGCATCGGCTGGAACGGCGTGTCGCGCTCGGCCCGGCTGGTCGTCTCGGTCCCCACCGGCAGCGACCTGATCGTGCACACCGGCGACGGCAGCATCCGCGTCGAGCACGTCAACGGCCGTGTCGAGCTGAAGTCGTCCGACGGCAGCGTCACCGGACGGGAACTCTCGGGCGACGTCGTCGCCCACACCGAGGACGGCTCCATCCGCCTCGAAGGCATCGACGGCAAGTGCGACGTGGCGTCCGACGATGGCAGCATCGCGGTACAGGGCCGGCTCGACGGGCTGCGCGTCAGTGCCGAGGACGGCAGCGTCGTCGTCCGCGCCACCGCCGGATCGAAGATGAGCCGCGATTGGAGCCTCTCGACCGGCGACGGATCGCTGGTGCTCTTCGTCGCCGACGGTCTCGGTGCCGACGTCGATGCGCAGACCCGCGACGGATCGGTCAGGCTCGACTCCGGCCTCGTCTTCGCCCGCGAGGACGGCGACCATTCGCGGTCGACGCTGCGCGGCCGTCTCGGCGCCGGCGGTCCCCGCCTGGTGATGCGCAGCGGCGACGGCACCATCCGCCTGCGCCGGCTGGCCGGCGGTCCCCCGCCGCCCCCCGTCCCGCCCGCTCCACCACGCCCTCCCTCACCCCCGGACCTTCCCGTCGAGCGCTGATCGCGACGAAGCCGAGCTGGACGTCAGCGCGGCGACGCGGCGGCGTAGGCGGTCGGATCGTCCACCCTGGCATCGGCGAAGGCGTCGCGCCGTTCGCGACATTTGCTGCACTGGCCGCAGTGTCGCCACGCGCCGTCGACCCGGGCCGGGCTCATGCACGACAGGGTGCGATCGAGCGGCACGCCCAGCTCGATGCCGCGCGCGATCACCGCCGACTTCTCCCACGATCCGAACGGCGCCTCGACGGTGATGCCGTGCGCGAGGCCGAGCGACAGCGCGCCGCCGATCGCCGCGAAGAACGCCGGCGTCGCGTCGGGAAACGGATTGCCGGCGAGCGGCCCGATCGCGATGCGGCCGATGCCGCGATACGCGCAGGCGATGGCTGCCTTGGTCAGCAGCACGACGTTGCGGCCGACGATGTAGACGTCTTCGTCCGGGGTATCGTAGGCGGGCGCCGCGCCGCGGATGGCCCAGTGGGTCGGCGGATAGACGTCGCGCATGTCCAGGTCGAGCACGACGAGCGGCTCGACGGCGGGCGCGAAGGTTGGCGAAGCCAATAGCGCGTCGAGGGTGGCACGCTCGGCCTCTTCCCAGGCCAGGCCGACCCGGACGTAGACCGGCACGACCGTCGCCGTCTGCGCCTGGTGGGCGACGAGGACGGCGCTGTCGAGGCCGGCGGAGCACAGCACGGCGCACGCCGGCCGCGCAAGGTCGCCGGCGTCGGATTTGGCCGCTCCGGGCTGGACGGAAGCGGACGAGGAGTCGGTCATTGCTGTCTGTCCTGGTGTTCGATCTCGATGGCACGCTCGTCGATTCGCGGCGTGACATCGCCGAGTCGGCCAACGAGCTGCTGGCGTCGCTCGGCGCGCCGCCGCTCGATCACGACGAAGTCATCCGCATGGTCGGCGAAGGGGCGCGCCTGCTGGTGTCCCGCGTCCTCGCCGCCGGCGGCGCCCGCGAAGACCTCGAGCCCGCCTTCGCGCAGTTCAGCGCCATCTACGATCGCCGCCTCGCCGATCATACGCGGCCCTATCCCGGCGTCGTCGAGGGCCTCGAACGCCTGGCCGAGCAGTTCACGCTGGCCGTGCTGACCAACAAGCCGCAGCACCACACCGATCGCCTGCTCGACGCGCTCGACCTGCGCCGCTACTTCGTCCAGGCGTTGGGCGGCGACACCGTGCACGGCCGCAAGCCGGATCCCGCCGGTCTCATCTCGCTGGTGTCGGCCGCGGGTGCGGTGCCGGATGCGGCGCTCCTGCTCGGCGATTCCTGGGTGGACGCCGAGACGGCCCGCCGCGGCGGGACGCGCTTCTGCTTCGCCGACTACGGGTTCGGCGAGGTCCCGCGCGACGGCCTGCGCCCCGGCGAGCACCGCATCGCCTCGTTCGCGGCGCTGGCCGCCGTGGTCGACGGGGCCAGCTAGGGCTGGTCAACCGTCAACCAGCC
>JBDSLU010000116.1:0-5305 GCA_039916225.1 Vicinamibacteraceae bacterium
ACGCGATCCGAATCGCCCGCTTCCATCGCTGGCCTCACCCGCAGCGCAAGCGCGTCGGCATTTGACTCGTGCCCCCACCGCAGTTGTCGACCTCGCAGTGCAGTTCAGTAAGGTGTGGGCTCCGGGCCGCGGGTCGGTCATCGACCGCCGCAGGCATTTCGTCGTCGTGCGGTCGCTTGCGCTGCCCGGCGCTACCTGCCGCGGCTCGGGACGCCAAGGTGCAGCGGGGCGGGCGTTCCCGGAGCGCGACTGTGGAGCAAGCCGACCCCAGCGACAGGGTAGAGTGCGCGCAAGCGGAGCGCCGGCAGGTCGCGCGAAGGCGCGACCCGCCTTCGGCCCGGCGGCGGCCGCCCTGGCCTCCGGCGCGTCGATGTGCGGCGCGCGCCGCGGCCAGGAGCAGTTGGAGCGCGCTCTACCGGCTTGCAGAACCGGAGCGCGCAGGGAATGCCCGCCCCGCGTCAGGGCGTCGACGTTCGCCGACGGACAAAGGACGCCCTGGGCTGCCGCAAGATCGGAGCCGGCGGCCGCTCCAATGCCGCTTGTGACGGCGCGTTGACACCCTTGCGGTTCCTGTGGTCAGATTGACCCGCGTGAGCGACGTGCACAAGTCACAGTCCCCTTTGGATTTAGCCCAGATCTTCGAGCCGGTGCGGGACGACTTGGCGCTCGTGGATGAGGAGTTCCTCAAGCACGTGCAGTCGCGCGTGCAGCTCATCCCCCAGATCGGCAAGTACCTCCAGACCAGCGGCGGCAAGCGGATCCGGCCGGCGACGCTGCTGATGGCCGCCCGTATGGCCGGCTATCAGGGAGAGCGCGCCGTCCTCTACGCGTCGGTCGTGGAGTTCGTCCACACCGCGACGCTGGTGCACGACGACATCATCGACGAGTCCGGCACGCGCCGCGGCCGCGTGGCCGTGCACTCGCGGTGGGGCACCGACATCACCGTACTGCTCGGCGACTATCTCTACATCAAGTCGATGGGGATGGCGCTGACCTACGACTCGCTCGACATCGTCCGCCTGCTGTGCGAAGTCACGCTGCGGATGATCGAGGGCGAGCTCTATCAGCTCACCAAGGCCGGTGACGTCGACATCACCGCCGACGAGCACTTCGACATCATCCGTCGCAAGACGGCGCACCTGTTCGGCGGCTGCGCGCAAATCGGCGGCATGCTCGGGACGACCACGCCGGAGCAGCAGGCGGCGCTGTGGGAGTACGGCTTCAACCTCGGCATCGCCTTCCAGCTGGTCGACGATCTGCTCGACTACACGGCTGACGAGCGCGCCCTCGGCAAGCCGATCGCCAGCGACCTCCGCGAAGGCAAGGTCACGCTCCCGATCATCTATCTGCTCGAGCGCGGCGGCGCGGCCAAGGACATCGTCGACGGCATCGTCCGCGATCGCGATGTGACCCGCGAGCGATGGACCGAGCTGAAGCAGATGCTCGTCGACTCGCAGTCGATCGCCAAGGCGCGGCGGCAGGCCGAGCACTACGCCGGCGTCGCCGTGCAGCACCTGTCGGCCTTCCCGGCCTCACCGGAGAAGGACGCGTTGCTGGCGCTGCCCGAATACGTCCTCTCGCGCGACCGCTAGTCGCGTCGACGCCTCGCGTCAGGTCCTCGCCTGTGGGCCTCGCGTCAGGGCAAGGCCGCTCGATCGTTCTACCGACATGACCCCGGCTGACCGCGCCGAGACCCTTCGCGCCGAGATCCGGCGGCACGAGCACGCCTACTACGTGCTCGACGCGCCGACGATCGCCGACGCCGAGTTCGATGCGCTCCTGACGCAGCTGCAGGCCGTCGAAGCCGAACACCCGGAGCTGGTCACGCCCGACTCGCCGACCCAGCGCGTCGGCGGCGCCATCCTCGAAGGGCTGCCGACGGCGCGGCATCGCGAGCCGATGCTCAGCCTCGACAACGCCTACGACGAGGCGGATGCGCGCGCCTTCGACGAGAGGCTGCGCCGCGCCCTCGGAGCCGGCGACGAGGCGCTGCCGTATGTCGCCGAGCTGAAGATCGACGGTCTCAGCATCGCGTTGACCTATGACGCGCGCGGCGCCCTGGTCCGCGGCGTGACGCGTGGCGACGGCGTCGCGGGTGAGGACGTCACGCCGAACGTCCGCACCATCCGCGCCCTGCCTTTGACGCTGGCCGGCGGCGGCCCCGGCCGGACGATCGAGGTGCGCGGCGAAGTGTTCCTGCCGCGGGCGTCGTTCGCGCGCATCAATCGCGAGCGCGAGGAGGCCGAGGAACCGCTGTTCGCCAACGCCCGCAACGCCGCCGCCGGCACCATGCGGACGCTGGACCCGAAGCTGGTCGCGGCGCGCGCGCTCGGCGCCTTCGTCTATCAGCTCGTCGATACCGACGCGGCGCCCGAGGCGCGGCTGCCGGCGCACAGCGCGACGCTCGACGCGTTCGCCCGCTGGTCGCTGCCCGTCGAACCGCACTGGACGCGCTGCGAAGGCATCGACGCCGTCATCGATTTCTGCCGCCAGTGGATCGACGCGCGGCACGATCTGCCGTTCGAGACGGACGGCGTCGTCATCAAGCTCGACGACATCGCGCGCCGGGAGCAGGCCGGCTCGACGTCGAAGTTCCCGCGCTGGGCCTTCGCCTACAAGTTCCCGGCGCAGCAGGCGACGACGACACTGCTGAAGATTCGGACGAACGTCGGTCGAACGGGCGCGGTGACGCCCTACGCGGAGCTCGATCCGGTGTTCCTGGCCGGCTCGACCATCTCGCGAGCCACGCTCCATAACGCGCAGGAAGTCGAGCGCAAGGACATCCGCGAAGGCGACGTCGTCCTCATCGAGAAGGCCGGAGACGTCATCCCCAAGGTCGTCAAGTCGATCGTCGAGCGCCGCCCGACCGGCGCCGACGAGCCCCAGCCGTGGGTCATGCCCACGACCTGCCCGATCTGCGAGACGGCGTTGACCCGCGGCGAAGAGGAAGCCGTCTGGCGCTGCGAGAACACCAGCTGCCCGGCCCGGCTGCGGCGCAGCCTGGAGCACTTCGCCTCCCGCCGGGCGATGAACATCGAGGGCTTCGGCGAATCGCTGGTCGATTCCGTCGTGACACAGGGCCTGGTCACGGATCCGGCCGACGTCTATGGGCTGACCGCGGACACGCTGGCCGCGCTCGAGCGGATGGGCAAGAAGTCGGCCGCCAACGTCGTCCGCGAGATCGACAAGAGCCGCCAGGCCGGGCTGGCTCGGGTCGTCTACGCCCTCGGCATCCGCCACGTCGGTGAGCGGGGCGCCGCGGCGTTGGCTGGGGCGTTCGGCTCGATGTCGGCCATCGTCGCCGCCTCGGTCGAGCAGCTCCAGGCGGTTCCCGACGTCGGCCCGGTCGTCGCGGCCTCGGTCCGAACGTGGCTCGACGCGCCGGCCAACCAGCACTTGATCGAGCGTCTCGGCGCCGCGGGCGTCGACCTGACCGCGCCGATCGCCGCGGCCGGGGCGCCGGGGCCGTGGTCAGGCCAGACCTGGGTCATCACCGGCACCCTGGATGGCATGACCCGCGACGAGGCGCAGGCGGCCCTGGAGCGGCTCGGCGCCAAGGTGTCCGGGTCGGTCAGCAAGAAGACGTTCGCGCTTCTCGCCGGTCACGACGCCGGCAGCAAGCTGGAGAAGGCGCGGACCCTGGGCGTCCGCGAAATGAGCGAAGCCGAGTTCCGCGACCTGATCGGCGACGGATCCGCGCCATAATCGGGGAGCCAGCATGCCCGCCGCCCGACCGTCCCCCGTCCCCGCCCCATGAAACCTCGCATCCTGGTCATCGACGACGAAGCCGGCATCCGCGACTCGATGCGGATGATCCTCGAATATGAAGGCTACGAGTGCCTGCTCGCCGCGACCGGCCCGGAAGGGCTGCAGATGGCCGAGCGCGAGGCGCCGGACCTCGTCTTCCTCGACATCAAGATGCCGGCGATGGACGGCATCGAGGTGCTCGAGCGCCTCAAGGCGCGGAGCGACGGTCCCCCGGTCGTGATGATCTCCGGCCATGCCACCGTGAGCACCGCCGTCGAGGCGACGCGCAAGGGCGCCTTCGACTTCATCGAGAAGCCGCTGGCCAGCGACCGCGTGCTGCTGACGGTGCGCCACGCCGTCGATCAGCGCCGGCTGCGCGAAGAGAACGTCACGCTGCGGCGCGCCGCCGAGTCGCGGCACGAGATGGTGGGGGATAGCCCGGCGCTCGAGCGCGTCCGCGACTCCATCGGCAAGGCCGCGCCGACCAACGCCACCGTGCTGATCCTCGGAGAGAGCGGCGTCGGCAAGGAACTCGTGGCCCGCGCCATCCATCGCAACAGCCTGCGCGCCCGCGAGCGCTTCGTGCAGGTGAACTGCGCGGCGATTCCCGAGGAGCTGATCGAGTCGGAGCTGTTCGGGCACGAAAAGGGATCGTTCACCGGCGCCACCGAGAAGCAGATCGGCAAGTTCGAACAGGCCGATCGCGGCACCATCTTTCTCGACGAAGTCGGCGACATGAGCGCCAAGACGCAGGCCAAGGTGCTGCGCGTCCTGCAGGAAGGCGAGGTCGAGCGGCTCGGCTCGTCGAAGACGATGAAGGTCGACGTGCGGGTCATCGCCGCGACCAACAAGCGCCTCGAGGAAGAGATCGACGCCGGCCGGTTCCGCGAGGATCTCTACTTCCGCCTCAGCGTGATCCCGATCCACGTGCCGCCACTGCGCGAGCGCACGCAGGACATCCCGGTGCTGGTGAAGCACTTCACCGAGCTGTTCAACCACGAGAGCAGCTTCAAACCGCGCCGCTTCTCGAACGACGCGCTGGGCGAGATGCAGCAGCAGCGCTGGCGCGGCAACATCCGCGAGCTGCGCAACACCGTCGAGCGCCTGCTGATCATGTCGCGCGGCGACGCCGTCGAAGCGCAGGACATCCGCGACATCCTCCGGATCGGTGATCGGCCAGCCTCGGGGGCGGCCGCCAGCGCCCCGGTGATGCCCATGTCCCATGCCGCCGCTGCCAGCGAGCCGGCCGCTCCGGCGGCCGCCATGGCGCCGTCGGGGACCGCGCCCGCCGCGGTCGAGCCAGCGCCCAAGCCGGGCACATTGCGCGAGTTCAAGGAAATCTCCGAGCGCGCCTTCCTGGTCGACCGGCTGCGTGAGTTCGGCTGGAACATCTCCCGCACCGCCGAGATGCTCGACACGCCACGCAGCAACCTCTACAAGAAGCTCGAGCAGCACCAGATCTCGCAAGAGAAGGACGGCTGACGAACCTGCGCCGCCCGCGTGACGGCGCCGCGGCGCGCCCAGCGCCGCGAGTAGCCGCCGGCACGCCCAGAGGGCG
>JBDSLU010000117.1:0-4309 GCA_039916225.1 Vicinamibacteraceae bacterium
TCGGCGCGCTGTTGATCGAATCGCCGGTGCGGCGGCGGTCCGGCGAGCTGTTCGACTGGGACGAAGCGATCCGCCTCACCGCGTTCGCCCGTGAGCGCGGCATCGGCACGCATCTCGACGGGGCCCGACTGTTTATCGCCTCCGTCTACACCGGCCGGTCGCCGGCCGAGTACGCCGCGCCGTTCGACACGGTCTACGTCTCGCTCTGGAAGTACTTCAACAGTGGCCTCGGCGCCATCCTGGCAGGACCGAAGCGGATGCTCGAGAGCCTCTTCCACGTCCGCCGGATGTTCGGCGGCAACGTCGGCGAAGGGTGGCCGGCGGCGGTCGTCGCCCAGCACTACATGGATGGCTTCGCCGACCGCCTGACGCGCGCGGTTCGCATCTCCGAGGACTTCTACACGGCGATCGCCAGCCATCCCAAGGTGCGCGTGTCGCGCATTCCGAATGGCACCAACCTGGCCCGGCTGGCGCTGCAGGGCGTGGACGTGGCGACGGTGCGGAAGGCGCTGCGGGAGCGGCGCATCGAGATGCCCGAGGCGACACCAGACGGCGTGGTGACCCTGGCCGTGAACGAAACCTGGAACCGCACCAGCGGCGCCGGGCTGGCCCAGGCGTTCGATCAGTCTCTCGGGTAGGGCCGTTGGCGGATGCGGCGTCGCTCAGGCCCCGGCTTCCGGCCGTTGCCCCGCGAGCGTGGCAACTGCCGCGACGACGTCGGAGGGTTCCAGCGGCTTGGCAAGGTGCATCTGAAACCCCGCCTGAAGGGCCTGCAGGCGGTCGGCGGGCCCCGCGTATGCCGTCAGCGCTGCTGCTGGAACGCAGCCCCCTCGTTCTGCGGGCAACGCGCGAAGCGACTCGACGAAGGAGAGCCCGTCGGTCCCTGGCAGCCCGATGTCGCACAGGACTACGCTGGGAATGAACTCCGACAGGCTGGCGAGCGCTGCCGGCGCGCTGCCCACCGCAGTGACCGACGCGCCGGCCAATTCCAGTACGTTCACCAGTACGTCCCGACTGTCCACGTCATCCTCGATGACCAGGACGGCGATGCCCGCGAGCGACGGGCCCAGACGGTCCCTCCCCGGCTCGTCCGGATCAGGTGTGGTCAGCGGCAGCACCACCTTGAACGTCGCACCCTTGCCCGGACCGTCGCTCTGCGCGGTAATCGTACCGCCGTGCTGAGACACCAGTTGTCGCACGATGGCCAGGCCGAGGCCGAGGCCGGCGTGAGTTCGCTTGCCGCTCATGTCGGCCTGGCGAAATGGGTCGAACACGAAGGGCAGGAAATCTGCGGCGATACCTTGACCATCGTCTGTCACGCTCAGCGCGACCCCGTCGGCGTCCTGATGCAGCTCGATCAGGATCCGGCCTCCGGGCATCGTGAATTTGACGGCGTTGGACAGCAGGTTCCACAGAATCTGGTGTAGCCGGCGCGAATCACCCACGACTGGCGCCTCGAGGGGATGCAGGCGACACTCAATCGCGATGTCCTTGGCGCGGGCGCCGGGGCTGATGCTGTCCACCGACGCTTGGACGACGCCCATCAAGTCGGTGGGTCGGCGCTGGATCACGAAGTTGCCGGCCAGCATTCGTGACACATCGAGGAGGTCGTCGACCAGGGCCGCCTGCAGCTGCGCATTGCGGGCAATGGTTTCCAATCCTGCCTTCGTCCGCTCGGCACCCAGGTCCTGCTGCAACAGCAGGCGCGCCCAGCCCAGCACAGCGTTCAGCGGTGTGCGGAGCTCATGGGACACCGCGGCGAGAAACTGATCGCGGACGCGATTCGCGATCTCGGCCTCGCGCCGGGCCGTGGCTTCCCGGTCCAGGAGGACCTTCCGCTCCTCTTCCGCCAGCTTGCGCTCGGTGGTGTCGCGCATGATCTTCGCGAAACCCCTGACGAGGCCGTCCGGCTCGCGCAGGCAGGTCAGCACGCCCATGGCCCAAAACCGGGAGCCATCCTTCCGAACGTGCCAGCGCTCGTCTTCGGCACGGCCGGAGGCCAGGGCGGTCTGTATTTCTGCGCTTGCCGCACCAGACGCCACGTCTTCAGGGGTGAAGATCATCGCCAGCGGTTGACCGACGAACTCCTCCTCTCGATAGCCCAGGAGGCGCTCGACCCCAACGTTCCAGGTTCGCAGGATGCCGTCCGCGTCGGCCATGAAGATGGCATAGTCGCGAACGTTCTCGTCCAGGAGCCGCAGCCGGTCGTCCGCCTCCGATAGGCTACGTCGCGACTCGTCAGGCGACATCGGGGCTGGCCCTGGTGCTGACGTTGCTGTGAGTGGCGACGCGGGGCGCTCGATCGCGTGTTCTCTTGGACGCGTCCGGTGTGCCTGCGCCGGTCCAAGGGTCGCGATCAATCTTCGGCGTGTCCGCGCTGGGGGCTGCGTTGTCGCTCGAAGATGCCATTCGACGGATTATCGCGCGGTGTTGTTGCTAGCACAATCTGAGCTTCAGAGTGCGTCAGTCCGTCGCGCTGCCAGCTCATGTTCGAAGCAGCTGTTTGCATCGGTTGCAGACACTCTTCCAGAGGCGCTGCAATTTTTTGCGACAATCAAGGCAGGTTTACGGCAGAGTCTTTTTGTAGTATCTAAATGCACGCTTGTGCTGGTCAGCGCTGACCTTGAGACAGCCTTTCAGTCAGCGTCAACCGGAGATCTTCGGCTGAGCTGCCTGCCTGGAGGGTGACGCGGCTTTGCTCGAGGGCGTCGATCATCGCCCGCAGGATGTCGGCCCGGGACAACGCTCGGATGCCAGGCGTTCGTGCGGAGGCGGAGAGTCGATCGAGAAACTCCAGGTGACGCACGAACAGCACGACGGAGACACGCGTCCAGGACTCGCTGTGAATCTTGGGACGTCCCCGAGTTCGGGGGCCTCTCGGAGGGTGGCTGGCGGAGCCCATAACCGCGAGCCATTATCGCGCAATGTTGTTGCTAGCACAAACCCGGGCTTAAAAGGTCATCCGTGGCTCCATTGAAACGTGCGCCGAGCAAACGGGTGGGCCGGCCGCCGGCCGGCGAAGCCGGCGCTCGCGTCAAGGACTACCCGCAGGTGAGTGTACGGCTGCCAGCGGTGGCGCGCGACAAACTGCTGGTCCTCAGCCTCCTCCGGGCCCAGCCGCAGTGGCGTCTGATCGTGGAGTCCGTCGAGTGCTTCCTGCGCGATCTTTCGGCCGAGGAGCGGCGCCAAGTCGACGCCATGCTCGCCAAGCGGGCTCGCGCTCGGACTGCGGAAGATCGAAAGCAGGAGCCGGGCGGGCAGCGCAAGTCCGGCCATTGACGCTGCCAGTCGTCCGCCGTACCGTCGCGCATGCGCAAGCCCTCCGTCAACGCGGCCGGCTGGCCCGGGGTGCTCGCCTCGGCGACCGCCGGATCATGTGCCGGCGGGGCTCCGTCCGCTGACTGAGCTAGAAGTCCCGCACCCGCACGAGCACCGCCGCCGTCACCAGCGAGCAGACGATGACCAGCAGCAGGGCACCGATCAGGTCCCAGCGCTCTGGCTGGAACTCCAGAAACCGGACGACGTGCGCCCAGCCGGTCGATCTCTCGTCGAGGGTGCGGACGATCGCGAGGAGCACCCCGGCAGGGATCAGCGACAGCAGCGCCGGGCTGAACCGTTCCGTCACGAGAGGCAGGACCAGGCCGACCATGGACTGGGTGGTGGCGGCCGCTGCAAAGCCGAGGAGCATCGATGCGGCGAGCGCGCGAAGCGGAACGGCGTGGCCAGCCGACCAGAGTGCGGCGACGACCGCGATGAAGACCCCGAAGACAAGGACGAAGGCGATCGCTGCCGCCGCGCAGAGCCGCGTCCAAGTGAGCATGAACCGGCTGACTGGCAGGGTGAGCGTGTAGTAGACGGACCGATGCGCGATCTCGAAGCCCGATCGGATGCCGGTACCGCCGAAGACGAGGCCGGCGAGAACGACGGCTAGGCTGAGAGCCCACGCGTGGACCTGAACCGGGGAGATCGCCGGTGGAACAGCGATCACCACAAAGGCCGTGACGGCGCACAGGGCGAGCCAGGGCCCGAGTGTCGCAAGAACCAGGAACCGGAGTTCCAGCCAGTGGCGGTACAAGGTGGCGCTCAACATGCCCGTCAGTACTCCCGCGCCCTGACGTAGGACAGCGTCAACAGCATCGCGGCGCCGAGCGCGATCACGTAGCCGCCGAGCGCCAGCCAGGGCACGTCCCCGCGCGCCGGCGCGGAGACGACGTAGCTGTTGGGAATGGCGAGGGCCAACACCCCGAGGATCCCCAGGAACGCCCACGCCGTGGGTAGCGCTGTGACGATCGCCGACATGACCGCGAGC
>JBDSLU010000118.1:0-18054 GCA_039916225.1 Vicinamibacteraceae bacterium
GGAACGTCGGCACGGTGAAGCCGCCGCCGTCGACCAGCTCGGGCGAGCCCGAGATGCCGATCAGGCCGCCCCACGTACGCGTGCCGACCAGCGGCCCGAGCTTGGCTTCGCGGAAGTAGAACGGGAATGCGTCGCCGCCCGATCCGCTCCAGCCGTTGATCAGCATCACCTTGGGCCCGCGGTGGGCGACTGGCGGCCACTGCCAGTCCTCGCCCTGGCGCACCGCCCAGTAGGCGAGCATCGGCCGGTTCAGCAGCTCGATGAAGCGGTCCGGAATCTGGCCGCCGCTGTTGAAGCGCTCGTCGATGATCAGCGCGTCCTTGCGCCATTGGGCCATGAACTGCCGCATCAGCTCGTTCTGCGCGTCGACGCCGGTGCTCTGGACGTAGATGTACCCGACGCGGCCGTTGGTGGCCTTGTCGACGTGCGCCCGCCGTGCCTCGATCCACTCGCGGTAGCGCATCTGCGTGTCGTCGCCGAGACAGCGCACGGTCACCTGGCGCGCGCCGGTCATCGACGGCGTGCCGTTGACGGTGAGGAGCACGGTCCTGTCGGCGAGGCCCTGGAAGGCGGCGAGCGGATCCTGGTCGGTGCGCAGCGGCACGCCGTTGACGGCGAGCACGTAGTCGCCTTCCTTGACGTTCACGCCGGGGTCGCGCAGCGGCGACCGGGCGTCGGCGTCCCAGCTGGCGCCCTCGGCGATGTGGCCGATGCGATAGGCGCCGTTCTCGAGCGTCCAGTCGACGCCGAGCAGGCCGACGCCGCGCTCCGCCGCCTTCTCGACGTCGCCGCCGCCGCGATAGGTGTGCGAGGCATTGAGCTCGCCCATGAAGTCGCCGAGCACGAAGTTGACGTCCCAGCGCGTGACGGCCGCGTCGATCAGCGCCTGATAGCGCTGGCGCAGCGCCGGCCACTCGACGCCGTGCAAGCCAGGGTCGTAGAAGAAGTCGCGCTGGAAGCGGAAGGCGTCGGCGAACATCTGGCCCCACTCGGCCTTCGGATCAACCGTTGTCTCGAGCTCCGCGGTGCGGAGCGGTTTCTCGACCTTCTGCGCTGGCTTGATCTCGACGAAGCCGAACTTCTTGTCCTGCAGCACGAACAGCTTCTTGCCGTCGGCGGTCGGGATGAACGCCTCGGCGCCCTCGAGCACCGTCTTCTCTTCGCGCTCCTCGAGATCGTAGAAGACGATCGACGCCTTTTCCTCGCCGGATCCGGCGCGCGGCAGGCGGCGGTAGAGCACCTTGCCCGACACCGCGGCGAGGCCGTTGTAGTTGCCGGCCTTGGGCGGCAGCGGCACCACGCGGGCGTCGAGTCCGTCGAGGTCGATCGCCACGGGCTTGGGAGCCTCCTTCTTGGCGTCGTCTTTCTTGTCGGCGTCTTTCTTGTCGTCCTTCTTCGCGTTCTTCTCGTCGGTCTTGGCCGTGTCGGCGGCGTCGTCCTTCTTGTCGCCGTCCTTGTCCTTACTCTTTTCCTTGTCCTTGTCCTTGTCGTCGGCGCCTTCGGCGTCGTTGCGCGAGGCCAGCGGCGAGGCCACGTCCTTGCGCAGGGCCATGGCGACGATCCGCGTCGAATTGGGATAGGTCCAGCCGTTGTCGAAATCGCCGTAGACCGGCTCGAAGGATCGGTTCGACAGGAAATAGAGGTATTTGCCGTCCGGATCGAACACCGGCGCCAGGTCGGCGAAGTAACCGGGCGTGACCTGGTGCCGCTTGGCGGCGGTGGTGTCGTAGAGGAACACCGCCGGGTTGGCGGTTTCCTTCAGGCCGCGGGCCCACGTCAACCAGCGCGAGTCGGCCGACCAGCGCAGCGGCAGGTTCTCGAGCGCCTCGTGCGCCAGCCACACCGGCACCTGATCGATCTCGGTCAGCTTGCCGCTGGCGACGTCGAGCAGGCGCAGCGTTTCGGTCTGGTCGACGAACGCCAGGCGCTTGCTGTCCGGCGACCACTGCACCGGATAGCGATAGCCGGGCCCGAGAGTCGTCACGACCTTTTCGGTGCCGGTGCCGTCAGCCGGCCGCAGGACCAGCTCGTACTCGCCGGAGCGGTCGCTCCAGTAGGCGAGCGTCTTTCCGTCTGGCGACCAGCGCGGATAGCGCTCGGCCGAGCCCGAGCTGCGGGTGAGGTTCAGGACCGGGCCGAACTCGGCCGGCACCGTGAAGACGTCGCCGCGGGCCTGGAACACCGCGCGCTTGCCGGTGGGTGACGGCGCCGCTTCGCGGATCAGCTCGGCGACCGACTCGCTGCGCGACTTCAGCGTCGTGCGATCCGTGATCACCTGGATCGCGACTTCGCTGGTCTTGCCGCTGGCGAGGTTGAGCAGATAGAGCCGGCCGCCGGCCTCGAACACGATGTCCTCGGGACCGATGGACGGAAAGGTGACGTCGAAGTCGGTGAACTGGGTCACCTGGCGCACCGCGCCAGCCTTGTCGCGGGCCCAGATGTTGGCCCGCTGATTGGCGCCGCGATCAGAGAGGAAGTAGAGCGTGTCGCCATGCCACATCGGCGCTTCGTCGTTGGCGTCGCTGGCGGTGACGTTGGCCGAGGCCTTGGTCGCCAGGTCGAACGTCCAGACATCCGGCGCCCAGCCGCCGCGATACCGCTTCCACGTGCGGAACGCCTGCGACTGCGGCAGGTAGGCGAGCTGCTTCGCGTCCGGTGAGTAGGTGGCGAACTCGCCGTAGGGCACCGGCAGCTTTTCGGCGGGACCACCTTTGGCCGCAACCAGGTAGAACTGGCTGTAGCGCTGGCGCCCGCTCTCGCGCGACGAGGCGAACAGCACCCGCGTGCCGTCCGGATGCCAGTCGAGGACGCGGTCGGCCATCGGATGCCACGTCAGCCGCGACGGGTCGCCGCCCTGCGCCGGCACCGTGTAGACGTCGGTGTTGCCGTCGTAGTTGGCCGAGTAGGCCAGCGTCTTGCCGTCCGGCGAGAAGCGGGGGAACGATTCCTCGCCACGCGGCGAGCTGAGACGGACGGCGACGCCGCCCTGCTTGACGACCACCCAGATGTCGCCGGCGTAGACGAAGGCGATGTGCGTCGCCGAGACGTCCGGCTGGCGCAGCATGCGCGCGTCGATTTGGGCGGCGGCCGGGGCCGCGGCAATCAGGGAACCGAGGACGGCGGACAGGGCCAGACGGAACGGCAAACGCATCGGAGGTGCTCCTCGAGAAGTGGGACCCTGATTCTAGTCCCGCCTCCCTGCCGGCGGCGGCCCGTCCGCCCCGCCGGCGCCCCGCTTGGTACCGGGCCGGATGCGCCCAGCGAGCAGGCGAGCACGGGATCAGGTCGACGCGCCGCTCGACGCTGTCACCGCGGCGGGGCCGCCGCCCCGGCCGGCGCCGCCGGCAGCATGTTGCGGATGGCCGCGATCTTCCAGGCCGTGCCGTCCTTCACCAGGAGCCACGAGGCCCACATCCGGCGTGTCGTTCCGCCCGTCTGCGCGATGTCGTAGCGCGAATCGGCGACGGCGACGTTGGCGGCGAGCATCCGCACCGTCTCGATGGTGAACGTGCGTGTGCCTTGCGCCTGCTGCGACGAGGCGAGCGAGCCCTGGACCACCGCCTCGCGGCCGCGCCGCCATTCGCCGGACGAGACCAGCTGATCGGCGTCGGCGGTGAACAGCGCGGTGAGGGCCGCGGCGTCGCTCTTGTCGCGTGCGGCGGAATAGGCCGCGACCAGGGCGCGGACGGCCGCGTCGTCGGACACCGGCGCCTGCGCGGCGATCGGAGCAGCGGTGACGAGCGTGAGCGCCAGCATGGCGGCAACGGCAGCGGGTCGGTACATCGGCAGTCTCCTGTCAGGACGCACGCCGGGTGGCGCGCGCATCCGGGCATCGTAGCGTCGATCAGTCGCGGTCAGCGCGGCAGCGACGCCATGGTCCAGATGCCGAGGCGTTTGTCGCGATAGCCGCCAGCACCGCCCAGGCACCGCTCGTCGATGACGCGCATCGGCGGCGGAAAACCGAACGGGGGCGCCTCGAGGTTGAGCACGCGCCACCAGCCGGTCCGCGCCTCGGCGTTGCGCGGGCGATCGACGAAGGTGGTGGCGATCAGGTAGCGCGCGCCGGTGCGCCGCAGGTTGGCCAGCGCGGCGTGGGCGTCGGCGAACGAGAAGTGGACCAGGCAGTCGCGGCAGAGCACGGCGTCCACGGCCGGCAACGGCTCGCGCGTCAGATCCCGCCGCAGGAACTCACGCCCCGGACCACCGTGTCGTGTCCGGTTGGCGGCGATCAGCGCCGGAACCACGTCGACGCCGATGTAGCGCTCGACGTGGTCGGCGACCGGGGCGGCCCAGTTGAAGTCGCCGCAGGCCGCATCGAGCAGGACACGGATCTCCAGGTCGTCGAGGGCCGCGAGCAGGTCGTCGAGGAAATCGGCGGCCCGCTGTCGCGTCGAGCCGGGGCCCGACGCCGACTCGGCGTCTCCCCACACGTTCTCGCGGTGGATGCGCGAGAAGATCACGCCGTGGTCCGTCGGGCGGACGATCCGGTCGCGCAGGTGGCGGAGGGCGCCTCGAATCAGCATGGCGGCGGCGCGTGCCTCCGCGCATCGTAGCGCCGAAAGTGGGGCAGGGCGAGCCCGCAGACGATGACGCCGACCACGCAGAGCACGCCGCCCGACACGATCGACGCCTGGACGCCGGCCACCGCCGCGACCGCACCGGCCTCGGCATGGCCGAGCAGCGGCCCGCTCATGTAGCTGACCATCTCGATGCCCGCCAGCCGCCCGCGCAAGGCGTCGGGAATGGTCTGGTTCCACATCGTCATGCGGAACATGCCGCTGACCGCGTCGGCGGCCCCGGCGATGGCCAGGAAGGCGAGGGCCGGCCAGAGCGACGGGGCCAGGCCGAAGGCGACGATGGCCACGCCCCAGACGGTGGCGGCGATCATCACGGCCAGGCCGTGGTGGTGGACGCGCGGCGTCCAGCGCGACGTCACGCTCGCGAGCAGCGCGCCGACGGCGGGCGCGGCGTAGAGCGAGCCGAGTGCGGCAGTGCCGAAGCGTCCGGCGGCCAGCGCCGGAAACAGCGCCAGCGGCATCCCGAAGACCATCGCCACGAAGTCGATCACGTAGGTGCCGATCAGCTCCTGCCGGCTGCGTGCGTAGCGGAAGCCCTCGACGATCGATCGCCATGACGGCGCCTCGGCATCGTCGCGCGGCGGTACCGCCCGCATCGCGACGAAGCAGGCCAGCGAGGCGAAATAGCTGGCCGCGTCGACACCGAAGGCGGCGACCGCGCCCACCGTGCCGACCAGGACGCCGCCGATGGCCGGGCCGACGATCATGCCGAGGCTGCCGCGCAACGCGCTCAGCGCGGCGACGGCGGGAATCTCCTCGGACGGGACCAGGCGCGGCGGCATCGCATCGAGCGACGGGCGCTGGAGGCCGTTGCAGGCGGACATCACGCCGGCGGCGACGAAGAGCAGCGCAATCGACGGAGACGTGCGCGCCGCGTTGGCCATCAACGCCAGGCAGCCGGCCATCAGGCCGATCTCAGTGGCGATGACCAGGCGTCGCCGATCCATCCAGTCGGCGAGGGCGCCGCCGACGAAGGCGGTCAGGAGCAGCGGCACGAGCTCGACGACGCCGAGGACGCCGACGGCGAGGCTCGAGCGGGTCAGGGCGTACATCTGCCAGGGGAGGGCGACGTAGGTGACCATCGTGCCCAGGAAGGAAATGGCCTGGGCGGCGAAGAGGAGCCGGAAGTCACGGCGACGGAGCGGACGCAGGTCCATGGATGTGGGAATTCACGAAACGGCCGATGTGGGCCGATAGACGGCCAACTCAGCCTAACTGTAAAGCCGTGCGCAGCCTGTCTACACTTTCGGCGGTCGACGCCGACCCTGATGTCGAAATCGCCCTGGCCCGGCCGACGACGGGCATGGCGCTGACGGCCGGCGAGGCGACCTCGGCGCCGGGCTCCCCCTGGCTGGGTGCCGCCGACGCCGACGCCGACGCCGACGCCGACGCGGATCCGACGCCGCTGCCGCCCGGCCCCGTCCCGGACACCATCGGCCCGTACCGCATCGTCGATCTCCTCGGCGAAGGGGGCATGGGGGCCGTCTACCGGGCCCAGCAGACCGGGCCGCTGCGCCGCGACGTGGCGCTGAAGATCGTCAAGCGCGGCATCGACACCGATCGCGTGGTCGGCCGCTTCGAGCGCGAGCGGCGGGTGCTGGCGCGGCTCGATCACCCCAACATCGCCCGCGTCTTCGATGCCGGGGCGACCGACGACGGCCGCCCCTACTTCGTCATGGAGCTGGTGCTCGGCCAGCGGGTGACGACGTTCTGCGACACCGGCCGCCTCGATGTCGACGCGCGGCTGGCCATCTTCCTCGACATCTGCCAGGCGGTGCGCCACGCCCACCAGCGCGGCGTCCTGCATCGCGACCTCAAGCCCTCGAACGTCCTCGTCGCGCCGGTCGATGGCCGGCCGGTGCCCAAGGTCATCGACTTCGGCATCGCCAAGGTGATGGACGACACCGACGACCAGACGGCCCTCGACACGCGGCTGAGCGGTCAGGCGATCGGCACGCCGGCCTACATGAGCCCGGAACAGGCCGGCCGCATCGATTCGGGCATCGACACGCGGACGGACGTCTACTCGCTCGGCGTCCTCCTCTACGAACTGCTCACCGGGCATCACCCGCGCGACTTCGCGCCGCACGACGCCCGGTCCACCGGCGGCGATCGCCGCCCGAGCGAAGCGGTGGTGCGGACGCTCACCCAGCCGCGCGGCACCGTGGCGGCGGATGCCCTGGCCGAGTGCCGCCAGTCGACGCCGCAGCGCCTCCGCCGGCGGCTGGCCGGCGATCTCGACACCGTCGTCCTCAAGGCGATCGAGCTCGAGCCGGATCGCCGCTACGATTCGGTCGAGCAGCTGGCCGACGACGTCCGCCGGGTCATCGCCGGCGAGCCGGTGCGGGCCAAGCCGCCGACGTGGCCCTATCGCACGCGGCGCTTCGTGCGCCGGCATCGCGTTTCGGTTGTCGCCGGCGCCGCCGGCGTCCTGCTGCTCGCCGCGACGGCCGGCGTGCTGGCGTGGCAGCGCGAGGCCGTGGCGCGCGAGCGCGATCGCGCTCGCGAAGCCGAACAGCGGGCCGCACTCGACGCCCGCGCCGCCAACCAGGTCACCGACTTCCTCATCGGACTGTTCGAGGTGGCCGGCCCCGAGAAGTCCAACGGCCGGACCATCACCGCCCGCGAAGTGCTGGACGAAGGTGCGGCGCGCGTCCAGCACGAGCTCGCCGATGCACCGGCGGTCCGCGCCCGTCTGCTGCACGCGATGGCCGGCGCCTACATGCAGATGGGGCAGCGCGCCGCGGCCGAGCCGTTGCTGATCGCGGCGATCGACACGCACCGGGCCGCGGGCGGCCGGCCCGACCCAGTGCTGTTCGAGACACTGCAGCAGATGGGCCGCCTGCGCGCCCAGCGCGACGACCTGCCTGGCGCGCTGGCCTACAACGTTCAGGCCCGGCGCGTCGTCGACCTCGTCGAGCCGCAGCCCGGGCCGCTCCACGTCGACTTCCTCAACGAGCGTGGGATGCTCGAGATCCAGGGCGGGCGCTACGAGGACGCGCGATCGTCGTTCGACCGGGCCTTGTCGCTGCTCCGCTCGTTACCGCGCCCGGAGCCGCATCGGCTGGGCCGCATCAGCCACAACCTGGGCAGCGCACTCTACGAGCTCGGGCGGCTGGACGAGGCCGCTCGGCGGTTCGCCGAGGCTCAAGCCGCCTTCCGGCGCGATGCCGGGTCGCGGGAGCTGGCGGCGAACCTGGTGGCCGCCCAATCGGCCCAGGGTCTCGTCCTGCGCGAACTGCGACGGCTGCCGGAGGCCCGGGCCGTGCTCGCCGCGGGCGTGCTCGAGGCGCGACGCATCTACCGGGAACCGCATCCGGCGCTCGCCACGATCCTCAACAACCTGGCCCTCGTCGAACAGGACCAGAAGGACTATGCTGGAGCCGAAACCCACTTCCGAGAGGTGCTCCAGATCGACCGCGCGGTCTCCGGAGAGCGGCACGCCGACGTGGCGTCCGACCTCCACAATCTCGCTTGGTTCCTGCACAAGTTCCGCGGCCGCTCGGCCGAGGCCGAGCAGGTGTCGCGTCGAGCCGTCGCGATGCGCCGCGATCTGCTCGGCGCCAACCACCCGTATACGGCGTCCTCGGTGCGCCAGCTGGCCGACATCCTGAGCGGTCGCGGCCACTACGCCACCGCCGTGCCGCTGTATCGCGACGCGTTGCGCGTCCAGACCGAGAAGCTGCCCAAGGGCCATCGGTTGACGCTGCTCGCCGCGCTCGGGCTCGGCGAGGCGCTGACCGCGCTCGGCCAGGGCGCCGAGGCCGCCCGCGTGCTGGGCGACGCGCTGGCCCTGGCGCCGGTCGCGACGCCGCCGGCGCCGATTCGCGTCGAGCTCGACGCGGCGCTGGTCAGGGCTCGCGCCGCCGCGCCGCGACGCGCGGCCGGTTCACCACCCGCCTCCGGTTACTGAGTCCGGTGGGACCGCGGTGATGCGTCGCATCGCCTTTGCATTTGTTGTCGCCTCGGCTGTGGTGGCGACGCTCGCCGGCGAACGCCAGTCGGGGCAGCAGCCCGCCACGCCGTCGACGCCGACGCTGCGCGCCAGCGTCGAGCAGGTCGTCGTCGACGTCGTCGTCACCGATGTCAACGGCGCCATCGTCTCCGGCCTCACCGCCGCCGACTTCGCCATCCGCGAGGACGGCGCGCCGCAGCCGATCGTCACGTTCTCGGAAGTCGTGCTGCCGTTCGAGCGGCGTGACGCCGGTGCGCCGGCCCCGCCGCCAGCCGAGGTCCGCAGCAACCGGGCGATGGCCGACGGCCGCGTTTACCTGCTGCTGCTCGACGATCTCTTCGTGATGGCGGCGCGGACGCCGGGCGTGCAGCAGGTCGCCCGCGACTTCATCGGCCGCTACGTGCAGCCCGGCGATCTCGTCGCGGTGGTGACGACCGGCGGCATGGCCGGTACGTCGCAGGCGTTCACCGAGGACATGCGCCTGGTCGACCGCGCCGTCGATCGCTTCGTCGGCAAGAAGGTCCGCTCGGCGGCGGTCGAGAAGCTCGAACAGGCCTACCGGGCTCGCGAGCTCGACCCGCAGCGGACCCGCCGCGCCGGCAATGCCAACGCGTTCAACCGCGACGGCGCCGTGCTCGGGGTCAATGCGATCGACGACGATCTGCTCGATCGCGGCCGGACGGCGCTGCGCACCGTGAAGAACGCCGTGCACTCGATGGCCAGCGTGGCCGGACGGCGCAAGACGGTGGTCTACGTCAGCGAGGGCGTCGACATCACGCTCGGCCCTGGCGACAGCACCGAAATCGCCAGGGAGGTGCACGCCATCCTCGGGCAGGCCTCGCGGTCCAACGTCGCCGTCTACGCGCTGAGCCCACGCGGCCTGCACGGCATGGGCGACGAGATGACGGAACTGCGCGCCCTCCCGACCGGACAGACCGGACCGATCGGCGCCAACTACACCCTCGCCGACATCCAGAAGGAGCAGCGCATCGCCGACACGATGCTGCGCACCGTCGCCGAAGGGACGGGCGGCGTCGCCCTGGTCGATTCCAACCAGCTGACCACCGCGCTCGATCGGATCGCCGCCGAGAGCAGTCATTACTATCTGCTCGGCTACACACCGCCGAATGCCAAGCGCGACGGCAAGTACCGCGCGATCGCCATCGAGATGCGCAAGCCCGGGCTCCACGCCGTCGCTCGCAAGGGCTACGCGGCGCCCGACGATCGGGACGCCCGCCCCGAGCCGCTCAAGGGTCTGCCGCCCGAGCTCGGGACGCTGTTGCGACAGCCGCTGCCCTCGGCTGGCCTGCCGCTGGCCGCGCACGCCGTGGCCTTCCCGGCGGCGACGGACAACGTCAGCGTGACGGTGGAGATCGGTGCCGGCGCGCTGGCCTTCGCGCCGAAGGGCGACAAGCGGTTCAACAGTCTCGATGTCGCGATTCTCCCGGTCGACGCCGCCGGGCGCACGCACGGCCTGACCCAGGGGCACCCGCAATTGACGCTCAGTCCGGAGCTGGCCGAGACGGTGTCCAGCAAGGGCCTGCGCCTCTCGCATCGGCTGACGCTCGCACCCGGCGACTACCAGTTGCGGATCGGCGTCCGCGAAACGGGCGGCGGCGCGACCGGATCGGTGCTCTTCGACCTCGTCGTGCCGGACCCGGCCACCGTCGGGCTGTCGATGACGCCGATCGTCGCCAGCGCCGCCTCGGCGATCACCGTACCCTCCGCCTACAACGATCCCGGCCTGCTGCAGGCCCTCGGTGGGCCGCCGACGACGGCCCGGGCCTTCGCCACGACTGACACGCTGAGTGCCTACGTCGAGCTGATCGACGCCGGCGCGGTCGCCATCCGCGACGTCGACATGCTCACCGTCGTCCGCGACGCGCGCGGGCGAGACATCGTCCGCAGCCCGCAGCCGAAGGCCAACGGCCAGGTCGCGGCCGGCCGCAGCTTCGCCTATGCTGTCGATCTGCCCTTGAAGGCGCTCGCGCCCGGACGCTACGTGCTCCGCATCGAAGCCCGTGCCAGCGGGCTGGTGGAGCCGCTGGCGCGCGAGCTGTCTTTCGATGTGAGGAGCCCCCGATGAAACGCGTCGTCATCGCGCTCGTGCTGGCGTGTCTGCCGTTCGCGGGTGCCGCCCAGGAACCGGCCGTGCCGCCAGTGCCGCAAGGGCCCATCCTGCGCGCCTCGGTCGATCAGGTCGTCGTCGACGTGGTCGTCACCGATGCCGACGGCCAGGCCGTGACCGGACTCACCGCCGCCGACTTCGAGATCCGCGAGCGCGGGGCCGCGCAGTCGGTCGCGACCTTCTCCGAGGTGTCGCTGCCGGTGGTGCGTCGGGCGCCAGGTACCCTGCCGCCGCCGCCCGGTGACGTGCGCTCCAACGTCCGCGCCAACGACGCCCGGGTGTACGTGCTGGTGCTCGACGACGTCAACGTCGTCCTGCACTTGACACCGGTCGTGCAGCGGGCGGCGCGCGAGTTCGTGCATCGCTACGTGCAGGCCGGCGATCTGGTCGCCGTCCTGACGACCAGCGGACTGGGTGTCACGCGACAGGAACCGACCGAGGACGTCGCGCTGGTCGACGCCGCCATCGCGCGATTCGCCGGGTATGGCGGCGACTACGTGAGCACGGCCTCGAGGTCCAAGGTCGCGCAGGCCTACGCCACGCGCAACGCCGACCCGATGACCACGCAGCGTCGCTCGACGACGCTGATGGACGACGGCAGCGTTGCCGACAACGACGACGCCACGGACGAGGGACGTCAGCGGGCCTTGCTGACGCTGCGCACGCTCGAGAACGTGGCCACGTCCCTCGCCGGCGTCAGCGGGCGCCGCAAGGCGATCGTGTTCTTCAGCCAGGGGGCGCCGATCGCCATGCGGGACGGCGAGTTCCTCGACGCCCACTCACGCGTCCTCGGTGCCGCCGCTCGCGCCAACGCGACGATCTACGCGCTCGATCCGAATGGCCTCGATCATCCGACCGCGTTCGACGCCCGCGGCCTGACGCAGCCGGCCGGGTCGCTCGATCCGGCCCTGCAGCATTCGCGCGACCTGAACGCCGCCGTCAACGGCGTCGTCGTCCAGCGCCGGATCATGGCCGCGGCGATGCTGCGCACGCTCGCCGAAGGCACTGGCGGGGTCGCCAGTGTCGATCGGACCAACCTCGACCCGGCCCTCGATCGCATCGCCGCCGACAGCAGCCACTACTATCTGCTCGGCTACGTTCCGGCCGATGCCAAGCGCGAGGGGCGCTACCGCGGGATCGAGGTCCGGCTGAAGCGGCCCGACCTGCACGTCAGCGCCCGCAAGGGCTACGTCGAGGCTGACGACAAGGCGAAGCGGAAGACCGATCCCAAGGGCGCGGTCCAGGGGCCGCTCGCCGAGATGATCCGCCTGCCGGTGGCGTCGGCCGGCTTGTCGTTCAGCGTGCATGCCGTCGCCCTGCCGGGGGCGTCCCGCAACGTCAGCGTCGTCGTCGAAGTGGCGCCGGACGCGCTGACGTTCGAGGCGCGCGGCGACCAGCGGGTCACGACCGTAGACCTGGCGATCGTGCCGGTCGGGCCGGGAGGTCAGGTGTTTCCGGCGGTCGATGGACACGCCAACCTCACGCTGCCGGCGGCCGAAGCCGACGTGATTGCCGCGCGCGGCGTCCGCATGGTGCACCGCCTGACGCTGGCGCCCGGCCGCTACCAGCTCCGCGTCGGCGCTCGCGAGACCACCCGCCAGCGCACCGGGTCGGTCATCTACGACCTGACCGTTCCCGAGGCCAAGGCCGGCCTGGCGCTGTCGGGGCTGATCCTGAGCAGCACCCTGGCTGGCCGGATCCCGACGTCCGAGCGGGACGAGGCGATCGAGCAGGCCCTCGGCGGTCGGCCGCCGACGACGTCGCGGGTCTTCGCCACCGACGACGTGCTCAGCGTCTACGCCGAGGCCATCGATGCCGGCGCGACGGCCGCCCGCGACGTCGAGATGACGACGATCCTGCGCGATGGACGCGGCCGCGAGCTGCTCCGGAATCCGCAGGCCGGGGCCAACCGCAGTGTCGCGCCCGGCAAGAGCTTCGCCTATGCCATCGATCTGCCGCTGAAGGCACTGGCGCCGGGTCGCTACACCTTGCGCGTCGAAGCGCGGACCGAGGGCACGCGCGAGCCGATCGCGCGTGACGTCGCGTTCGACGTGAGGACCCCGAATCCATGAGTACTCGACGTCGGGTCCGCCTGGCGCTGATGCTGGCCGGCGCGGCCGCCGCGCTGCTGCCGCTCTCCGCGCAACAAACCACCCAGCAGCCGCCCCCCGGGACGCCGGTGCTGCGCGCCTCCGTCGATCAGGTGATCGTCGACGTCGTCGTCACCGACGAGCACGGCGGCGTGGTGCCGGCCCTCACCGCCGACGACTTCGACGTCTACGAGCGTGGGCAGCGGCAGACAGTGGGCACGTTCTCCGAAGTGTCGCTGCCGCTGGTCCGCCCGCTCAAGGCCAACGCGCCGGTGGCCGCGTCGGACGTGCGCACCAACCAGCGGCGGCCGGAGGGACGCATCTACGTGCTGGTGCTCGACGACCACCATATCGGGGTCGGGCGGACGGGCACGGTGCAGAACGCGGCTCGCGAGTTCCTCAATCGCCAGGTGCAGGCCGGCGATCTGGTGGCGGTGGTCACGACCACCGGCGTCGGCGGGGCATTCCAGGATTTCACCGAGGACGCCGCGCTCGCCAGCGCGGCCATCGACCGCTTCGTCGGGCGGCAGCCCGGCGAGACGGCGGCGCTGCAGAGGACCGCGGAGGACGCGTTCATGGCCCGGGCCGCCCAGACCCAGTCGCAGCAGGCGCAGGCGCAGGCCGCGGCCCAGGTCGGCGCCGACCTGTCGGTGAGCCAGTCGGCCGCCACCCAGGCCGAATCGGCGTTCGGGGCGCGCAACGCCGATCCGATGGCCGTGCGGCGCAACTCGACGGCCATCATCGCGGACGGCGCCATCACCGACAACGACGACGCCGCCGTCGAGGCGCAGGAGCGCGCCCGGATCACCCTGCGCACCCTGCGTACGGTCGCCGACGGCCTCGGCGGCATCCCCGGACGCCGCAAGGCGATCCTGTATTTCAGCGAGGGGCTGCCGGTGACGCCCCGCGCCGCCGACCTGGTCGACGAAATGTCACGCGTCACCGCCGCCGCGGCGCGGGCCAACGTCACGCTCTACGCCTTCGACCCGCGCGGGCTCGATCTGCACATGGGCGCCGAGCTGCTCGCCACTGGCGTGTCGCCGTCGGCCCAGCTCCAGCAGAAACGGCGCCTGTCCGCCGACATGCTGCGCAGCCTCGCCGAGGAGACGGGGGGCGCCGCAGCTATCGATTCGAACGACATGGGGAAGGCCCTGACGCGTGTCGCCAGCGAGAGCAGCCACTACTATCTGATCGGCTATGCGCCGATCGATGGCGCGCATGACGGCCGCTATCGGTCGATCGACGTGCGCGTCAAGCGGCCCGGCCTCCGGGTCAGCGCCCGCAAGGGCTACTTGGCGCCGGATGACAAGGCGCCGCCGCCGGCCAGCTTCTCCGGCCTCGGCCCGGAGCTGTCCGAGCTGGTGCGCCGGCCGATGTCGACGCTCGGCCTGCCGCTGGCCGTGATGGCGGTGCCGCTGCCGATCGAGTTCGACAACGTCACGGTGACGGTCGAAGTCGGCGCCCAGGCGCTCGGCTTCGACGAGCGGGACGGCCGCCACGAGAACACCGTCGACCTGGCGATCGTGCCGGTCGGCACCGGCGGCAAAGTGTATCCGCTGGTCAACGGCCATGCGCGGCTGTCGCTGCCGCCGGCGGACGCCGAAGCGGTCCGCACGCTGGGGCTGCGGATGGTCGAGCGGCTGACGCTGCCGGCCGGGACGTATCAGCTGCACATCGCCGCGCGCGAGGTCCGGCACGGCGCGGCGGGTTCGGTGATTTGCGACCTCGTCGTCCCGGATCGGATGGCCCCGGGTCTGTCGATGACGCCGCTGATCGTCAGCGGCACCCGTGCGCGACGCGTCCCGTCGGCCAATCGCGACGATCAGGTGCTCCGCGCCCTCGGCGGCAGCCCGCCCACGACCAGCCGCGTCTTCCAGCGCGACGAGACGATCAGTGCCTACGCCGAAGTCGTTGACGTCGGCGCCGCCATCCGCCGCGACGTCGAGCTGGTGACGATTGTTCGGGACGCGCGCGAACGCGACGTGGTCCACAGCGTCCGCCCCAATGCCAGCGATCGCGCCGAGCCGGGCAAGAGCTTTCCCTATGCGATCGACATCCCACTGCGGACGCTGCCGCCCGGCCGCTACCTGCTGCGCGTCGAGGCCCGCGCCGCCGGTACGCCCGAGCCGGTCGTGCGCGAAGTGCGCTTCGAAGTCACCGCCGGTTGACGGCGGGCCCCCCGCTTCACCAGAATGCGCGCATGCCCAGCCGTTTCCTGATCCTCACCTTCGTGCTCGCCGCCGCCGTGCCGCCGGTGGTTTCCGCGCAAACGCCCGCCGCCGCGCCGCCGGCGCCGCCGCAAGGCGATCCCAAGCTGACCGAGGTGTGGGAGCCCGTCCCCAAGGTCGTCACGCCGTCGCCGGATCAGGCGGCGCCGACGCCAGCCCCGTCCGACGCCATCGTCCTGTTCGACGGCAAGAACCTCGACGAGTGGGTGAACGTCAAGGGACAGACGCCGGCGACGTGGGTGGTGCAGGACGGCACGTTCGTCGTCCACAAGCCGAGCGGCAACATCGAGACCAAGCGTAAGTTCACCAACTACCAGCTGCACATCGAGTGGAAGATCCCGGTCGGTATCACCGGCACCAACCAGGCGCGCGGCAACAGCGGCCTGTTCCTGGCCTCGACCGGCACTGGTGATTCCGGCTACGAACTGCAGATCCTCGACTCGTTCGAGAACAAGACCTACGTCAACGGCCAGGCGGGGAGCATCTACAAGCAGGGGGCGCCGCTCGTGAACGCGATGCGCAAGCCCGGCGAGTGGAACGTCTACGACGTGCTCTGGACGGCGCCCGTGTTCAACGCCGACGGCACGGTGAAGACGCCGGCGCGGGTGACCGTGCTGCACAACGGGGTCCTCGTGCAGAACGGCTTCGAGCCGAAGGGCGGCACGGTCTACATCGGCCAGCCGTCCTACAAGGCGCATGGCGCGTCGTCGCTCAAGCTGCAGTCGCACGGCGACCCCAGCGCGCCGATCAGCTTCCGCAATATCTGGATCCGAGAGTTGCCGTAGGACGGCACGCGCAACTTCCAAGGCCCAACTTTCCAACTTCCAACGCCCAACTCCCAAGGAAGGCCGCCGGTGGCGTTCCGGGCCTGTTTGGGCGTTGGAGATTGGGCGTTGGAGATTGGAAGTTGGAGATTGGAAGTTGGGCGTTTCCTAGTCCACCGGCTGATCGAGCCGTCCGGCCTTCTTCAGCTCGGGGAACGCCTTGATCATGCCGAGCACGACCAGCAGCGTGCCGATTCCCCCGGACACCACCGACACGACCGGCCCGAAAAACTGGGCGACGGTGCCCGACTCGAAGGCGCCCAGCTCGTTCGACGTGCCGATGAACAGGCCGTTCACGGCCGAGACGCGGCCGCGCATCGCATCCGGCGTCAGCACCTGGATGAGCGTGCCGCGCAGTACCACGCTGATGTTGTCGCAGGCGCCGAGCAGCACGAGCAGGCCCAGCGACAGCCACAGGTTGGTCGACAGGCCGAAGGCGATCGTCACCACGCCGTAACCCGCCACCGCTCCGAGCAACGCTCGCCCGGCGCTCTTCCACGGCGGCCGGTGCGCCTGCGTGAAGGCGGCGGTGACGGCGCCGAGCGACGGCGCCGCCAGCAGCCAGCCCAGCTCACGCGGCCCGACGTGCAGGATGTCCTTGGCGTAGACCGGCATCAGCGCGGTGGCCCCGCCGAGCAGCACCGCGAACGTATCGAGCAGCATCGCCGCGAGCAGGATCCGCGTGTCGAGCAGGAAGTGGAAGCCGGCGGCCAGCGACGCCCACGACAGCTCGCTGCGCGCCGGCGGGTCGTGGTCGTAGTGCAGGCGCGAGACCAGCAGCACGAAGGTGAGGCCGGCGGCGACGTTGAACAGGTAGATGGGGAAGCCGCGGTGGAACAGGGCGATGAGCAGGCCGCCGAGGGCCGGTCCGCCGATGCTGGCCAGCTCGAAGAAGCTCGAGTTCCACGACACCGCGTTGCGGAACAGCGGCGACGGCACCAGCCGCGGCAGGATGGCGCTGCGGGCGGGCATCCAGAAGCTGCGGGCGGCGCCAATCACGACCAGCACCGCGTAGAAGACCCACAGCGGGGCCGGCGTCACCGAATCGAGCGCCAGACCGAGCGAGCCCATCAGGCTGATCGTCAACGCGGTGAACAGCACGCGCTTGCGGTTGTAGGCGTCGGTGACGTGTCCGCCAAACGGCGCCAGTATCAGCTGCGGTGCGAACTGCGCCAGGCCGACGTAGCCGAGATGGAGGGCCGAGCCCGTGCGCTCGTAAATCTCCCACCCCAGCGCCACCTTCTGCATCTGCAGGCCGACCAGGAAGACGAAGTTCCCCGTCAGGTAGTGGCGGAAGCTCGGAATCCGGAAGGCGGCGTAGGGGTCGTGCGGTTCGACGGGGGAGGACTCTTCTGACGTCAAGTGACCGCCTATACTATCAACCCAGCTATGCCTGCCTTCCATCTGGCCGAAGTGAACGTGGCGCGCCTGGTCGCGCCCCTCGATTCGCCGCAGCTCGCCGGCTTCGTCTCCCGGCTCGACGAAGTGAACGCCCTCGCCGACGCGGCGCCCGGTTTCATCTGGCGCCTGAAGGACGATCTCGGCAACAACGCCACGGCGGTGCCGATCTACGACGACGACAAGATCATCGTCAACATGTCGGTCTGGGAGTCGGTCGAGGCGCTGCGGGCCTACACCTATTCAGGGGCGCACCTCGAGGTCTACAAGCAGCGGCGTGAGTGGTTCTCGCTGATGAAAGAGGCGTCGATGGTCATGTGGTGGGTGCCGGCCGGACACCTGCCCGACGTCGCCGAAGCCCGCGATCGCCTGGCGCACCTGCGCGCGCACGGCCCGACCGCTTTCGCGTTCCCGTTCGGCGCGCCGTTCCCGGCTCCCGAGGATCGCGCCGTCGCCGGCGCCCCGGCGTCACAGCCCGAAGCGTAAGGGCAGACCGGGCGATGAGCCCGCCGGGCACGGGATCGCGCATTCCGGACGAGCCATGTCCGCTGCGCCGGTCCCCAGTCCCGTCTCCAGTCCCGCCTCCGGTGCCGTCCTCGGTCCCGTCCGCGGCTCGATCCGCCACACGCCGGCCGGCCTGTGGCACCGCGCGCAGTTCGTCGATCGGCTCTACATCGGCTACTTCGTCGGGCTGGGCGCACTGGTCGTGCTCCAGCGGCACGCCATCCCGGGCTGGCCAGCCTTCCTGGCCCTGCATGCCGCCGGACTCGGCGTCGTCGCGGGGCTGGTGGCCGTATCCCGCCGGCTACCCTGGGCCCACGCCTGGTATCCGCTGCTGATGCCGCTCGCGACCT
>JBDSLU010000119.1:0-4572 GCA_039916225.1 Vicinamibacteraceae bacterium
GCCGGCATCGCCTACCGCGCCTGTCACCT
The DNA here is from genome assembly GCA_039916225.1 of Vicinamibacteraceae bacterium. Classification (GTDB taxonomy): domain Bacteria; phylum Acidobacteriota; class Vicinamibacteria; order Vicinamibacterales; family Vicinamibacteraceae; genus JBDSLU01. Next base: position 30 of record JBDSLU010000119.1, read on the forward strand.
GCCCGACTCGCTGTTCGCAATCGAGCTCGGCGCCGGCGATCTCCTCGATGGCGAGGCGCTGGCCCCGGCCCGCGGCGAGAGCTATCGCGGCTACCTGCGCTCGCTCGCCAGCACCGATCACTATCGCCGTTTTGCCACCCGGTGGCCCTTCCGCGCCTGGCGCAAGCTCCGTGCGGTGGCGGGACTGTAGGGCGGCAGGCGCCCGCGCGGCACGACAAGCGAGAGGTGCGCCGACTGACGACCGGCCCCGTCGCGCGGTGGTAGCATCCGCGCCATGACGCTTCCTGTATCGCGGCGCGAGCTCCTGGCGACGGCCGGCGCCGGATTCGCTCTCGCGGCGACGGCCGGCCAGACATCAGCGCGCGCCGAGGCGCTCAACGGCAGCATCAAGATCACGATGCCGGTTGGCGAGCTGACCGAGGAGGCGCTGGCCTTCGTCGCCTACCTGGGCGTCGACTACGTGACCACCGGCGGGCCGGCGTCGCCGACCTACACGCCGGATAGGCCGCGTCGTGCATGCGCGGCCGAACGATCCCGCCCCGCCGTGGAAGGACGCCGACCTGCGGCGGATGAAGGAAACCGTCGAGCGCGCCGGACTGAAGCTGGGCAACGTGATGTTGCACGACTTCCGCCGCGCCATCCTCGGCCGGCCCGGCGGCGACGACGACATCGAGCTGGTCAAGGAATCGATCCGCGCCGCGGGTCGCGTCGGCATCCCGATCGTCGAATACAACTGGTACGCGCTGCGGGCGATGGGCGGCTACTACGAGGAGCCGGGCCGTGGTGGGTCACGCCTGGCGGCGCACGATTACGCGCGCAGCCGCGACCTGCCGGTGCTCGATGACGTCGGCACCCACGGCGCCGCCGATCTGTGGACGCGCTACGAGCGCTTCCTGAAGGCGGTCGTGCCGGTGGCGGAGCAGTCGAACGTGCGGCTCGCCGTGCATCCGAACGATCCGCCGCCGCCGCGCTACCGCGGGACGGATCAGATCCTCGGCTCGGTCGACGGGTTGAAGCGCGTCTGCGACACCGTGAAGAGCCCGGCCAACGGCATCACCCTCGACGTCGGGGTGACGCGCGAGATGGGTTACGACGTGATCGACACGATCAAGTGGTTCGGCGGCCGCGACCAGATCAACCACGTCCACTTCCGCAACGTGGTCATGAAGGTGCCTCGCGAGGTCTACGTCGAGACCTTCATCGACGCCGGCGACAACGACATGCTGGCCTGCCTGCGCGCGCTGCGTGCGACCGGGTATCCGCGTCTACTGCATCCCGACCACGTGCCGGTGCTGGCGAGCGACGCCGGGCGGCGCGGCGGCTGGGGCTATGCGATCGGCCAGATGAAGGTGATGCTGCGACAGCTCTGAACGGCAGCCGATGCAGTGAGCGCGGTGGCACCGAGTGACACGTGTGACAACCCCGGGCCATAGGATATATGAGCGTCACTTGCCGATTTGTTTTTGAATCGGGCCTTGACCAATAGCCAGCACGGGCATACCGTCCGGTCACACCACATCGTCTGGAGGGTTCGATGGACCGCTATGTCCGCTTCGCCCGTCGCGCGTTTGGCGCCGGGTTCATCGCCGCTGCGTTCGCGCTGCTGGCTCATCCGTTACCAGCGTACGGGCAAGCCTCGCGCGGCACGCTGCTCGGCAGCATCGCCGACAGCTCGAGCAGCGCCGTGCCCGGCGCCACGGTGACCGCCACCGATCAGGGCACCAACATCAGTTCGACCACCGTCACCAACCAGGACGGGTTCTACACCTTCCCCAACCTGAAGGACGGCATCTACCGCGTCGAGGCCGAGCTCGCCGGCTTCAAGAAGGTCGTCCGCGAGAACATCCGCGTCGACGTCAACACGACCATTCGCGTCGACTTGGCACTTCAGGCCGGCGACGTGACCGAAGTGCTGACCGTCAGCGCCGACCCGCCGCCGCTGCAATCCGATCGCACCGACACCGGCCGCATCATCCAGGGCGAGCAGATCACGGCGATGCCGCTCGGCTTCGGCCGCAACTTCCAAGGCATGGTGGCCACGGTGCCCGGCGCCTCGCGGCCGTTCCGCCCGCACTCCGAGTTCTTCAACTCGCAGGACTCCCTCTCGTCAAACGTCAACGGCCAGTCGCGCCTCGCCAACAACGTCCAGATCGAGGGCATCGACGACAACCATCGCACCGGTCTGCTGACCGTGCTGATTCCCTCGGCCGAAGCACTCGAGACGGTCGCCGTCACGACCAGCAACTACGACGCCGAGTTCGGCCGCGCCGGCGGCGCCGTCACCAACGTCACGCTGAAGTCGGGCACCAACCAGTTCAAGGGCAGCGGCTTCTACTTCGGCAACACCGAAGGGACCATCGCCACCAACCCGTTCGTCGACCGCACGCTTCCTAAAGAGCGGCAGAAGGCGGCGTCGGCCTACCACCAGGGCGGCTTCACGCTGGGTGGTCCGATCGTCCGCAACCGGCTGTTCTTCTTCGGCGACTACCTCCGCACCAGCGACGACCTCGGCCGCATCAACCGCTACACCATTCCGACCGAGGCGATGCGCAACGGCGACTTCAGCGCGTCAGCCGTGCCGATCTTCGATCCGCTGACCGGCGATCCCGCCACCGGCGTCGGCCGCACGCAGTTCCCGGGCAACGTCATCCCCGCCGATCGCATCAGCCCGATCGCCCGCCGGATCCTGGCCAACGTGCCGATGCCGAACATCGCCGGCGCTGGCCTGGGCTCGATCAACTACCAGGACGCCACCGTTCGCGAGCGCCGCACCGACGGCTTCGACGTCAAGTTCAACTATCAGCTGTCATCGAAGGACCAGCTCGCCGTCCGCTACAGCTTCCAGCGGCCGACGGTGTTCGAGCCGGGCAACTACGGCGTCTTCGGCGGACCCTATCAGGGCGGCTTCATCGGCACCGGCGTCAACAAGACGCAGAGTGCAGCCGGCAACTGGACGCGGACGCTGACCAACACGTTCGTGATGGACGTGCGCTTCGGCGTGAGCACCTACCACAACACCGCGGTCAGCGCCGGCACCGGCCTGAACACCGCGACCGAGGTCGGCATCCCGGGCGCCAACCTCGACGAGTTCACGAGCGGGCTCACGACCATCAACCTGCAGGGCTATAACAACCCGACCGTCGGCTACTCCGGCTCGATGCCCTGGAACCGCGGCGAGACCACCTACACGGCGGCCGCCGTGCTGACCAAGCTGTGGGGCAACCACACGATCAAGTTCGGCGGCGACTACCGGCACAACAGCGACTACCTGCTGCAGACGCAGGACCAGGGCGGCTCGCGCGGATTCTTCACCTTCAACGGCGGCCAGACCGGCGTGCCGAGCATCGCCGCGACCCAGAACAACGTCGGCAATTCGCTGGCCGCATTCCTGCTCGATCGGCCGAGCAGTGCCGGCCGCGATCTCGCCGTCATCCAGCAGCCGGGTACGGTCTACTCGGCACTGTTCACGTTCATCCACGACAAGTGGCAGCTATCGCCCAAGCTGACGCTCGACCTCGGCCTGCGCCACGAGTACTACACGCCGTTCGTTGGCGTGGAGGCGAAGGGTGGGCTGTCGAACTACGACCCGACCACCAATCAGCTGCAGGTGTCGGGCTACGGCGACATCCCCGACAACCTCGGGCTGCAGTCGAACTGGGGCAACGTCAACCTGCGCACCGGCCTCTCCTACCGCATCGACGATCGCCAGGTCGTGCGGGCCGGCTACGGATCCAGCACCATCCCCTTCCCCGACAACACCTACGCCTTCAACTTCCCGGTCAAGCAGAACAACCAGTTCAGTGCGGCGAACGCGTTCGTGCCGCCGCCCGGCATCTCGATGGCGGGCGGGTTCCCGGCGCCGGTCGTGGCCCAGATTCCGTCGAACGGCCTCATCGACGCCGGCGCCGATCCGCGGCTGCGCAACGCCGGCTACGTGGTCGTCCCGACCGACCTGAAAGAAGGCCTCCTGCACTCGTGGAACGTTGCCTACCAACGTGAGATCGGGGGCAACTTCACCGCCGAAGTGGCCTACGTCGGCAACCACGGGCAGGACATCATCCAGCGGCTCGATCTGAACGCCGGTTACACCCTGGGCGCCGGCAACGCCGGCCGACCGCAGTTCGCGCAGTTCGGGCGGACGTCCGGCGTGACCGCCTTCCTGCCCTACCACACCGATTACCACTCGATGCAGGTGAAGGTCGATCGCCGCTTCAAGAACAACTTCCTGGTCACCAATTCCTACACCCTCGGCAAAGGCGAGAGCTACGACGGCGGCGATTCGAACGGCAACATCAGCACGCCGATCGACATCGAGCGAAGCTGGGGCCGGACGGTCAACGATCGCAAGCACACCTTCGTCAGCAGCTTCGTCTACGGCCTGCCCTGGCAGAAGGAAGGCTGGCTCGGCGGGGTGGCCAACGGCTGGCAGATCTCGGGCATCTTCAGCGCCCAGTCGGGTACCGCGCTCGACATCACCATGGATGGCGCGCTGCTCAACACGCCGGGCAATACGCAGCGTCCCGATCTGATCCGCGACGCCGAC
>JBDSLU010000120.1:0-7719 GCA_039916225.1 Vicinamibacteraceae bacterium
GTACTTCTGCCGCTTCCACTCGGTCGACGGCATGATGCCCTGGATCTCGCTGGGCAGGTCGACGCCCGACAGCTCGCCGAGGCCGAGCGCTGACGCCCACTTGTGCATGCGATCGACGCCGAGCAGGTTGCCGACCGAGTAGAAGTAGACGTTGCACGACTTCTCGATGGCGTTGCGCAGCGAGATGCTGTGGTGCGGGCCGCCGGCGTGGCACTTGAAGTAGCGCCCGTAGAACGTCGCCCCGCCGCCGCAGAAGAAGCTCGTCTCCGGGGTGATCACGCCTTCCTCGAGGCCGGCGATGGCGACCGCGATCTTGAACACCGACCCGGGCGCGTAGCGGCCCTGCAGGGCGCGGTTCTGCAGCGGCTTCAACGGGTCGGTCATCAGCTGGCCCCAGGTCTTGGCCGCGATGCCGCTGGCGAAATCGTTCGGATCGAACGTCGGCACGCTGGCCAGCGCCAGGACCTCGCCGTTGCGCGGGTCGAGCATCACCGCCGAGCCGTTGTAGCCGGCAATGCGGAAGCCTTCCTCGGCGGCGCGCTGCACGTCGGCGTCGATCGTCAGCTGGACGCGCTTGCCTTCGCCGGGCTCGTCGCGGCGCAGCACCTTGACCTCGCGGCCGACGCTGTTGACGGTGACGACGCGGGCGCCGTCCTGGCCCATCAGCAGGCTGTTGTAAGTCGCTTCGAGGCCGGCCTGCCCGATCAGCGAGCCCGGCTTGACCTGCCCGAAGGCTGGCTGCTCGAGCTGCTTGGCGGTGATCTCGCCGACGTAGCCGAACAGGTGCGCGGCGAAGTCGCGCGGATAGTTGCGCGTCGGGACGCGCTCGACCAGCACGTCGCTCAGCTCGTGCTTGCGCGCCAGCACCGAGGCGATCTGCGGCTCGTTGGCGTCGGCGAGGATGCGGATCGGCTGATAGCGCGGCAGGGCGCGGCCGCGCTCGACGGCGTCGCGGACGTAGCGCTCTTCGACGCCGGTCACCGCCGCCAGCATGCGCATCGAGCTATCGAGGTTGTGCGCCTGCTCGCGCAGCAACGAGATGTTCAACGCCTCGCGGTTCTCGACCAGCACCTTGCCGTGCCGATCGAACATCGCCCCACGTGGTGCGCGCAGCGGGATCTCGCGGGTGTGGTTGTTCTCGGCTTCCTCGAGGAACTTGTCGTGCTGCAGGACCTGGATGGCCCAGAACGACACGACCAGCAGGAAGAACATCACGCCGAGCCCGGTCTGCATCGCAGTCAGGCGCGCGTTCAGGTTGGTGCGATCGTCGGGAATGATCATCGCCGCACTTCCGGTCCGGACCGCCGAGGCATCGTCAATACCCCCGCCGCAGCCGGCGGCGCATGAGGAACGCGGGAATCGCGTTCGAGGCGACCATCAGCGCGATGCCGACGACGGCCGTCGCCAGCGCCCGCGCGCCCGCCTGCCGCCACGGCATGTCGAAGCCGCGGCGCTCGATCACCGCGTAGAGGCCCAGGAACACCAGCTCGTTCAGCGCCGCGCCGACGGCGAGCACGACGAACCGCGTCATCGCGTTGGCGACGATGAACTGCGAGCCGACGACGCCGGCGCCGAAGCCGACCAGCGTCTTGGCGACGCCGCCCACGCCAATTGTACCGGCGGACAGCACGTCCTGCGCGAGTCCGGCCGCGGCACCAGTCAGCAGCCCGCTGGCTGGACCGAACTGGAGCGCGGCCCAGACGACCACCACCAGGACGAGGTCGATGCCGGCGCCGTTCCGGCCGAAGAAGGGCGACGTCTGGAGCGCCAGCGCCGCGATGACCAGCGCGCCGACCAGGGCGCCCTTCATCGCGGCCTCCCAGGAGGCGCGGGCGATGCGGTGGCCGGCTGGGCCGTCGGCGGACGCGGCGTCTGGGCCGGCGGGGTCTGGGCCGGCGGAGGCTGGGCCGGCTTGGTCTGGGCCGGTGGGGTCTGGGCCGGTGGGGTCGGGGAGGCCGGCGGCGTCGCCGGCGCCGGCGTCGGCCGGGCGGGCGCGGGACGCGGAGCCGCCGGACCTGCAGCGCCAGACGGCCGGCCCCCAGGCTGGAGGGGCGCGGTCGGCGCGGCCGGCGTGGTCGCGGCGCCGGCGGCCGGCGCGGTGGGCCGGGTCGGGGCCGGCGGACGGGTGGCAAAGGCGCCGCCGGCCGGTGACGGCCCGGTGAGCTGCGGCGGGTCGAGCACCACGAGCACGGCGCCCACTTCGGCGAAATCGACCGCCGGCGTCACCCCGATCCGCTTGTAGAGGCCGACGCCCTTCTCCACCAGGCTCAGGGTCCCGATGGTGATGCCGCGCGGAAAGATGCTGTCGAGGCCGGAGGTCACCAGGCGATCGCCGACCTTGGCGTCCGACAGGTTCGACACGAACTGGAGGTCGAGCGGCAGCTCGCTGTCCCGATCCGATCCGACCACCACGCCGCCGACGCCCGAACGCTCGACGATGGCGCCGGCCGCAGCCTCACGGTCGATCAGGAGCTGGACCTTGGCGGCGTAGAGCGGCGGCGGCTCGACGATCCGGCCGACCACGCCGGACGGCGCGATCACCGCCATGTCCTTGCGCAGCCCGCTCGAGGATCCCTTGTCGATGGTGAGGGTGCGGAAGATGCCGGTGGCGTCGCCGGCGATGACCGTGGCCGCCACCGTCCGCAGCGGCGTCCGCTCGCGCAGATCCAGGATCTTCTCGAGCTGGGCCGCTCGCAGGGCCTGGGCGTGCTGTTCGAGCAGCTTGACCTGCACCTGGGCCAGCGACTGGCGCAGCTGCAGGTTCTCCACGTGCGCGCCGCGGAGGCCGAAATAGCCGTCCCACACCGACCGGCCTCCGCCGAAGACCCAGGCCGTGCCGAGCTGGACCTGCGAGAACACGCCGAAGGTGACCGCCTGCAGCACCCGGGTGCCGGCGGAGGTGCGGACCTGCGCAGAAATGAGAATCACCTGGGCCACCAAGGTGGCCAGGAGCAGGTAGCCGGTGCGGCGATGGATCTCGAGCACGGTTGGGCCGGAATGCGCGACGGCGCGAAGCGGCGCGATCAGTCGATCGACACTTTTCGCAGGAGGTTGAAGTCCGACAGCATCTTCCCCGCCCCGAGCACCACCGAGGACAGCGGATCCTCGGCCATGGCCAGCGGCAGGCCGGTCTCCTCGCGCAGGCGCTTGTCGAGGTTCTTCAGGAGCGAACCTCCTCCGGTGAGCACGATGCCGCGGTCGACGATGTCGGCCGACAGCTCCGGCGGGGTCCGCTCGAGGGCGACCCGCACCGCGTCGACGATGACGTTGACCGTCTCGGCCAGCGCCTCGCGGATCTCCTCGTCGCTGATGGTGATGGTCTTGGGCACCCCTTCGATGAGGTGGCGTCCCTTGATCTCCATGGTGATCGGCTCGTCGAGGGGGTAGGCCGAGCCGACTTCCATCTTGATCGCCTCGGCGGTGCGCTCGCCGATCAGCAGGTTGTAGGTCTTCTTGACGTACTGGATGATTGCCTCGTCCATCTCGTTGCCGGCGACGCGGACGGCCTTCGAGTAGACGATGCCGGCGAGCGAGATGACGGCGATGTCGGTGGTGCCGCCGCCGATGTCGACAATCATGTTGCCCGACGGCTCGGTGATCGGCATGCCGGCGCCGATCGCCGCCGCCATCGCTTCCTCGACCAGATAGACCTCGCTGGCCTTGGCGCGATACGCGCTGTCCTTGACCGCCCGCTTCTCGACCTGGGTGATCTCCGACGGCACGCCGATGACGATGCGCGGCCGCACCCACACGTTGCGGTTGTGGGCCTTCTTGATGAAGTAGGCCAGCATCTTCTCGGTGACGTCGAAGTCGGCGATGACGCCGTCCTTCATCGGCTTGATGGCGACGATGTTGCCGGGCGTGCGACCGAGCATGTCCTTGGCGTCGCGGCCGACAGCCTCGACGCGACCGTTGACCTTGTTGATCGCGACGATCGACGGCTCGTTCACGACGATGCCCTTCCCGCGCGCGTAGACGCAGGTGTTGGCCGTGCCGAGGTCGATCGCGAGATCGCTCGAGAACAACGAAAACAACGAACGCAGGCTCACTCTGTGCTCCTCACGCCGGCCGCGGCCACCATCGGCGCCATGGCGCGGTTACGACCCATGAATCCCGTTCTTGCCGTGCGCCTTCACCCAGTACATGGCCTCGTCGGCGGCGCGCAGCAGGTCGGTGACCGACTGCCGGCCGCTGTCGCGCGACGCGAACCCGATCGACGTCGTCAGGCGGACGTCGAGGCCTTCACTGGCGAGAAAGCTGAACTCTGCCACGCGGGCGCGGATGCGCTCCGCCACACTCTGCGCGCCGCCCTGGTCGGTCTCCGGCAGGACCAGCGCGAACTCGTCACCGCCGTAGCGGGCCAGGATGTCGGTTTCCCGAGCGCACGCGCGAAGGATACCTGCAAATTCAACCAGCGTGCGGCTGCCGCGCAGGTGACCGTGGCGATCGTTGACGCCCTTGAACCCGTCGAGGTCGAGGAAGATCAGCGACAGCGGCCGACCCGACCGCACCGAACGCTTCAGTTCGCGCGTCAGCGCCTGCTTCAGGAAGCGGGCATTGAAGAGCCGGGTGAGGTCGTCCGTGACCGAGAGCGCTTCGGCCTGGGCCATGCGTCGCGCGTTGTCCAGAGCGACGGCGGCGGGATCGAGCAGCAGGGCGAGGGCCCGTCGGGTGGCGTCGTCGTAGTTCGGCGGGGTTGCGGCTCGCTCGGCCGCCAGCCCGACGACGGCTCCGATCACCGCGCCGCGGGCGACCAGCGGCAGGCCGAGCGCGGCCACCGGCGGCGCCGACACGAGGTGACTCTGGAGATTGGCGGTGACGAGTTCCTCACCGAGGCGGATGACCCGGCTGGCCACTGAGGCGACCATCGCCAGCCCCTCGACGTCCAGCGGGCCGGTCGCCAGGACCAGCGGCGGTCCCATCAGGTCGTCTTCGAGGACCGTCCAGGAGGCCAACGGCACCCAGGCCTGCAGGCGCCCAACCAGCCACTCAGCCACCCGCCGGGGCTCGAGTGTCTCGTGCGCCTGGCGGTTGATCTCGGCCAACACCTCCGCACGCCGGGTATCGGCCTCGAGGGTGCGGGGAAGGTGCGCGAGACGGGCCGACAGGTCCACGCCAGTATTCAGCGGAGTTTCGATCGATGCTATCACATTGACCCGGCGAGGTTTGCCGCCCTCCGCCCAGCGCCGTCGATGGCTGAGCTCCGGCGCGGCGGGATGACGCGGTGTCGGGGAGGCCACGACGGACGCGCCTTGCTCCGCTGCCGTGTCATCCCGTAAGATCACCCGTTCTTTTCGGGCGTTCGGCGGGCCGACTGTAGGCCGACGGCCACGCCCCAGGAAGTCTTCACGATGACGATGCTCGATCGGATGCGCCGCCACCGCGGCTGGCTGAAGTGGATCATGGGGATCGTGGCGGTCGCGATGGCCGCCTTCTTCGTGCCGTGGGAGAGCCGGACCGTCCAGCTCGACGAGGCCGTCGCCGACGTCGACGGCACGGCCATCACCGCTGGGGAGTTCCGTCGGGAGCTGTCGCAGCGGTTGCAGCAGTTCACGGCCGGAGGTGGCGGCAGCTTGCCACCCGAGACGCTCAAGCAGCTTGGCTTCGACAACCAGGTGCTGACGCAGTTGATCGACCGCAAGGCGATCGAAGCCGAGGCGGTGCGTCGTGGCCTCAGGGTGACCGACACCGAGGTCGTCCAGTTCATCCAGCACATCCCCGCCTTCCGCGAGAACGGCCAGTTCGTCGGCACGGCCCGCTACCGCGCGGTGCTGCGGGCGCAGCGTCCGCCGCTCCGCGAAGAGGACTTCGAGCGTGAGGTGCGCGCCGACATCCTGGGGCAGAAGCTGCAGGCCGCGGTCACCAGTTGGGTCACCGTGTCCCAGCAGGAAGCGGACGCCGAGTACCGCCGGCGCAACGAGAAGGTGAAGCTCGAAGTGGTCGGCTTCACCGCCGATCAGTTCCGCGCCGGCATCGCCGCCACCGACGCCGAGGCGCAGGCGCTCTTCACCAAGGATCCGTCCCACTACCGGCTCGGTGAGCGCCGCAAGGTCCGCTACCTGACGGTCGACACGCAGGCGCTGCGCCAGACCATGACGCCGACGCCGCAGCAGGTCGAGGCCTACTACCAGGCGAACCTGCAGCAGTTCGCCAATCCCGAGCAGATTCACGCCCAGCACATCCTGCTGAAGACCGCCGACAAGGACGCCGCCGCTGTGCGGGCCCAGGCCGAGTCGATCTTCAAGGAAGCCAAGGCGGCCGGCGCCGACTTCCAGGCGCTGGCCCGGAAGTACTCCGAGGACGACGCCAGCAAGGCGAGCGGCGGCGACCTCGGCTTCTTCGGCCGCGGGTCGATGGTCAAGCCGTTCGAGGACGCGGCCTTCGCGCTGGCGCCGGGCGAGATGTCGGGCGTCGTGCAGACCGACTTCGGCTTCCACGTCATCAAGATGATCGAGAAGCGGCCGGCCGGGCAGCGCACCCTCGCCGACGTGAAGGATCAGATCACCGAGCAGCTGAAGTTCCAGCAGGCGCAGGAGCGCGCCACGGCCCTGGCCACGGCGCTCGAGGCGCGCATCAAGAGCCCGGCGGATCTCGACGCCGCCGCCAAGGAGAACGGGCTCAAGGTGAACGACTCCCCGTTCTTCCAGCGCGCCGATCCCCTGCCCGAGTTCGGACCGACGTCGCAGGTCTCGAGCGAAGCGTTCGCGCTGGCCGATGGCACCGTCAGCAAGGGCATCCGCACCGGCAATGCCACCACGTTCATCGCCCTGGCCGGCAAGGAAGCGCCCCGGGTGCCGAAGTTCGAGGACGTGAAGGAAACGGTCCGCGGTGACGTGGTGACCGAGAAGGCCGCCGCCGCGGCGCGGGCCAAGGCCGCCGAAGTCGCCGCAGCGGTCAAGGCCGGCACGCCGCTCGCCGCCGCCGCCAAGGCCGCCGGCAGGGAACTGCGGACGACCGAGCTCGTCGCCCGCAACAGCGTCATCGCGGACATCGGCGTCAGTCCGGCGGTCGACGCGGTGGCCTTCGCGGTGCCGGTCGGCACGACCAGCGATGCCATCGCTACCGAGAACGGCTCCGCCGTGATCAAGGTCCTGGAGCGGCCGGCGATCAACGACACCGAACTGGCGGCCGCCCGCGACTCGCTGCGGCGCGAGCTGGTGTCGACGCGCCAGAACCGGTTCTTCACCGCCTACATGAACAAGGCGAAGACGTCGCTGACCATCAACCGCTATCCGGACGTGATCGCCCGCGCCAGCGGGCTCTAGCAGCCCGTGGTGGAAATGCCGCTGCATTCGACGGGCGATGCATCCCGCCGCTCGGCGTTGCTCGTCGGTCGAATATCCCCGATATTCTTCCTCCTCGCGCCTGGATCGGCGGGCGCCTCGCCCGTCTCGGTGCCACGCGTCACTTCCACCACGGGCTGCAGCACCGGCCAACGACCATGAGCGGACGCGCCGTCATCACCAGCCTGCGGGCGTTGGCGGCGCGGACCGGCGATCAGCACGGAGCGCAGCGCGTCGCGTGGGGGCCGGTGTGGCGCGAGGCCCGGCGCTGGCAGGACGAGGTCCTCGCCGCGGACGGCCTCCGCGCCGAAACCGACGCCGCCGGCAACCGCTGGATCACCGTGCCCGGCGTCCGACCGGAGACGGTGGTCATCGGCGGCCACCTCGATTCGGTTCCGAACGGCGGCTGGCTGGACGGGGCGCTCGGGGTCCTGGC
>JBDSLU010000121.1:0-5054 GCA_039916225.1 Vicinamibacteraceae bacterium
GCCGACCTCGACCCGTCGACCGGCGGCCGCGTCTTCGTCGACGCCGCCAGCGACGCGTTCACGGTGACGTGGTGCGGCGTCCGCGGCTTCGACTCGACGCAGACGACGACCGTCCAGGCGTCGCTCTTCGCCAACGGCGCCATCGACGTGAAGTTCGGGCCCGAGGTGACGCTTCGCGAGGCGTTGGTGGCGGTGTCACCAGGCCGCGGCAGCGCCTTCACCCCGGTCGATCTCAGCGCCAACACGCGGCTGGCCGGCGGCGCTGGCGCCGTCGGCGAGCGCTTCTCCGAAGACCCGGAGCTCGACGCTCCGCAGACCGCCCGCCGCTTCTTCGCCAGCCACGCCGACAGCTTCGATCAGCTGGTCCTCTTCACCGACACGGCCGTCGTCAGCGATGCCTTTGCCTTCGAGTCGACGATCTCGAACGCCATTGGCGGCATCGGCGTGGACACCTTCAATCAATCGGCCGACTTCGGCAGCGGGGGCACGCTGCAGAGCATTCTCGTCATGGATCGCGCCGCCAAGTACGGCGACGACCCGAACGCCAAGATCCTCGGCGAGAACAGTGCCCTGTCGATCCTTGGGCAAGAAAGCGGACATCGCTGGCTCGCGCAGCTCCAGTTCAACACCGGCAGCGGCAGCTCGGACCTGCTGCTCGGCCGCCAGCGCGCGCACTGGAGCTTCTTCATGGACTCGGACGCGTCCGTCATGGAAGGAAACGACATCGAGGATCTCGGCGGCGGCAGCTTCCGCACCATCGCGGCGGTGGAGCGGTACAGCCGCCTGGATCTCTACGCGATGGGACTCGTTCGCGCCAGCGACGTGCCGCGGATCTTCTACGTCGAAGCGCCGACCAACGTGACCCCCAGCCGCGATCGCGATTCGGCGCCGCGCGTCGGCGTCAGCTTCAACGGCACGCGCCGTGACGTGTCAATCGACGACATCATCCGGGCGATGGGGGAGCGGCAGCCGTTGGCCGACAACGCCACGCGTCTCCACCGACAGGCCTGGGTCTACGTGATCACTCGGGGCTCGACGCCGGCATCGGCCGATCTGACCCGCCTCGATCGGATGCGCGTCGAGTTCGAGCAATTCTTCCGCCGCGCTACCGAGAACCGGATGACGCTGACGACGTCGCTCCGCTGAGGCGGTGCGTCGTCGATCAGGGCCGCCGACCTGCGACAGCACCTGGTAGGCCTCGGCCTTGTCGTAGCCGTAGTCGGCGACGAGCCAGTCGATCAGCTCGACGAAGGCGATGCGGAACGCGTCGGTGAGTGGCCGCGCGCTGCCCGCGACCATCAGGTGGTCGGCGTCTTCGATGCGCGGCCAGGCGATCGCCTGCTTCTTGCGCACGCTGAAACGGAAGGCGACCTCCATCGAGGTCTCGAGGCCCGAGCCGCAGGCTTCGCCGTCACCCTGCAGCGCGTGGCCGTCGCCGAAATAGAACAGCGCGCCCGGATGGAAGACGGGCAGGTAGACGGTGGCGCCCTCGCGGACGTCGGCGGCGTCCATGTTGCCGCCGAACTGGCCGGGCCACAGACCGCCGAACGCTTCTTCGCCGGCGGGCGCGACCGCGACGCGTCCGAGCATCGGCGCCAGCGGCACGGTGATCGACTTCTGCTTGCTGCGCGGCAGGTCCAGCGTGCCGGTCATGCGCGCCCGGTCGAGGCGCCACACGTAGCGGCCCTGCGGGAAGGTCTCGTTTAGAAACGCGGTCCGCGAGTCGGGGACCAGGGCGCCGAAGCGCCCGCCCTGCGTCGACACGGCCGTGTCGCGATTGGGGCGGACCTTCAGGATCTCGACGACCAGCGTGTCACCGGGCTCGGCGCCTTCGATCGCGATGGGGCCGACTTCGCCGGGCCACTTGCCGCCGGCCTTCTCGTACCACTCGCCCCACAGCGACTCGCTCTCGACGACGTCGCCCGGTTTGACGGTCAGCACCGGCGGCCGGACCGCGAAGGTCGCGTGCCCGGTCGTGGGCCGCAGCCGGTGCGTCTCGGCGGCGACCGTGACGGGCGCGAGCACCGCCGCGAGGATCAGCAGGGATCGCATGCCGCGCATCTTACCGCCGCCCGCGGGCCGGCGCCGCGACGCGCCCAGCGCCACAACTACGAGCCCAGCGTGTTGCAGGTGCTGATCTGGCCGCCGTCGAGGCCGCGGCGCAGCCACTGCACGCGCTGCTCCGACGAGCCGTGCGTCCAGCTCTCGGGCGTGACGCGTCCCTGCGCCTTCCGCTGGATTGCGTCGTCGCCGATCGCCGCGGCGGCGCGCAGGCCTTCCTCGACGTCGCCCGGATCGAGGCGCACCTTGTTGTTGTCGGTCTCCGCCTTGACGTAATAGCCCCACACGCCGGCGAGGCAGTCGGCCTGCAGCTCCATACGCACCGAGAGCTGATTGGCCTGGGCCTCGTTGCCGCGCTGCTGCGCGTCGCGCACCTTCTCGTCGATCCCGAGCAGGTTCTGCACGTGGTGACCGACCTCGTGCGCGATGACGTAGGCCTGGGCGAAGTCGCCCGGCGCGCCGAAGCGGCGATCGAGCTCGTTGTAGAAGCTGAGATCGATATAGACGCGCTGGTCGGGCGGACAGTAGAACGGCCCGACCGCCGACGAATTGGTGCCGCAGGCCGATGGCACCGCATCCGAGAAGAGCACCAGGCGCGGATCCGTATAGCTACGGCCCAGCTGTTCACGGAAGACCTTGGCCCACACCACCTCGGTACTGCGCAGGACCGCCTTCACGAAGCGGCTGCCCTCGTCGTCGACCGGCGTGGTGTCGCCGGCCGTTGGCGGTGCCGCGGTCTCGGTCGGCGTGCCGCCGGTCAAGACGGCGAACGGATCGCCGCCGAGCAGGTAGGTGATCGCCATGATGGCGATGAGGCCACCCAAGCCCAGCCCGCCCATGCCGCCGAGCCGGAGCGGCATGCCGCCACCACCGAAACGCCGGCCTCGTACGTCGTCCACGTTCGTGCTGCGTTCCGCATCCTGCCAGCGCATAGCGTCTGCTCCTCGAAAGACGGCCCACTCCGCGGGCCGCCCGCCGCCAGTGTAGGCGAGCCGGTGCCCAATCGTCCGTCTGCCTTGCAAGACGGCTGCCCACGCTCGGGTTGGAGCCCGGGCGCCGGAGCGTTGGAGCCCCCGCGCCAAGTACGCCGTCGGGCAGACTCGCCAAATCGGCCGATTCGGCCTGATTTCATTGAGGATGAACACTCGCGGGTATCTGGCACAGCGGTTGCTCCTGTCCGTCGCCGTGACCGTTCGATGAACGAACGGGAGCTGCACAACCGAATCGACACCACAGAGAGAGTGAGACATCACATGGCGGAAAAGATGACCCGCGGCCAGATCCAAGACCTCGTTGGCAAGTTCGCGGCGGAAAACCCGAAGTACCGCTCGGCCCTCCTGAGCAACCCCAAGGGCACGATCGAGAAGCAGCTGAACACGTCGCTGGGCTCGACGACGGTCAAGGCCGTCGCCGACACCGCCGACACCGTTCACGTGGTGATTCCGTACGCGGCGGCCGAGGGCGAGCTGTCGGATTCGGATCTCGAGCGGGTCGCGGGCGGCAAGCAGGACATCACGGCGAACTGCCTCGTGCTCGGCGGCACGGCGGTCAGCAACACCGTCATGCAGCTCAACCTGTGATTTCTGGTGCCGCCGCCCGAGCTGCCCGACGAGGCGCCTAGCGTCGTCGGAACCGCAGCGAGGATTTCACGGCGGCTCGCGACGGCGCCTGAGTGGCGCCGTCGCAACCAACGAGCGCCCGGACTCAGGTCGATGCCTGGGCCGGGCGCTTTTTCCGTTTGTGGGCACAGAAGTCTGGCCCGGAGAGCATTTCCGGCTGTTCGAACCCTCGATTGCGAACGTTGAAGCGGGTATCAGTCGTGCAAAGGGCAGGCGGGACCTGGCGCAGGCTTCACGCTCGCCTTGACTGACGAGCAGGACGGTATCAGAGTGAAAACTCGGGCGTCGATGCGAAAGAACCTCACCCCTGACGCGGACCCCAGCGGCCGGCCGGCACCTGTCGACGCCGCGACGCCGGACGCGTCTGGCCCCGGCACGGAGCCAGGCGAGATGGCCGCCAGCGATGCGCTGCCGGCGGGGGACAACACCGCCCCGTCGCTGGTGTGGCCGCCGGTGGAGGACGAGCTGAACGACTGGGAGGTGCTGCATCTCCAGTCGACCGGCCAGACCATCATCGAGCCGACGAAGCCCACGCCGCCGGCCGCCCCGGCGGCCAACGCCGCCGACCATCTGCGCTCCTTCAGCGCGCCACCCACGCCGGCCCCCTACGTGCCGCCGGCGCCGATCGACGACCCGGCCGGTGAAACGAGCCTGCTCCCGATCTCGAACGACTTCGATCTGCCCGAGACCGAGCTGATCGAGCCCCTGACGATCCTGCCGACCATGCCAATGCCGGCGGTCGCCGCCGCGCCGGCCCCGGCCCCGGTACAGGCACCCGCACCGGCACCGGACGATCGCACCGTCGTCATTCCGCGCCCCGCCGCCTTCCGCATCAGGCCCGAGCTGCCGTCGCCGGTGCCGCCCGCGTCCGTGGCGCTGTCGTCGCCGGAAGACACGAATCCCGGCACCGCGACACGGATCCTGGTCGCGCCGAACTTCGCCGCAACGGTCGGCCATGCGCCGACGGTTCCGGTGTCGGCGCTCCATCGCGCCGCGCGTCCGCTACCGGCCTTCGGCCCGCGCCCGCCGATGGAAGACACGCTGCCGGCCGGGCTGACCCGCGAGCGTCTGGCCGACGGTTCGGACGCCGCCGATCACTCGGACGACACGTCGGTGCCGTCGTTCGACAAGGGCGACACCCATCCGGTGCCGTCGCCGGTGGGGCGACGCACGCCCGCCGGACCGCCCTCGCCGTTCTCGCGCGTACCGTCGCGCGGTCTGCCGCCGGTGGCCGGCACCGAGTCCGCACCCGATCCTGCGCCGATCTCGCTCGCCCCGCCGCCGCTGGCGTTCGGTCCGCGCGTGCCGCCGCCCGCGCCCGCCGTGCCGCCGTTCTCGCCGCCGGCTGAGGCCGCTTACGCTCCGCCGGCGCCG
>JBDSLU010000122.1:0-2560 GCA_039916225.1 Vicinamibacteraceae bacterium
CGAGCGGCAGCGCCAGCGGGAAGCGGCCGAAGCCGAGCGCCAGCGCCAGGCCGCCGAGGCCGACCGTCAGCAGCAGGCGGCCGAGGCCGAGCGGCGCCGCCGCGCCGAAGAGGACGCGCGGATCGCGCGCGAGGAGCACGAGCGCGCCGCGCAGGATGCGATCGACGCGGCCGGGCAGGAGTACGAAGCCGGCCGCTACGACAGCGCGATCGCCCGCCTCGAGCGCTTCTCGCCGCCGCATGCCGACGTGGCGGGCGCCCTGGTCGAGCTGCGGGCCGCGGTCGCCGAGCGCCTGTCCGAGGCCGAAGCCGCCGCCCGCGCCGAACGCGAGGAAGCGGCCCGCCGTCAGGCCGAAGAACAGCGGCTGCGCGAAGAGGAAGCACGGCGCCAGGAAGACGAGCAGCGGGCGGCGCGCGCGGCGCGGGCCGCGGCGCTCGCCGACACCTCGCGCGAACTGGCCAGCGCCGGCCAGTATCCGCAGGCCCTGGCGACCCTCACCGAGGCCACGCGCCTCGATCCGGCCAACGCCGCACTGCAGGAGCTGACGCGCCAGATCCGCGACGCCAAGACGTCGCACGAAGCGGCCGAACGCCGGGCCCGGGAACTGGCGGCGAAGATCACCGACGCCGAAAGCCGGCTGGGCGCCGGCGACCTCGGCAAGGCGCGCAAGAGCGCCGAGGCGGCGGCTCAGATCGATGCCCAGGCGGCCGGTGCCATCCTCGGCCGCATCGGCGAGGCCGAGGCCCGCGCCGCGCAGGACAAGGCCGAGCAGCAGAAGGCCGCTGAAGCGGCCCGCCAGGCGCGCGAGCGCGAGCAGAAGGTGACCGCGCTCCTCACCAAGGCGCGCAAGGCGAAGAAGCCGGTCGACGCCCTCGGCTTTCTCGAGGAAGCGCAACGCCTCGATCCGCAGCGGCCCGAGCTTGCTGCGCAGATCGCCCAACGCCAGGCCGAAGTCGCGCATCCGACTCCGGCGGCAGCGGCCCGTCCCCTGGTCGGGACCGGCGTCCCCGAGCGCAAAACCGGCCGTCCGCTGTCGCCGGCGTTGCTGGCCGGCGGTGGTGTGGCCGTGCTGTTGCTGGTGGTCGGGATCTGGTACGCCCTGCGCGACCCGACGCCCACGCCCGATCCCAAGGACCCCGGCGTCGTCACGGTCGATCCGCGGCGGACCGATCCGGTGGGGCCGACGACGCCCGACACGCCGCCGGTCGTGGCGGCATCGTCGGTCACGTTCAACACCCAGCCGTGGACCCGGGTCACGCTGACCCCGGTCGCTGGCGGCGCTCCGGCGACGTGCGAGACGCCCTGCCAGCTCCAACTGGCGCCGGGCGATTACCAGATGGCGTTCGAGAATGGCGGCCTGTCGCAGCCGCTCGCGGAACGCCTCGCGGTTCCCGCCGGCCAGCCGGTCGACGTCCGCCGCACCATGCCCGGCTTCGACGTCGATCGGGCCGTCGCGAGCATCGTCGGCCGGTAGGCCGCTGGTGTCCGCCAGCGCACACGCGTGCGCGCCGACGCGGCCGTGGCGTCGTGGCTGGCACGGCGCCGCCCCTGTTCGCCATTCTCCCTCGTGACGTTAGTTCGGTGGGCGCAACGGGCCCGTATACTTGTCGGACACGTCCGGGCCGCTGGGGTCTGGACCGCTAGGAGGCACGATGCTGAGGGGACGAAGCCTGGGACAGGCAATCGGAGTCGTGGCGCTGTTCTGCGCCACGTTCGGCGTATCGACCGCGTCGGCGCAGGTCGACTACGAAATCATGGCCTCGCTCCAGTTCAACTTCTCCAACCCTGGCGCGCGCAGCCTGGCGATGGCGGGGGCGCTGACCGGCGCGGGCGATGACGCCACCGGCGCGTGGACCAACCCAGGCGGCCTGACCAACATCACCCGGCCGGAAGTCGGCGTCGAGTTCCGCGCATTCGACTTCAACACGCCGTTCGTCTCCGGCGGCCGCTTCAACGGCACGCCGACGCAGCGGGGCATCGACACCATCTCGGGGCTGACCAGCGGTGTGTCGTCGGACCAGACGCACAGCCTGTCGTTCGTGTCGGCGGTCGTGCCCAAGTCGCGGTTCGCGTTCGCGTTCTATCGCACCGAGGTCGCGAATTTCGAGACCAACGTGCAGACCAGCGGTCCGTTCTACGACGACCCCTCGGTCGGCGTGTGCACGCCGACCCGCGGCGATCTGTGCGTCCGCGTCCGGCCCGTCAGCGGCAATCTCGATCTCCAGATCTCGAACTTCGGGGGCTCGGCCGCCGTCCGGCTGACCGACCAGGTGTCGGTCGGCGTCGGCGTGTCGTTCTACGACTTCAACATCGATTCGGTGAGCCGCCGGTTCGACATCCAGGCCCTGCCGCAGACGGCCGCCGGCGGCTTTTTCGGCGAGCCGTCGTTCGCCTCGACGAACGTCGTCGCGACCGAGTTCATCCAGGGCGAGGACACGGCGGTCGGCATCAACGTCGGCGCGTCGATCAGCCCGAACGACAAGCTGCGCATCGGCGCCAGCTATCGCCAGGGGCCGAAGTTCGACATCGACTACCGGCGTGAGCGGGGCGACGGCTCCCT
>JBDSLU010000123.1:0-40119 GCA_039916225.1 Vicinamibacteraceae bacterium
GGATCCTACGACCTGAAGGCGTCGCTCGCCGGCTTTCGTGAGCACAAGCAGACCGCCGTCGCGGTCACGGCCGGCAACCCGGTGCGCGTCAACATCGCGCTCACCGTCGGTTCGCTCACCGAGACGGTGCAGGTCGCGGCGGACACCACGCTGCTGCAGACCGACAAGGCGGATCTCTCGACGCAGCTCAGCTCGAAGGAAATCACGACCCTTCCGCTGAACCAGTATCGGAACTACCAGGCGCTCCTGAACCTGGTACCCGGCGCGACGCCGGCGCAGTTCCAGAACGCCGAGATCGACTCGCCCGGCCGGTCGCTCCGCACCTGGGTCAACGGCACCCAGCCGAACAGCAACGCGACCCGCATCGACGGCGCCGTCTCGGTCAACATCTGGCTGCCGCACCACGTCGGCTACGTCCAGCCGGCCGAGACCATCGAGACGGTCAACGTCTCGACCAACAGCTTCGACGCGGAGTACGGCATGGCCGGCGGCGCCTCGGCGAGCGTCGTCACCAAGTCGGGCACCAACGAGGTGCGTGGATCGGCGTTCTGGTTCGGCAACAACGACAAGCTGAACGCCAACTCGTACTTCAACAACGCCTTCAGCCGGGCCAAGGATCCGCTGACGCGCAACATCTACGGCGGCACGGTCGGCGGCCCGGTGATGCACAACAAGCTGTTCTACTTCGGGTCGTTCGAGCGCTTCGCCGACAAGCGCGGCTCGCTGGCCAACTACGCGGTGCCGACGGCGCGGATGCGCACGGGCGATTTCGGCGAAGTGGCGGCCGCCTACTCGACGTTCCGCCTCTACAACCCGGCGACCGGCGGGGCCGGCGGCGTCGGCCGCGAGCTGTTCCCGAACAACACGATTCCGGCGTCGATGATCAATCCGGTGTCGCGTTCTGTGCTCGACTACTTCCCGCTGCCGAACACGGCCGCCGACCTCAACTCGAACCAGCTGGCCGACGACTACCAGCAGTTCCGCGAGGTCCAGGCCGATCGCGACAACTACGACCTGAAGATGACGTGGCAGCGCAACGCCTCGCATTCGGTGTGGGGCAAGGTGTCGATGCTCGACGCCGAGGTCATCGACAACTTCTCGCTCGGCTTCGACGAAGGCAGCCTCGGTGATACGCGCGTCTATGTGGTCGGCCTTGGCCACACCTGGACGCTCAGCCCGACCCTGGTCCTCGACGGCAACTTCGGCGCCAACATCCAGAACCAGACAGTGACTGGACCCGACTACGGCGACGATCTCGGCCTGGGTCTTGGCATCCGCGGCTCGAATGGCACCGACATCCGTCAGAGCGGTCTGCCCTTCTTCGACGCCGGCTACCAGATCGGCACGACGCCGAACTGGATGCCGCTGTTCCGCAAGGAGCGCAGCTACACCTTCAGCACGGCCGTCACCAAGGTCTTCAAGAGCCACGATGTGCGGCTCGGCGTCGACGTCGTGCGGCACGCGCTGAACCACATCCAGGCGGAGTTCGGCGACATCGGCGGCGTCCGCGGCGGCTTCCGCTTCAACGGCACGGTCACCGGCGTCCCCGGGTACACGCCGCAGCTGTGGAACACGTTCGGCACCTTCCTGCTCGGCCTGCAGACCTACGGCGGCAAGGACGTGCAGACGGAAGAGATGACCGGCCGAGAGTGGCAGAGCGCCATCTACCTGCGCGATCGCTGGAACGTCAGCCCGAACCTGACCGTCAGCGCCGGCCTGCGCCTCGAGAACTACCCGCTCATGACCCGCGCCGACCGCGGCCTCGAACGGCTCGACCTGAGCACCTACGAGGTGCTGATCGGCGGCGTCGGCAACACGCCGGATGACGTCGGCATCCAGATGAAGCATTGGTACGTCGCGCCCCGTCTCGGCGCGATGTATCGCATGGGCGAGAAGGCGGTCGCTCGCGTCGGCTACGGGCGCACGATCAACCCGCTGCCGTGGTCGCGTCCGATGCGCGGCTCGTTCCCGCAGGACATCTTCTTCAACCGGACCGCCGATCAGTTCACCTGGCTCGGGACGCTGCAGGACGGCATCCCGGCGGTGCCGATTCCGGATCTGAGCTCGGGGCGCGTCCCGCTGCCGCGCGGCGTCTTCATGCGCACGCCGAACCCGACCGACGTCGATCGCGGCATCATCCAGCAGTGGAACGCCGCCTACGAGTACCGCCTGCCTGGTGACATCGCGGTGGAAGTGGCCTACGTCGGCACGCGCACCGACGGCGGCTACGCCGACCTCAACGTCAACTACGGCACGCCGGGCGGCGGCAATGCATCGCGGCAGTACTTCGCCATCGCCGGCACGACCGCGATCAACGACTGGGCGGCTCGGACCAGGAGCCGCTACCACGGTCTCCAGATTGCGGTGAACCGTCCGCTGCGCGATGGCCTGTTGCTGAAGGGCGCCTACACCTACAGCAAGTCGAAGAACATGGCCGACGAGGACGGCTGGGTCGGTCTGACCTGGAACTCGCCGCTGATGTACGACCAGAACTTCGCGCTGGCCGGCTTCGACCGTCCGCACGTGGCGCAGTTGGGCTTCGTCTACACGCTGCCCTTCATGGCGACGTCGACGTCGCTGGCCGGGAGACTGGCGCAGGGTTGGCAGCTCAACGGCGTCCTGTCGGCCTACTCCGGCACGCCATTCTCGGTGGGCGGGACGAACACCGCCCTCGACTGCCAGGGTTGCGGCTCGATCCTGATCAACTACAACGGCGATTCGGCGCCGACGGGTGAAGCCGGTGCCGCCGGCGTGCCGTGGTACCCCGTCGCCAACTTCTCGCAGCCGACTGGGGCCAATGTGGGCGGCTTCGGCAACACCGGCCGGAACTTCTTCCGCCGCCCGGGCATCTGGAACGTCGACCTCTCGGTCTTCAAGACGTTCCAGGTCGGCCGGTGGCGTCCCGAGTTCCGGCTGGAGATGGCCAACGCCTTCAACCACACGACGTGGGGAGCCCCGGTGACCTCGTTCACCGCCAACAACTTCATGCAGTTCGTGCCCCAGAGCACGGTGATCGACGGCACCAACCAGCAGAACACGCCGGGACCGCGGCGTATCCAGATCGGGCTGCGCACGCAGTTCTGATCGGCGTCCCTCGTGGGACCGGGCCGGGCCGCCGCGACCCCCTTGGGCGGCGGCCCGTTTCGTTTCCGGGCGCCGGCTGGTTCGCCGCTCGCCCGCAACAGACCGACGCCTCCGCCTTCGGCTCGGCGTTCGGTTCGTTTCCGCGACGTCGGCGTGCGGCTCGTTTTCCCGGATGGCCGATAATGGCTCCATGCTCCGGGCCACATTCGGGATCGTGATGGTGGGGGTCGCGCTGCTCGGCGCGGCCCTCGACGCGCAGGCACAGCCGCAAGCCGCCGGCCGGCGCACGTTCGAGACGCGCTGCGCCGTCTGTCACGGCGCCGACGGTTACGGCGGCGACACCGGGCCGTCGATCATCTTCCGGCTGCCGCTGCTCAAGGACGCCGACCTGATCACGCTGCTCCATGACGGCCGGCCCGCCAAGGGCATGCCGCCGCAGCCGATGCCGGTCGCCGACCGGACCGCGCTGACGCGCTACCTCCGGGCCATCGAGCGGCGCGAGCCGCCGCTCGTCCGCACCACGCTCCAGACCACCGACGGCCGCACCCTCGACGGCGTCATCCTCAACCAGGGCCTCGACGACCTGCAGCTGCGCACCGACGACAAGCGCGTGCACCTGCTGCGGCGGTCGGGCGAGCGGTTCCGCCCGGTGACGTCCGACGCGGGGTGGCCGACTTACAACGGCGACCCCGGCGGTAACCGCTACACGACCTCGAAGCAGATTGACCCGTCGAACGTCGGCCGCCTGGCGCCGGCCTGGCTGTTCAGCGTGCCCGAGGCCGGCAACCTGCAGGTCACGCCAGTGGTCGTCGACGGGATCATGTACGTGACCGCGCCGAACGAGTGCTATGCGCTCGACGCCGGCAGCGGCCGCCAGCTGTGGCGCTACAAGCGATCGCGGACGCCGGGCCTGACCTCCGGAAACTCGAACCGCGGCGTCGGTGTCGCCGGCGATCGCGTGTTCATGGCCACCGACCATGCCCACGTCCTCGCCCTGAACCGCTTCACCGGCGAGCTGCTGTGGGACACCCCGATGGCGGACTGGCGCCAGAACTACGCCGCCACGTCGGCGCCGCTGCCGGCCGGCAACCTGGTGATCTCCGGCGTCACCGGCGGCGAGCATGGCGCCAACGGCTTCGTCGTCGCCTTCGACCAGGACACCGGCAAGGAGGCATGGCGCTTCTGGACGGTGCCGAAGCCGGGCACGCCCGGCTCCGAGACCTGGAAGGGCAAGGACAGCGAGCACGGCGGCGCGCCGACGTGGTTCACCGGCAGCTACGATCCGGATCTCGACCTCGTCTACTGGCCGACCGGCAACCCGGGCAAGGAATACAACGGTGTCGATCGCGAGGGCGACAACCTCTACGCCTCGTGCATCCTGGCCCTCGATCGCAAGACCGGCACGCTCAAATGGCACTACCAGTTCACGCCACACGACCTGTGGGACTGGGATGCGACGCAGACGTCGGTGCTGGTCGACGCCGACTGGCAGGGCTCGCCGCGCAAGCTCATGCTGCACGCCGATCGCAACGGCTTCTTTTACGTCTTCGACCGCGCGACTGGCGAGCGGCTGCTCTCGACGCCGTTCGTCAAGAACCTGACCTGGGCCACTGGCATCGGCGCCGACGGGCGTCCGATCCGCCTGCCCAACCAGAACCCGTCACCGGAAGGCACCCGCGTGTGCCCGTCGCAGGACGGCGCCACCAACTGGTTCGCCCCGTCGTTCAGCCCGCAGACCGGTCTCTACTACGTGCAGACGTTCGAGAAGTGCAGCGTCTACAGCACGACCCCGCAGGGGGCGTGGGAGGCGGGCAAGCCGTACCTGGGCGGCTCGCAGCGCATCCTGCAGGAGGATCCGACGCCGCAGCGGATCCTGCGCGCGCTCGACATCCGCACCGGCAAGACGACGTGGGAGCTGCCGCAGAAAGGCCCGGCCATCTCGTGGGGCGGCACGCTGACGACGGCCTCGGGCCTGGTCGTCGTCGCCGAGGACGGCGGCGCCCTCATGGCCGTCGACGCCACCACCGGCGCGCCGCTGTGGTCGTTCCAGACCAACGCCACCTGGCGCGCTTCGCCGATGAGTTATACCTTCGACGGCCGGCAGCACATCGCCATCGCCGCCGGCGCCAACATCCTGTCGTTCGCGTTGCCGAAGTAGGAGCCCGATGCGTATCCTTCTCCTCATGTTGCTGGCCGCACTCCAAGCGGGGAGCCCCGCCCCCGACGCACCCACCACGACCATCACCAATGGACGCCTGCGCGCGACGGTCTACCTGCCCGACGCCAAGACCGGCTACTACCGCGGCGCGCGCTTCGACTGGGCCGGTCAGGTGTCGAGCCTGACCGCCAACGGCCACGAGTACTTCGGCCAGTGGTTCGAGCAGTACGACCCGACCCTTCACGACGCCATCCAGGGACCGGTCGAGGAATTCCGGACCGGCGACAGCGCCCTCGGCTACGCCGAAGCGGCGCCGGGCGGCACCTTCGTCCGCATCGGCATCGGCGTGCTGCGCAAGCCGGCGGGCGAGGCGGCTCTGCAGCGCTTCGGGCGCTACGACATCGTCGACGCGGGGAAGTGGACGACGAAGGCCGGCAAGGACCGCGTCGAGTTCGTCCACGAGCTGAAGGACGGCACCGGCTACGCCTACCTCTATCGCAAGGTGTTGCGGCTCGACGGCGACAAGCTGGTCATCGAGCACGAGCTGAAGAACACCGGCACCAAGCCGATCGTGACGAGCGTCTACAACCACAACTTCTTCACCATCGATCGCAAGACCACCGGCCCCGACAACGTGGTCCGCTTCCCGTTCGAGCCCAAGGCGGCGCGGCCGCTCAACGGCATGGCCGAGATCCGCGGCCGCGAACTGGCCATCTCCCGTCCCTTCGAAGCCAAGGAGAACGTCTTCACCGAGCTCGAGGGCTTCGGCACGACGGCGTCCGACAACGGCTTCGAGATGGAGAACCGCGCGACCGGCGCCGGCGTCCGCGTGGCGGGCGATCGGCCGCTGTCGAAGCTGCTCTTCTGGTCGGCCTACAAGACGGTCTGCCCCGAGCCCTACGTCGACGCCAGCGTCGAGCCCGGCCGCACCACGGCGTGGGCGATCACCTACACGTTCTACTCCGCGAAAAAATAGCCAAAGCCGGCCCCGACGTCGCAGTTTCTGCAAGTTGCTCGGAGCAAGCTCCGAGCAAGCTCCGAGCAACGGTCAGCGGAAGGCGTTGACGAGCAGCAGATCGCTGCCGTTGCGGTCGTTGCGGGTGATGAACGCGTAGCGCTCGTCGGCCGAGATCGACAGGCCGACGGGGATCGGGACGAAGTCGGTCCTGGCCATCTCGCGGATGGCCCCGCTGGCGAAGTCGAGCCGCTTGAGCGTCACTGACGTCGTGCCGGGCACCGGGTTGGTGACGAACCACAGCGCGTGCTCGGACGCCGCGAACATGCCGATGCGGACGTCCTCGTCGACGAGGACGCTGTCGTCGGTGCCGTCCACCGTGATGCGGTTGATGGCCAGCGGCTGCGCCATCCCCTGATAGAACAGCCACCGCCCGTCCCGCCAGACCCTCGCGTTGCCGGCGCCGCTCGCGCTCGAGGGGACCCGTTGGCAGTACCTGCAGGGCGCCCGACAGCCGCAGCGCATCAGCCCCGATGCCTGGCTCGTCGACCAGGCGCTGCTGGACCGCCCGGGCAACAGGGAAATTCGGCTCCAGCTCTTCTACAGCTACCGGACCACCCGCCGCGGTATGCGGAATGGCAGGCCTACTTCCGCCGCTACCAGCGGCCGACGCTGATCGTCTGGGGCCGCAACGACCCGATCTTTCCCGGCCGAGGGCGCGCATCCCAACACCCGTGACCTGAAGGACGTGGAACTCCACCTCCTCGACACCGGCCATTTCGCCCTTGAGGAAGAAGGTTCGGCAATCGCCCAACTCATGCGCACGTTCTTCCATCGCACGCTGCGGACGCCCTGATGGTTCTGGCCTGGGCCTCCATCTGATTTCCTTTGCAATCAGAGAGTTCCAGGCGCCGGCGGGGGATGGCTTAAAGGCGGCCTTCGGCTACCCGATTACCAAAGAGCGGTCGCTTGTGCGAGTGCCATAGTCCAATGTCAGATTTCCGACGTTTCGCTTCCCCCCACAGCGCCCGGCGTCTTCGGGCGCATATCGTCGCCCTGGTGGCCTGGCTGGCCTCGTCGACGGCCGTCTTCGCGCAGTCGACCGCCGACCTTACGCGGATCAGCGTCGAGGATCTGATGCGGCTCGAGGTGACCTCGGTCTCGAAGAAGGAACGTCCGCTCGGCACCTCGCCGGCGGCCGTCTTCGTCCTGACCAACGAGGACATCAGGCGCTCAGGCCTGACCAGCCTGCCCGAGTTGCTCCGGCTCGTGCCGGGCCTGCACGTCGCCCGCATCGATGGATCGAAGTGGGCGGTCTCGGCGCGCGGCTTCAACGGCCGCTTCGCCAACAAGCTGCTGGTCCTGGTCGACGGCCGCACCGTCTACTCGCCGCTTTACTCCGGCGTCTACTGGGACGAGGTCGACGTGCCGCTCGGCGATATCGAGCGCGTCGAGGTGATTCGCGGTCCCGGCGCGACGATGTGGGGCGCCAACGCCGTCAACGGTGTCATCAACGTCATCACCAAGGATGCCGGGGCGACGCAGGGCACCAGCCTGTCGCTGACCACCGGTTCCGAGGATCGCATTGCCGCCAGTGCCCGCTACGGCGGGACGCTCGGCAACGGCCTCTCGTGGCGGGCGTGGGGCAAGGCCTTCGATCGCGGGCCGCTGGCCCGGCCGGACGGCAGCGCCGCCTCCGACGGCTGGCGCATGGGTCGGGCCGGCTTCCGCGCCGACTACCGGCCGAACGACACCGACGACGTGACGCTGCAGGGCGACCTGCACTCGGGCCACGAGGATCAGACCTCGGCCGCGCTCCTCTACAGCGCGCCTTACCGGCAGCTCTTCGACGAGCGCGCCGACGTCGACGGCCGCAACCTTGTCGCGCGCTGGACGCGGACGCACTCGCCGCAGTCGGAAACCAGCCTGCAGGTGTTCACCGACCACACCCGCCGGAGCGAGTCGCTGATCGGTCACACGCGCAGCACGCTGGACATCGACTTCCAGCACCGGCAGGCACTGGGCCGCCGCCACGACCTGGTCTGGGGCCTCGGCTACCGCCGCGGGCATTCGCTGCTCACCAACAGCGACCTGGTCTTCTTCGCCGACACGGATCACCGTGAGTGGCTGGCCAGCGCGTTCGCCGAAGACGAGATCCAGCTCGCGCCCGAGCGCCTGACGCTGACGCTCGGCATGAAGGTCGAGCGCAACGTCTACAGCGGCGTCGAACTGCAGCCCAACGTCCGCGCGATGTGGTCCGTGTCTTCGCGCGACTCGATCTGGACGGCGATCACGCGTGGCGTGCGCACGCCGTCGCTGCTCGAGAACGGCGCCAACGTCAAAGTTGCCGCAACTCCCGGTCCGCAGGGTCTGCCGGCCGTGATCACCGTGATCGGCAACGGGACGCCCGACGTCGAGAGCCTGTGGGCGACCGAGGTCGGCTACCGGCGCCACTGGTCGGCGGTCTCGCTCGACGTGTCCGCCTTCCGCAACAACTACGGCAGCCTGTTCTCGTTGAACCCGGGGGCGCCGGAGCTGGTCATGGAGCAGACGCCGTTCATCCGCGTGCCCTATTTCATTGACAGCGCGCTGCATGGCCGCGCCTACGGCGTCGAGGGTTCCGGCACATGGCGCGTGCGTCAGGGCTGGACGCTGACCGCCGGCTACACCTTCCTCGACCTCGCCCTGACCTCCGATGGCGTCGAACAGCCCGGGTTGAGCTTCGAGTCGACGGAAGACGATTCACCGAAGCATCAGGTGGTGCT
Organism: Vicinamibacteraceae bacterium; assembly: GCA_039916225.1. GTDB lineage: Bacteria > Acidobacteriota > Vicinamibacteria > Vicinamibacterales > Vicinamibacteraceae > JBDSLU01. The sequence goes on from JBDSLU010000123.1 coordinate 8,963, forward strand.
GCGCTCGCTGACCTCGTTCGGCCGGCGGTGGGAAGCCGACGCGTCGCTGTTCCTGCGCAGCGCCTCTGACGAGGACCGCGTGCCGGCAGCGGCGCGGCTCGACCTGCGGGCCGGCTATCGCGTCTCGGATCGGCTGACGGTCAGCGTCGCCGGCACCAACCTGCTGGACGCGCACCACTTCGAATTCCTGAGCGTCCTCAACGAAGAGATTACCCAGCCGCGGCGTAGCGTCTCGCTGCAGACCGCCTGGTCGTTCTAGGACCACGCTCCATGATCCCCGCCGGGTTCCGTTTCGCACGCCGGGCCGCCGTGGCCGCGGCACTGGTGATCGCGACGATCGCGATACCGGTGCGGGCGGGCGCGCCCAGCGAGCACCAGGTCAAGGCCGCCTTCCTCTACAACTTCGCCAACTTCGTCCAGTGGCCCGAGGGCGCGCTGGGCCCGGCCGGTGCGCCGCTGAAGGTGTGTGTGGTCGGCACCGATCCGTTCGGTGGGGCCCTCGACGACGCCTTCCGCGACCAGATGGTCCAGGGACGCCCGGTGCAGGTGGCGCGCGGCGCCACCCTGGCGGCGGTCGGCCGCTGCCACATCCTGTTCCTCTCGCAGAGCGAGCAGGGCCGCTGGCCCGACCTGCTGCGCGAGCTGGGCACCACGCCGACCCTGACCGTCGCCGACGCGCCGCTCGTGCGGCAGGGCGGCATGGTGAGCTTCGTCATCGAAGCGAAGCGGGTACGGTTCGAGATCAATCGCGGCGCCGCCGAACACGCCGGCCTCCGCATCAGCTCGAAGCTGCTGGCGCTCGCGCGGATCGTGGAGTCCGCCTAGGTGCGCCTGCTCCAGCACCGGTCGATCGGCACGAAGCTGGTCCTGGTCATCATGAGTACCACCGCGGTGGCGCTCCTGGTGGCGTGCACGGGCCTCCTCGTCTACGACCAGTACTCGGCCCGGCGCAGCAGCGGCGAACGCCTCACCACCGTCGGCGACGTGGTCGCGGCGCACAGCGTGGCGGCGCTCGCCTTCGGCGACGAACAGGCGGCCGGCGAGACGTTGCAATCGTTGCACGCCGTGCCCGACGTGACCTTGGCCTGCCTGCGCCTGCCCGACGGCAGCGAGATGGCCCGCTACGAGCGGACGTCGAGCGGACAGGCGTGCCCGAGCGGCGGCGATCGCATCGCCACCGAGACCGGCCGGGTCGTGCTGGTCCGGCCGGTGCAGATGCGGGCGCGACGTGTCGGCACGCTGGCCATCGAAGTCAGCCTCGAGCCGGTGACGGCGCGGCTGCGCAACGGGCTCGCCCTGGTCGCCGCGCTGTTCGTCCTGGCCGGTTCGATCGCGTTTTTGCTGTCCCGGCGGCTGCAGCGCGTCATCGCCCAGCCGATCCACGACCTGGCGCGCACGGCGCAGCAGGTCTCCGCCGAGCGGGCCTACAATCTGCGGGCGACGCGGCATGGCGACGATGAGCTCGGCCAGCTCGTCGATCGCTTCAACGACATGCTGGCCGAGATCGAGGCCCGCGACGCCCAGCTGCGCGGGCCTCGCGATCGACTCGAGTCGGCGGTGGCCGATCGGACCGCCGAACTGCTCGGCGTCAACCGCGACCTCACCGAGGCGCGCGATCGCGCCGAGGCGGCGAGCCGGGCCAAGAGCGAGTTCCTCGCCAACATGAGCCACGAGCTGCGGACGCCGATGAACGGCGTGCTCGGCATGACCGAGCTGGTGCTCTTGACGCCGTTGTCGCCCGACCAGCGCGAGAACGTGACGACCGCCTACAATAGCGCCGCCTCGCTGCTCGATCTCCTCAACGACATCCTCGACTTCTCGAAGATCGAGGCCGGCAAGCTCGAACTCGACGCGTCGCCCTTCGAGCTGCGGCCGCTGCTGGAGTCGACGCTGGCCGTGGTCCGCCTGACCGGCGAGCGCAAGGGCCTGCGCCTGGTCCTCGACGTCGATCCTCAGGTGCCGGCCGCCGTGACCGGTGACGCCGGGCGGCTCCGCCAAGTGCTCGTCAATCTCCTCGGCAACGCGGTGAAGTTCACCGAGCAGGGCGAAGTCCGGCTGTCGGTCGCCGCGACGGGGCCCATCGGCGAGCGCATCGCCCTGCGCGTCGGCGTGCGCGACACCGGCATCGGCATCGCGCCAGACAAGCAGGATCGCATCTTCGGCGCCTTCATCCAGGCCGACGGCTCGACGACCCGCAAGTTCGGCGGCACCGGTCTCGGCCTGGCGATCTCGAACCGGCTCGTCGCGCTGATGGGCGGCAGTATCGCCGTCGAGAGCGCCGTCGGTCAGGGCAGCCTGTTCCACTTCACCATCGAGCTCGGCGTCCATGCCGGCGTGCTGCACGACGACGAGGCCGCGCCGACCGCACCGCGCGCCGTCGCCACGGCGCGGACCGGCCTGCACGTCCTGCTCGCCGAAGACAACAAGGTCAACCAGCGCGTCGCGGCCCGCTTCCTCGAACGCCTGGGCCACCGCGTCACCCTCGCCAACGACGGCCGCGAAGCCGTCGATCAGTGGCAGCGCGAGGTCTTCGATCTGGTCCTGATGGACGTCCAGATGCCTGAAATGGACGGCTTCGAAGCGGTGGCCGCGATCCGCGACGCCGAGCGGACGCTGGGCCGGCGCACGCCGGTGGTCGCGCTGACCGCGCACGCGATGAGCGGCGACCGTGAGCGCTGTCTCGCCGCCGGCATGGACGGCTACCTGACCAAGCCGGTCAAGCTCGCCCAGCTCGTCGCCGCCATCGACGACGCCGTACCCGTCGCCGCGTAGCGAACGCACGTCGCCGCTTCGGCGGCCATGACGCCTCGTCCGTCGATTGCGTATTGGCGGCGCGCTGTGTAGGCTCCCGACATGCCGACTTCGACCTCGATCCTCACCCGGCGCGCCCTGCTGCAGGCGAGCGGCGCGTTCGCCGCGACCGCCATCCTTCATCGTTACGCACCGGCGCTGGGGGCGGCCCAGACGCCGGCCTCCGCTGCGGCCAAGGCCGGCGCCGACGCCCTGAACGCCCGGCGCGCCGATATGGCCAAGGCGCCGATCGTCCGGACGCGGCTCACCGATCGGCTCGAGCTGCTGGCTGGTCCGGGCGGCAACGTCGTCGTGCTCCACGGTCCCGACGGCCTGCTGCTCGTCGACAACTTCGTGCGGCCGGCGTGGCCGGCGTTGAAGGCGGCCCTCGACGCCATCGGCGGGCCGATCACCACCGCGATCGACACGCACTGGCACTTCGACCATGCCGACAACAACGCCAGTCTGCGTGGCGCCGGCGCCGTCCTCGTCGCCCACGCGAAGACCAAGGTGCGGCTCTCAGAGTCGCACGACGTCCTCGGCATGCACATGGATCCGGAGCCGGCCGAGGCGCTGCCGACGGTGACCTTCACCGACGCCAAGACGATGCGCGCCAACGGCGACGAGCTGACGCTGCAGCACGTGCCGCCGGCCCACACCGACACGGACATCACGGTGCGCTTCGCCAAGGCCAACGTGCTGCACCTCGGCGATCTCTTTTTCAACGGCGCCTATCCGTTCATCGACGCGTCGACGGGCGGCACCATCAACGGCATGGTGACGGCGTCGGAGAAGGCGCTGGCGGCGGTCGACGCCAAGACCCAGATCGTTCCGGGCCACGGCCCGCTCGGCGACCGCGCCGCGCTCGATCGCTATCGGACGATGCTGGCGACGATCCGCGACAAGGTGGGCGCGCTCAAGGCATCCGGCAAGGCCCTGGCCGACACGCAGGCGGCGAAGCCGTCGGCGGCGTTCGACGCCGCGTGGGGCCAGGGGTTCATGCAGCCCGACGCCTTCGTGGCGATCGTCTATTCGACGCTGTAGACGGCGCGTCAGGCCGCGACTCGAAGTACCAACCTCCAGGGAACGCCCAACTCCCAACCCCCAAACCCCGACGGCCGGGCCGCCATTCTTGGGACTTGGCGGTTGGGAGTTCCTTTGGAAGTTGGCGTTTGGACGTTGGAAGTTCGAGGTTTGTCGCCCTCAGAACTCGTAGCGGAACCCGAGCTGGATCTGCCGTGGCTGGTTGGCGAGGGTCGTCACCCGGCCGAAGTTGGCGCTCGTGATCGTCGAGTCCGGCGCGCCCCAGATCGTCCGGTTGAACAGGTTGAAGACCTCGAGCCGGAACTCGAAGTGGGTCGCGCCGATGCCGAAGGTGCGCGCCAGCGAGATGTTCTCGCTGAGGAACCACGGGCCGCGCGCGTTCGGGTTGCGGACGGTGGCGTTGCCGAAGTCGGCCCGCAGCACGCCGCCCTTGTAGCCGGCGAGCTGTTCCATCGAATCGACCGGGTTGCGGTTGAAGGCGTTCGGGTCCCACCACAGATCGACCAGCGGGTCGAACCCGCCGCCCTGCGTCGGCGCCCGCCAGCCCTCGTAGTCGAGCACGGTGATGCGGTTGTCGCCGCCGTTCAACGGCAGGCCGTAGCCGGGGAACACGGTCAGCGGGAAGCCGGACGCGTAGGAGTGGACACCGGCGATGCGCCAGCCGCCGAGCACCTGGCTGGCCACGCCGTCGCGCAGATACTTCTTGTCCGGCCCGAACGGCAGCTCGTAGCTGTAGTTGAACTTGATCGAGTGGGTCTGATCGAACGCCGACAGGCCCTTCTCGGCTTCGCGATTGAAGTGATCCATCGCCCGGCCGTCGCCAGCGTTGGAGCGATCCGCGCGCAGCGTGAACGTCTTCGAGAACACGTACGAGGTCAGGAACGTCAGGCCGGAGGCGTAGCGCTTCTCGCCCTTCAGCACGAAGGCGTGGTAGCTGGAACGGCCGGCGCGCTCGCCGCCGTCGCCGCCCGTCTGGATGTCGAGGTACTGCGGGTACGGCCGCAGCGCCTGGCGCACCGACTGCCCACCGGGGAAGGTCGCGTAGGGATACGGAATGTTGGCCTGCCGCGCCAGCGTCGAATCCATGCGCGAGTTCATCAGGTTGATGGCGCCGGCCGCGCCGTACTGATTGACGAAGCCCTCGAAGATCGCTGGATCGACCTGATTGAGGCCGAGCAGGTTCGACGGCAGGTGACGCCCGAGCTGGGCGTTGTAGGCCGCTTCGACGACGAAGCGTCCGGGCAGCTGCCGCTGCATGTTCAGCGTCCACGTGTAGTACTCGGGCAGTCGGCCCGAGTCATACGGCTGCCAGTACGGGATGTTGCTGCCGTTCAGTGTCTGCGGCACCAGGAACGGCGGTTCCGGCCACGACGGCCAGCCGGCATCCCAGTTGAACGCCGAGCTCGCCGGGAACGCCGGCGCCGTGACGTTGTAGCCGCCGATGAAGCCCTGCCAGTGCGAGCTGCCACCGGTGTTCTTCACCGACCCGAAGATGCGGGCTCCGCTGAGCCGCACGACGGTCTCGTCGTTCAGGCTGTAGACGGCGCCGATGCGCGGGCTGAAGCCCCACGGCCACGCGTCGTACAGCGACTTGCTGCCGGTGCGGCCGGGCCCGTCGCCGGCGAACTCGGAGGCGCCGAGGTGGCCGCCGGCGGCCGGGTTCGGCAGGTCCGGGTTGAAGTTCGAGTAGCCGTCCGGGAAGTGCCCTTCGGTCGTCGGCGGCGTGTACTCGTAACGCGCACCGTAGTTGAGGGTCAGCTTGTTGTTGATGCGCCAGTCGTCCTGGACGTAGCCCGAGTAATAGCGCCAGCGATCCGAGACGTAGCGGTTGGTGGTGATCTCGGAGGACTGCACCTCGCCGAGCAGGAAGCTGGCGAAGGCGTTGCCGCTGGCGCCGGTGGTGTCGAGGTTGCCGTTGGCCTGGAAGGCGGACGTCGCGCCGCGGTTGAAGTTGTAGCTGCCGGCCGCCGTGTGCCAGCCGTAGCCGTCGTAGTGATCCTGCTGGAAGGTGAAGCCGGCCTTCATCGTGTGACGGGACTTGACCCACGTCAGGTCGTCGGAGATGTTCCAGAGGTAGTTACCCGATCCGCCGAACTCCGATCGGCCCCAGTCGAGGTAGTCGTCCGAGAAGTCGATCAGCGGGAACAGCTTGTCCGGGCCGGGCACATTGCGCAGCCCGAGCTTGGTGCCCCAGCCCTGGTCACGGTTGTAGGAGGCGCGCAGCTGGAACCAGTTGTTGTGCCCGAAGGTGACGCGATTCATCAGCGCCGGCGTGATCACGCGATCCCAGTTGAAGCGATAGATGAAGGTGCGCGAGTCCTCGTCGCGGAAGTTGTTGAGCGGCACCGGCAGGCCGCCGGTCGGGCCGTCGCTCGGCGGCACGACGAGCACCTCGCCCCAATGAACCAGCCCGCCGATGCGATCCTTCTGGCTCAGGTTGTGATCGATCTTGACGCTGAACTTGTTCCACGGGTTGGTGTTGATCTGATCGCCGGGCGTGTAGGCGAAGTTGTTGCGGACCCCCGGCAGATCGGGCCGCATGGTCGCCAGCTGAATCACCTCGCGGCTGATGCGGCTGAAGCGCTCGACCGGGATCTGGTTGTTGGGGAAGGGATCGCGGATGAAGCCGGGGCCATTGGGGTTGGGCCGCGTGGTGGCCGGATCGTAGATGGGGATCAACTGCCCGCTGGCGTTGCGCCATTGCGAGAAGTCGCCTTGATACATCGCCGCCACCGGGATGGTGACCGTTTGTGGCGCGGCGGACGTCTTGTTGCGGTAGGCCTCGTAGGAGGTGAAGAAGAACGTCCGATCGCGGCCGTCGTAGACCTTTGGAATCAGGACGCGGCCGCCGAAGACGCCGCCGAAGTCGTGCTGCGACACCTTGGGCTTCTCGCGCCCGAGCGCCTTGCTGAAGAAGTTGTTGCTGTCGAAGGCTTCGTCGCGCATGAACTCGAAGATCTTGCCGCGCCACTGGTTGGTGCCCGAGCGCGAGACGAAGCTGACCGCGCCGCCGCCGGCGTGACCGAATTCGGCCTTGAAGCCGTTGCTGTCGACGGCGAACTCGGTGATCGCTTCGACCGACGGCGAGTTGAGCGTCGTCCACAGGCGCTGCTCGAACGGCGCGCCCGGCGTCGCCGAGACACCGTCGACGGTGAGATCCCAGCCGCCTTCCTGGCCGCCGCCGATGACGATGTTGCCGCGGGCGCCGTCGCCGCTGTTGCCGCTCTTGGCTTCGGGCGCGATCAGGCTCAGGTCGAGCGGCGATCGCAGCTGACCGCCGACGACGAGCGGCAGGTCCTGGATGAACTTGCTGGTGATCGCCGTCGTCACCTTGACGCTGTCGGTCTGGATCTGGCGGGCTTCGGCCGACACGGTGACGGCGTCCTTGAGGCCGCCGATCGCCAGCGTGCCGTCGACGCGGAGCGTGGCGCCGGCCGTCAGCTCGATGTTCTCGAGCGTCGTCGTCTGGAAGCCGTTGGCCGTGAGGATCACCACGTAGGCGCCGACCGGCAGCTGCGGGATGGCGTAGTCGCCTTCCGCCGACGTCGTGACCGTGCGCTCGAAGTTGGTGGCGACGTGGACAGCCTTGACCGTGGCCGCTGGGACGACGGCGCCGGTGCTGTCCTTGACCGTGCCGGTCAGGGTGCCGCGGTCGGCTTGGGCCATGGCCGCCCAGGCGGCACCGGCCGAGATGACGAGGGCGAGCAGGATGTGGACACAGGTGCGCCAGCGCAGCATCGCAGGGTCTCCTTCTGCGGCACGCGCGTTGGTCGCTCGCACGCCGCCAGCCAATCGGATGGGGTAGTGCGGGGCATCCTGGGCGCATGACAATTTGTTGTCAACGCCCTCGGTCGAACTTATCCAGGCTTGGGACGATCCTATCCACCATGGCAGCGAGTGCCACGGCAGCGTGCGGGGCGTGGGAGTGAAGAGACGTGGGCGCAACGACCGGGGAGGCCGTCTACGGTCGAGGCTGAACAGCGTGGCCGTCGATCTCGGAGTAGTGGTAAGTCATCCGCAGCGTGGCCGTGCCGAACATGCGCACCTGCGCCGTCGTCTCGAGCGCTACCGGCATGACGATGCCCTCGATCCGATCGTAACTGCGGACGATGTCGACCGTCTTGACCCAGAAGGACGGGCTCTTGGCCAGGCGACCCTGCACCCTCACGAGCTCGCCGTCAACGGGCCGCAGGAACATCGCGCCCGATACCAGCACCCGCTCCTTGCGCTTGGGCGACAGCAGCACCTTGGCCAGCCCGTGCTCATCGACACCGTTGACCTGGAACTCGTAGTTGCAGGGCGCCAACGCCGACCGCGAGATCTCGCCCTTGGCGATCGCCTCGCGCTCGCCCTCGAGGATGGCCTTCAGCACCTTGTCACGGAGGTTGCCCGAGCCGCCCTCGCCCGTGATCGTGTAGCGGAAGCCGGTGGCCGGCGCATACTCGGTGGCGGCCTCGATCCAGCCCGTCGATCCGCCGTGGCGGGCCTCGATGCGGCGCGTGGCGCGATAGGGACGCGGGGTATCGCCCTGCGCCAGAAATTGCTTCATCGAGTGCTCGGCCGCTTCGGAGGTGGCCGGCGCGGTGGCGCGGAGCTGCGATCCGATCATCGTCATCAGGAGCAGAGCGCCGAATCCAAACCGGGCACTGGCCAGCATCGCACCCGACTCTTTTGCATGGAGCGTGCCGGGTCTCCTGGCGCTGGCGATTGCCCTGGAAAACCGGCGGTTTGGTAGCGGCGAGCCCACAATCGCACGGGCGCGAACCGATATAGAGTCGTCGCGTGCCACGGCCGCCCGATGTCCTGCCGGCCCAGCTGGATTCGCGCACGAACCCCGCGATCCTGATCGGGATGCTCGTGCCTGTCACGGCACTGGCGATGATGGCGTGGCTGTCCACGCCGCCGGTGCCGCCCTCGAACTCGGCCGTGTCCGGCGCCGCGTCGGCGTCTGGCGTCCAGGGGAAAGCCGGACCCGCGCGGCGGATGAAGGTCCAGGTCCTCGCCTCGTATCCGCACGACCCATCGGCGTTCACGCAAGGTTTGCACTACGAAGGGAACGGGGTGTTCTACGAGAGCACCGGGCTCGAAGGGCAGTCGATGCTGAAGCGCGTCGACCTCGCGACCGGTCGCGCGCTCAAGGCGTTCGCGCTCGCTCCCGATCTCTTCGGCGAAGGGCTGGCGCGCACCCCGCGGGCGCTGCTGCAGCTCACCTACAAGAACCAGGTCGCGCTCGTCTACGACCCGGCGTCGCTGACCGTCATCGGCCAGTTCGCCTACGCCGGCGAAGGATGGGGCGTCTGCTTCGACGGGACGTCGCTCGTGATGAGCAACGGCAGCGACACGCTGACGTTCCGCGGCCGGATGAACTTCGTCGTCCAGCGTTCGCTCCGCGTCGTCCGCGACGGATCGCCGCTGGCCGCGCTCAACGAGCTCGAGTGCGTCAACGACAGCATCTACGCCAACGTCTGGGGCACGGACGTCATCGCGCGGATCGATCCGGCGTCCGGGACGGTGACGGAGTCGATCGACGCCGCCGGCCTGCTCAGCGAGGCCGAGGCCAAGGCCAAAGGCGTGGACGTACTGAACGGCATTGCCTACGACCGGACCGAAGACGTCTTCTACATCACCGGCAAGCGATGGCCGAAGCTGTTCAAGGTCCGGTTCGTGCCGGCTGGGACGTAGCGGCGGGGCGCGGCGACGCGCCGACGATGGCGGCAGGTCTCGGCGAAACCAAGATACAGTCGCCGCATGCCAGTCTCGTCCGACCTGCCCGCCGCCCGGATGGAGCGGCGTACGACCATGGCCATCCTCGTCGGGATGGCGGTTCCGGTGGCGGCACTGGCCGTGATGTCCTGGCTGACCCCGGGGATCCGCGCCGACGCGCCACGCCCGGCGTTGACCGGGGCCGGCGGCGTCATCATCCCGGGTGTGATGAACCCGGCCCGTCCGATGCGGGTCGAGGTGATCGCGTCGTACCCGCACGATCGCGGCGCCTTCACCCAAGGGCTGCACTACGAGAACGGCATCCTCTACGAGAGCACCGGCCCGGAAGGCGAGTCGACCATCCGCCGCGTCGACCCGAAGACCGGTCGCGTCCTGCAGAGCGTGCCGCTGGCCCGCGATCTGTGGGGCGAGGGGCTGGCCCGCACGCCGCAGCATCTGATCCAGCTGACCTGGCAGAACGACACCGGCCTCGTCTGGGATCCGGCGACCCTCGCCTTGCAACGCACGTTCACCTACAAGGGCGACGGCTGGGGACTCTGCTACGACGGCACGTCGCTGGTGATGACCGACGGCAGCCCGATGCTGAAGTTCCGCAAGCTGGAGACGTTCGAGATCCAGCGCACCGTCAAGATCACACTCGACGACGTGTCGCTGAAGTGGGTCAACGAGCTCGAGTGCGTGAAGGGCAGCCTCTACGGCAACGTGTGGCGCCGCGACTTCATCGTCAAGATCGATCCGGCTACCGGCATCGTGCGCGAGAAGATCGACGCCAGCGGCCTGCTCACCGCCAGCGAAGCCAAGGGCGTCGACTTCCTCAACGGCATCGCCTACGACCCGGCCGACGACACCTTCTACATCACCGGCAAGCGGTGGCCGAAGCTGTTCAAGGTGCGGTTCGTGCCCGCGGGGACGTGACCAGCCGGTGCTTGGCGAACTCGCCGATGGTGGCGGCGACGCTGACGCGGGCGCGGTCGAGCGCCACGTCGTACTCGGCCGTCATCTCCTGCGCGATGTGTTCGACCGGCAGGTTGCGAATCAGGCCGCGCCAGATCAGGCTGGCAGTGGCGTTGAGCTGGAAGTAGTGCTTGGTCTCGAGGTCGACGAGCACGCCCTCGACGCCGTCCAGGTCGGTGAAGACGACGTGATCCTGCGGGATCGGCGTCGCGGCGGACGGTTGGTCGCGATCGGCGGACATCAGGCGGATTCCTTTCGGGTCGAAGCGGTCCACGGCGTCTTGCCGAGCGTGTGCAGGCACAGCAGACACGGCGAGCCCGTGGCGAGATCGGCGGTCTCGCCGGCCTGCTCGAGCGACGCCAGCACCGCCAGCCGCTGGCCGGCGTGCGCGTGGGCCAGCCGCTGCAGCCGCGGATAGGCGGCGGCGAACGCTTCGCTCGCGAGATCGCCGACGACGTCCGATTCGCCCGTGCCGCCGCGAAAGCCGGACAGGTTGCAGCACAACGTGAGCTGGCCGCGATAGTCGACGTTGGCGCTGCTGCCGGCGAGCGGCGAGCACGGCGCCACCGGCGCGGTGTTGTAGTAGCCGACGTCGATCGTGATCGGCATCTTGAAGACGCGGGCGAGCAGCGCGATCTCCCGCTCGGCGGTGGCGCGCTCGTCGACGGTCAGCGCGGTGGCCTCACCGACTGCCGCCGACGTCGGCATGACGTGCGCGAAGCTCAGGCCGGCGGCGCCCATGCGCGCGACGAACATGGCGAGTCGCTCCAGTTCGGCGGCGGTGTCCCGTCGCAGCGTGACCTTGACCTTGAACGGCAGGCCGCCGGCCCGGCAGCGGGTGAAGGCCTGCACCACGCGATCGAACGAGCCGCGCCCGCGCCAGCCGTCGTGGGCCGCTCGGGTGGAGCCATCGAGGCTGAACGAGACGTGCGTGACGGCGCGGCGATGCTGGACGAGCAGCGGCCAGACGCGCTCGAAGTGCCAGCCGTTGGTGACGAAGCTGCACGACAGCGACAGGTCGCCGACCGTCGCCAGGATGGCGCCGAAGTCGCGGTGCAGCGTCGGTTCGCCGCCGGTGAACGTCACCTGCTCGATGCCCATCGCCTGCCGGGCGTCGCGGGCGATGCGCGCGAACAGCTCGACCGGCAGGTAGTGCGCCGGCTGATGGTGCAGCGCGTCGTCGTCGCGCAGGCAGTAGCTGCACTGCAGGTTGCAGACGTTGGTCAGTTCCACCGTCAGTCGGCGGGCTCCGTAGTCCGGTGCCGGCGAGCGATCCACGGCCGGCGTCATCGGTCGACCGCCTGCCGCACGCAGCCGTCGACCAGCGCGACGGCCGCGGCGGCGTCGAGCACATCTCGGCCGGCGCGGACCGAGAACGCCACCACCTGGCGCGTCAGCGCCGACAGCACCGACAGGTGCCCCGGCGCGGTGGTGCGGTCGTAGCAGGACCACGGGTTCAGGCGAATGAGCCGGGCCATCGTGTCGCCTGGCGTCAGCCGTTCGACATCGCTGCGGGCTGCGCCGGAGAGTTCCGGGAACAGCAGCACGCCGGGTTGGCAGTGGTCGCGGAAGCCACCGGCGAAGACGTCGTGCGGGGCGAACGGCCGCTTGCCCTGCTGGACGTCGCCAGCGTCGAGCGCCGTCCGGTCCTGCAGGAAACGGCTCGCCGCATAGGTGGCGCTGGTGATCGCAAAGCGGCGCCGCAGCGGCCACGCCGTCACGCCGTCCGCGTCGCGGCCCAGGAGCAGGACATCGTCGGTGAGGAACGGCCAGCCGGCCGACGCGAGGTGGACGGCCATCGTCGACTTGCCGCTGCCCGACGGTCCGGCCATCAGCACGCCAGTGCCGCTCCGTGGATCGACGACGGCGCCGCTGTGCAGCTCGTAGCGCCGCTGCTGGCGCAGCGCTGCCGACAGCGCGTAGGTCACGAGTCGGGTCAGCGCCGGCGACTCGAGCGGCAGCGGGCCATCGATCCAGACCTCGACGTCGGCGCGCTCGGGAAGGCCGATGGCGACCACCGAGCCCTCGATGTCGATGTAGGAGGCGCGGCCATCGGTGTAGCAGGTGCCGCCGCCGGCAACGGCGAACTCCGTCAGACGGGCCGGGATGCGTCCCGGTACGGTGCCGGACTCGAGCGTGATCGCCGGCGTGCTCGCGGTGCCGCCGCCGTCCGTCTCCTGCGTCAAGTACCAGCCGGGAAACAGCGCGTCGATCGCCTCGGCGCTCCACGCGTCGCGGGTCTCGACGAGCAGCGACGCGCCAGCGACGCGGTAGGTGGTTCGTCTCGTCACGTCGTCTGCCGTCTGCGGATTACGTCGGCCGGCGCGTCAACGGGCGGCCTGGCCGTTCGGTTGAGTCACCACGAGCTTGATCGGGGTGCGCTCGGCGCGGTCCAGGTCGACGCGTAGATGCAGGCGAACGTTGGGCGAGATGCTCGTCACGGCGTCTTCGGCGGCGAGATTGGTGACACTCACCACGACCAGCTCGCCAGCCGGGTAGGTCATGTCGAGCGTGACGCCGAGCGTGTCGGCCACGGCCATCGCCACGAGGGACAGCGGCTGGTTCTTGGCCGCGATCGACAGCTGGTGCGTGTCGCCGCTGATCGTGACCGGGTCCTTGCCGTCGTCGGTGGGCGTTTCCTCGGTATGGCCGCTGATGACCACTCCCTGCGAGGCGCCGCGCTGCGTGATGTTCGCCGTCGGCTCGGTGTCGGTCGGCGACAACAGATAGATGGCGAGCGGCAGCGGCCGGGCGTCCTGGCGCACCTCGTAGTCGATGAGCACGCGCGGCGCGATCGCCTGCAGGACGCCCTCGAGCGGCGTCGACGGCAGATCGACGGTGACGGTGTCCGGGGCCAGGCCGGGCCCGACGACGATGCGGGCCCGCAGCTGAGTAGCCAGGTCCTTGGCGATGTCGACGATCCGCGCCTGCCGGGCCCGCAGCGCGACGTTGATGAAGCCGTCTTCGATCTTCACCGCCATGGCGTAGGGCTTGGCGGCCGGTCGCTGCGACGCCGCGGGGCGCGGCGGCGTCTGGGCTGCCGGGGCGGATGCGGGTGGCGCGGTCCGGGCCGGCGCCGAAGCCGGCGCCTGGGCCGGTGCGACCTGAGAAGTGGCGGCGCCCGCTGCCCCGGCGCACAGGAGCAGGAGCGCGAGCCCCGGCCAGCACGGTGCGAGGTGCGACGAGGAACGGGATGCGGGAACGACAGTCATGACAGGTCTCCGACGGCCGCCTGGGACACGGCCCGGTGCTTGCGCGCGATTCGGAGCGCGCGCACGAGCGGATAGCCGATCGACAGCGGTCCGGGCAGATCGACGAGGGCCCAGTCGTCCGGGGTCGGCGTGGTGAACTCGCGCGCGAACGCCCATGCACGATCAGTGTAGGTGTCCTTGAGTCGAAGCTGGCGCGCCATCTGGCGCGCGAAGGCCGGCGGCAGCCCATCGAGCGTGCGGGCCTCGCCGACGATTTGGCGGGCCGTGTCGCGAAGCGGGCTCGATTGCCACGTGCTCGCGGCGTGCGCCGGCAGCGGCGACTCCAACAGGCCATGGGCCAGGAGGAGTCCGAAGGCGACCATGCGCCGGCAGTGCATCGCCTCGGCCCGTGCCCACACCGTCGGCCAGTCGAGCGACGGCGTGCGCCGTACCAGTTCGGCGACGCTGGCCAGGTTTTCGAGCTTGTCCCAGCCGTGCCGGGATCCGTGCACGCACAGCATCAGCAGCAGATCTTCGTCGGCCGGGACGCGCACGGCACGCCCCTGCAGCGTCATCGAGCCGAGTCGCTGCCACACCGCGTCACCGTCGAAGCGCACCGCGAACGCGCGCGGCGCCACGCCCCAGTGCAGCTCGACGATCGTGCGGCCGCCGTCACGACGGAACAGGCGCACGTAGTCCTGGCGCAGGAACGTCGCGCGCCGCGTCTCCGGGACGTCGACGTCGGCGACGAAACCCTGGCCCTGGAGCACCGCGGAGGCCCGCCAGACGTCGCGCTCGCGGATGAGGATGTCGAGGTCGCAGAACTGCCGCAGCGCCAGGTGGCCGTAGAGATACTGCGCGAGCGCTGGCCCCTTGAACGGCATCGCCTCGACGCCGTTCCCGTCGAGCGCCGCCAGCAGACGGAGCAACTCGCCGGTGAACAGCAGGCCGAAGGCGCTGTTCTTCTCGACGTAGTCGCGAAGCGAGGCCAGCGGCGCCGCGGGCAGGCCGGCCGGTGCGAGGCGCGCCAGGTGACGGTGAAGGAGCGCCCGCAAGCCATGTCGGGCGGCCAGCGCGAGGACACGATCCCAGTCGAGGCCGGCCTCGACGAGGGCCCGCACCTGCCCGGCGCGCTCGGCCGACAGCTCGGCCCGGCCGCAGTGGAGCAGCAGGCAGGCTTCGGGATCCTCGAGCGGTCGCAGGCTGGCGATCGCAGTGACGGCGTCGACGGGCGTCAGCTCCGCGAGCAGGATTCCCATGACGCTGGCTGACGCGGCAGGCTGAAGGTGATGACGTAGGCGCCGGCGTCGTCCTCGAGGAACGGTTGTCCGTCGCGTTCGAGCCAGGCATGGCCCTGCAACTCGCCGGTGGTCTTCTTGAGGCCGAAGTTCACCCGGCTCTCGATGCCGTGGAGGGCGAGGAAGCGCTGCAGGACCAGCGCGCGGCGCCAGCAGCTCCGGCGGAACACGAAGACGTCGAGCTTCAGGACGCGGTCGATGGCCCGGGCCAGCCGGGCCGGCGTGTCGGCCGATGTGTCCGGATTGGCCGCCCGCAGGCGCGTCGACACCAGGCGATGGGCCCTGGGTAGGGACATCGCCCTGGCGAGGCAGGACACGAGGACGACCCAGACGGCCATCCTCGCGCTCAGAAGTGCTTCACGCGGATCGCGCCGCAGCAGACGGGTGGCGTCGACGACGGAACGCGCCGCCCTCCAGACGATCGACGTGCGCATCGCTTCGACCCGATGCTGCCGTGCGGCTACTCGCCGTTCCGGCGGATGCCCGTGCCGCCGCTGTCCACCGCCTGGAAGAAGGTGGTGGCTTCGAGGACGTCGACCGGGCTCGAGACTTTCGGTTCGACGAAGGCCTTGCGGGCCGACCCGTCCGTCGTGGCGGTGTCCGATCGTGGCGCTTCGGTCTCAGTGTTCTCTGTCCGCACCGTCGTCATGGAGACTCCTCTGGTAGCGGGCCCGCGTTCGCGAACGCGGGCCCCGTCTGGGCTCACCGGCGGGCGACCTGCGCGACTATGGCAGCGCCTCGATGTTCAGGTACAGCTTGAAGGTGCCCGTCTGCTGGATGCCGTTCAGGAAATGGAGGTTGATGCTGGCGCCATTGGCGAGCGGCGTACCGAGGGTGACGGTGCCGGCCGACAGCGAGCCGTTGAAGCCGCTGCCATTCGGCTGTGACGGCGGCTGTTCCAAGGTCGTGGCCTGCACCGTCGCCGTGCACGGCGGCGTCGCCGGGGCGCCGGTCGCCGTGCACGTGCCGGCGTCGTTGATACCGGCGACGACCACGGAGCCCGAGGTTCGCGGCCGCAGGTCGGCGATGCCTCCGGGCGCCGGGAACGTGGTCAGATCGATGATCCTGAAGCGGAGACGCGTCACGCTCGCACCGGTGTTGTTGACGAACCTCCGACGGAGGTCGAGCGTCCCGAAGGTCGAATTGTTCCCTGGATCGCTGGTGAAGTCGCGCGCGCGGTTGGGCGAGGCGCTGGTCGCGACCGTCGCGTCGAGAAGAGTGGTCGCGATGCTGACGTTGCGCTGGATCGGTGACGACAGGTTCTGCGGCCCGGGCGCGCCGAGGCGCTGGCCGGCGCCCGCCGACGTGCCGTTCGTGTCGACGAAGATGAAGTCGACGGCGTTGTTGTTCGTGTCGATCGGCGTGCTGGTCGAGCAGGGACCCATCGTCGTGATCGACCCGGCCTTGCCGCATTCGTCCCGGTGGAAGGCGTAATCGATCGAGAACGGCGTCAGCGCCGGGTAGCCGGCGCCTTCCTTGTAGAGGGTGTTCGCCTCGCTCGTCGATCCGACCGCGTCGAGCCGGTTCGCCAGCACGAAGTCGACGACGTTGGTCGAGTCGAAGAGGGCGATGCCGGCGTTGTCCGGGATGTCGGTCGAGTAGGTCGAGTCCGCCGTGGCGTTGCCCGCGAGCGAATAGGCGACGGTGTTGGTGCAGAGGAAGTGGCCGCGGTTCGGGATGATCGTGCCGTTCGAGATCTGGCAGCGCGGGGAGCCGTCCGAGGCCACCACGGCGTAGCCCAGGCCGGCGCCCGCCACCGTGTGATCGGCGCCGGAGTTGTTGTAAAGCTCGATGAACTCGTCGTTGGCCCCATTCGGCCCCCGAACCCGGAACTCGCTGATGATGAGCTGGGCTTGGGCAGCCTGCACGCTCATCATGAGCGCGGCGGCGGCCCCTACGGTCACGATCGCAGTCCGAACGGATCCTCGCATCTCGGCCTTTCTTCCCTGGCCGCCAGCGTCGGGCCAGGCCCGCCGTGGCGAAGGGTGTACGTCAACGAGCGTTCATCGGTACTTCCGCCGGCAGCGTGAATCCACCCCGACACCCGCCTTCCGCAACTTCGGTACTGGGCTCGGCCACTGCGTCCCAGGCCAACTCCACGGCAAACGGCCGACAGAGTGTGCCTAAGTGGTTTTTTGAGTGACGGGATGCTGACATAAAGGGTTGAACTGGTCAAGGTAAAACCCCTAGCGACTAAGTTATTTAGCTGAGGTGGCCCGTCGCTCTACGCCGGTTAGCGTGCGCGCAAATGACCTGTGGGTGGTCACACCAGTCGACCGCCAGCCGGGCGACGGAAACGCCCTGGAGATGTGGTTACATGCACGATAGCCACACGAGCGGTAAGGAGAACGGTCCGGAATGTACCGACGTCCAGTTTCGATGAGCGTCATGGCGCTCGGCCTCGCGCTGTCCGTGGGTCTGCGCGCCGCCGCGCAGACGCCCGCTGCCCAGACGCCCGCCACCCAGACCCCTGTTCCAGCAGCCCAGACGCCTGCGGCGCCGCCAGCGCAAGGCGCACACGGCGAACCGGCGCCGCCGCCGCGTCCGTCCGGCGGCTTCCAGGAAGCGCCCCGTTTCCCGGCGCATCAGCGTCCGGCCGCGTCGCCCGAGCAGCTCGAGCGCGGCAAGGCGCAGTACGCCGTCTGCAGCGCCTGCCACGGCGCCGACGCGCGGGGCGGCCAGCTGGGTGGCCCCAACCTGCTGCGATCGCAGCTCGTGCTCGACGACAAGGACGGCGAGCTGATCGTCCCGGTGGTGCAGAACGGCCGTCCCGGACCGCCGCCGATGCCGCCGCTGCCGCTCCCGGTCGACGACATCAAGGCGATCGCCGCCTACTTGCACAGCCTGCAGGCGCAGGGCACCAACCAGGGCGGCCCGCCGCCCGGGCCCGAGACCGAGCTGAACATCCTGATCGGGGACGCCAAGGCCGGCGAGGCGTTCTTCACCAAGCAGTGCGCCAGCTGCCACTCGCCGACCGGCGATCTCCAGGGCCTCGCCGCGCGCGTGGCCAGCCCGATGGCGTTGCAGAACATGTGGGTGTCCGGTGGCGTCGCGCGTCCGCGCGGCGCCAGGCGCGCCGGCCCGCCGCCGGCGTCGAAGCCGGTCATGGCGACGGTGACGCTGGCCGCGGGCGAGAGAGTGTCCGGACGTCTCGCCCGGCTCGACGATTTCCTGGTGACGCTCATCCTCGATGACGGGACGCCGCGGACCATCCGGCGCACCGGGGCCACTCCGAAGATCGAGGTGCAGGACCCGCTCGCCAAGCATCGTGAGCTGCTCGGCGTCCTCACCAACGGCAACATGCACGACGTGACGGCTTTCCTGTCGACGCTCAAATGAGACTGACGAGACTTCTTCCGAACTGGGTGCCGATCTCGGCGCTCGTCCTCGCGGGCGCGTTCGCCGCCGGACAGACCGGTCTGGCCCGCGATCTCGCGCCGGCCGATCTCCTCAAGCCGCTCGGTGCGAACTGGGCGTCCTACTCGGGCGACTACACCGGCAAGCGCTACAGCCCGCTGACGCAGGTCAATCAGACGACGGTCAAGCAGTTGGGCCTGGCCTGGACGGCGAAGCTCACCGCTGGCGCGGCGCCGACCGGCCGCTTCGGCCAGGGACCGTCGGCCATCATCGGCGGCGGCGGATCGCCGAGCAACCCGGCGGTGGCGACGATCATCAAGGGCACGCCGCTGATGGTGAACGGCGTCCTCTACGTCACCTCGCCCGACAACGGCTGGGCCCTCGACGCCCGCGACGGCCGCGAGATGTGGCACTACTTCTGGCGGACGCGCGGCGGCACGCCGATCGGCAACCGCGGCTTCGGCCTGTGGAACAACGCACTGTTCATGGTCACGCCCGACGACTTCATCGTCTCGCTCGACGCGAAGACGGGGAAGGAGCGGTGGAGCAAGGAATTCGCGCCGTTCACCCAGCAGTACTTCTCGACCATCGCGCCGATGGTGATCGGCAACACCGTCATCGTCGGCACCGGCAACGATCTCGACTCGCCCGGCTACCTGCAGGCCTACGACACCGACAGCGGCAAGGAACTGTGGCGCTTCTACACCGTGCCGCAGAACGCCGGCGATCAGGGCGCCGATACCTGGCTGAACCTGCAGGCGGCGCGCTACGGCGGCGGGCATCCGTGGCTGCCGGGCGTCTACGATCCCGAGACCAACCTCTACATCTTCGGCACCGGAAACCCGATCCCGGCCTACACGCTTGGCCGCGGCGACGGCGACAATTTGTTCACCTGTTCGCTCATCGCCGTCGACGTCACGTCCGGCAAGATGAAGTGGTACTTCCAGACGTCGCCGCACGACATGCACGACTGGGACTCGGCCCAGACGCCGGTGCTGTTCGAGGCGACCGTCGGTGGCAAGAAGCGGAAGCTGGTGTCGACCGCGGCGCGCAACGGCTACTTCTTCACGCTCGATCGGACCACCGGCGAGAAGATCGTGGTCTCGAAGTACGGCAGCGCCACCAACTGGGCGGCCAACGTCGACGCCAAGGGCTCGGTCCGGCGCGATCCGGCCAAGGATCCGCTGGTGGCGGGCGCGCTGACCTCGCCGACCTCGGGCGGCACCATCAACTGGGAGCCGGCGGCCTACTCGCCGGCCACCGGCCTGTTCTACGTCTCCGAGCGCAACGGCCACTCGATCTACTACCTGACCAATCCCGATCCGCGCGGATCGATGGGCCTGGCCGGCAAGGAAGAAGTGTTCGTCGGCAACACCGGCAACTTCCTCACCGCCATCAACCCGCTGACCGGCAAGGTCGCCTGGCGTCGTCCCTACCCGGCGGCGGGCGGCGCGGGCATGTACGGCGGCGGCGGCGCCGGCCTGCTGACCACCGCCGGCAAGCTGGTGTTCGGCGGCGACAACGGCGGCAATCTCATCGCCTGGGATGCGGTCACCGGCGCGCCGATCTGGCACACGCACATCGGTGACGTCACCAACCCGCCGATGACCTACCTGCTCGACGGGCGGCAGTACGTCCTCGTCGCGACCACCGACACGCTCTACGCCTTCGCGCTGTATCAGTAGCCATGTCGCCGCGCCCGCGCCGGAGTATTCGGCTCGCCCTTCCGGTCGTCTTCGTCGCCGTCACGGCGGTGATGACCGGAGGCTGCGGCCGCGAGGCCCCGACCGCGTCCAAGCCGGCGCCGGCCCTCCACGTCTACGTCTCGAACGAGACGGCCGGGACCGTCGCCATCATCGACGCGGCGACCGGCAAGCTCCTCGCCGCGCTCCCCGTCGGCAAGCGCCCGCGCGGCGTGCGCGTGTCGCGCGACGGCACGCTGCTCTACGTAGCCTTGTCGGGTTCGCCGATCGCGCCGCCCGGCGTCGACGAGTCGACGCTGCCGCCGGCCGATCGCTCGGCGGACGGCATCGCCGTGGTCGACATCGCGGCCCGCAAGACCGTCCGCACCATCCACAGCGGCCAAGATCCCGAGGCCTTCGATCTCTCGCCGGACGGGAAGCGGCTCTACGTCTCGAACGAGGAGACCGCCGAGATGTCGGTAGTCGACCTCCAGGCCGGCACCGTGACGCAGCGGGTGAAGGTCGGCGACGAGCCCGAGGGCGTGACGGTCTCGCCGGACGGCAAGGTCGTCTACGTCACCTGCGAGGACGATCACACCGTCGTCGCCATCGACACCACGTCGTTCGCGGTCCTCGGGCGGGCGATGGTCGGCCAGCGTCCGCGATCCATCGCGGTCACGCCCGATGGCGCGACGCTGTTCGTCACTGACGAGAACTCGGCGTCGATCTCGGTGCTGAACGCAGCCCGTCGGACCCTCGCCGACACCATCCGGCTGCCCAAGGCTGACGCCGCGCCGACGCCACCGCGGCCGATGGGCGTGGTGCTGTCGCCGGACGGTACGCTGCTGTTCGTCTCGAACGGCCGGGCGCGGTCGGTGTCCGTGATTGACGTCGCCACGCGCCGTCTGGTGCGGACGCTGAACGACGTCGGCCAGCGGCCGTGGGGCATCGGCATCAACGGCGACGGCACCAAGCTCTTCACCGCGAACGGCCCGGCCGGCGACGTGTCGATCATCGACGTCGCGACCGGAGCCGTCGAGCGTCGTATCAGCCTCGGCGGCAGCCCGTGGGGCATTGCCGTCGCGCCGGCGCCGTAAATCTCGACTGCGCCAGCGTTCGACGAATGATGCCTTCGGTCATCCGGTCGTCGTGTCTCGCCCTTCTGCTCGTCGCGGCAGCGGCGCCCGCGCTCGCCCAGGTCCAATTGTCGCGGCTCGATGGCGTCGTCGTCGATCCCGCGAATGCGCCGGTCGGTGGCGCCGTCGTGACCGTGTCCGATCCGCTCGGTGCGACGATTCGACGCGTGACCGCCGACGCCAGCGGCCACTTCCTCATCGCCGATCTCCCGCCGGGCCGCTATCGTCTGGCCGTGGACGACCGCGGCGCCGCGACAGCGCCGGTGCCGCTCACCATCGCCGATGGGCTGCCGGCCAGCGTCACGTTGCGCGTGTCGCCGGCGTTTCGCGACGCCGTGGCGGTCGAAGGCGCCCGCCCCGCGGCGTCCATCGCGACGCGCACGTCGCTCGGCGCGGAATCGATCGGCCGGGCACCCACGCGGACGGGCTCGCGGCGGCTGCAGGACGTCGTCGCCACCCTGCCCGGCTGGGCCACCGAGGACAACGGCCTGCTGCACAGCCGCGGCGTCGACGACGGTTTCCTCTACGTCGTCGACGGCGTGCCGGTCTACGAGCGGCTCGATCAGGCTTCCGGCCTCGCCCCCGACGCCTCGACGATCGACGCGCTGACCATCGTCACCGGCTACGTGCCGCCGGAATATGGCTACAAAGCCGGCGGGGTCATCGATGTGCGGACGCGCGCCGCGGCGGAGACGTGGCGCGGCTTCGCCGAGACCGCAGCCGGCAATGAGTCCGCGGTCGACGGCGGCGGATCGGCGGGCGGCGGGATCGGGCGTGGGGCCACGCTGTGGCTGCAGGCGAGCGGTCAGCGATCGGCGCGCTTCCTCGACCCGGTCCATCCCGACAACTTCCACAACGACGGCGGCAGCCTGACGACGTCCGGCCAGCTCACCGCCGGCAGCGGCGCGCGCGATCGTCTGACCGCGAGCTGGAACGGCGGCGGCGCCCGCTTCGCCGTGCCGAACACCGAGGAGCAGGAAGAGGCCGGGCAGGACGTACGGCAGCGGCTCCGGCAGGGCGCGGCCACCGTGTCGTGGCAGCGCGGATGGTCGAGCGGGACGGTATCGCAGGTCGCCGGCTATGGCCGGCGCAGTCGCGTGCGGCTCGATCCCAGCGACGCCGACACGCCGCTGACGGCGGAAACCGATCGGCGGCTGACGCGTGTCGGCGGGCTGGCGGCGGTCACGCATCAGGCTGGCCGCCACGTGGTCAAGGCCGGCGGCGAGCTCCAGTCGTTGTGGCTCGACGAGCGCTTCGGGTTCGCGGTCACCGACCAGGACGCCGCCGAAGACGCCGGGCTGAGCGACGCGGCGCTCGCCTTCAATCTCGACTCGCCGTTCCGCTACCGAGGGCGGGCCCGGCCGGCGCTGTTCTCGGCCTACCTCCAGGACACCTGGCAGGCGACCTCGGCCGTGACCCTCGCGGCCGGCGTCCGCTTCGATCGGACCCGCCTGTTGTTGCCGCGGCAGCAGTGGAGCCCGCGCCTGGGTGCCGCCTTCGCGCTGTCGCCGCCCACGACGCTGCGCGCGTCGCTCAGCCGCTTTTATCAGCCGCCGCAGCCGGAGTATCTGCTGCTCGCCTCGTCGGCCGAGGCGCGCGCGCTGTCGCCGTTCCTCGACGCGGACGGCGGTGATGAGGACGCGGCGGAAGGCGGAGTGGGCGCGGGCGGCGCCGACGTCGAACCCGAGCGACAGTGGGCGTTCGAGGCCGGTGTCGAGCATCGCTTCGGCCGCGGGCTGCGCCTGGACGTCGCCTACTGGCACCGCCACGTCGACGAATACGCCGATCCCAACGTGTTCTTCGGCACCACGGTCGTGTTTCCGAACGCCGTCGCCGAAGGCCGCGCCCGGGGCTTCGACGCGCGCCTCGAGGTCGCGTCCGGCTCGACGTGGTCCGGCTACGGCAACGTCAGCATCGGCACGGTCACGCAGGTCGGGCCGATCACCGGCGGTCTGTTCCTCGAGGACGACGTCGCCGAGATCGGGCCGGGCGTCGAGTTCACGCCGGATCACGATCAGCGCGTCGTCGCGTCAGGCGGCCTGACGTGGACCGGGGCTCGGGCCGGCCTGTCGGGTGTCTATCGCCACGAGAGCGGCACGCCGCTCGAGCTGGACGAGGACGAGGCGGACGAACTCGCGTCGCGGCCGGGTGCCGATCGCGTCGACTTCGGCAGCGGCCGCGTGCGCTCGCGCTCGACGCTGTCGCTGCTCGCGACGGTGCGGCTCTGGTCGGGCGCGCGCTCGACCGCCAGCCTGCGCGGATCGGTACTGAATCTTTTCGACGCCGCCTACGCCTACAACTTCGGCAACCCGTTCAGCGGTACCCACTTCGGGGCCCCGCGCACGGCGTCCCTGTCGCTGCGCATCGACACACGATAGGCCGGCTCGTAGATCGTCTGCCGAGTCGCGCCACCGGTGTCCAACTCGTCATCACGCAGGTACGGTCCCGCAACATTCCGTCGCCATCCCGGCCGGCGCGGCGGTAACCTGTCCTAGGGGCCCGGTCAGGAATATTTTGAACATTGTGGCCGCCGATGCATCCCGCCATGCTGCGTTGCTCGTCGCTTACATACGGCCCGTATGCGCGCTCCTCGCGCCTTGCCTGGCGGGCGCCTCGACGCCCACAATGACCAACCTATTCCTGACCGGACCCCAACCCATGGCCAGATTCCGCCTCGTCGCCGTCACCGCTCTCGCGGTCGCTCTCGGATGCGCCGAGACGTCGGGCGCCCAACGCAAGGCTCCACCGGTGCCACCGCCGCCGCCACCCGGCAAGGCGAGCTGGCCGACGGACGGCTACGACGTCCAACGCACCTCGTGGCAACGCCACGAGACGCTGATCAGCCCGACCAGCGTCAAGGGCATGAAGCTGGTCTGGAAGCTGAAGTTGGACAACGCGTCCCGGCAGCTCCACAACCTGTTCCCGCCGATGATCGTCAGCGACGTGCGGACGACGACCGGGCCCAAGCAGATCGGGGTCGTGGCTGGCGTCTCGGACAACCTCTTCGGCATCGACCTCGATACCGGCACCCAGCTCTGGAAGCGCACCTTCGACAACACCTTCACCGGGCAAGCCAACAGCCGCTACTACACGCTGTGCCCGGGCGGCCTGACGGCGACGCCGGTCATCGGACCGGGTGCGAAGCCCGGGCAGTTCGTCGCCTACGCGGTGTCCTGGGACGGACGCCTGCGGCAGGTCGACGTGGCCACCGGACAGGAAGTGGCCGCACCCGAGCTGTTCCTGCCGCCGAACGGCAAGCCGTACGGCCTGAACCTTTACAAGAACGTCGTCTACACCTCGACGGCGCAGGGCTGCGGCGGCACCCCCAACCAGTTCTATGCCTTCGACCTGGCGACAAAGAAGGTGGGCAGCTTCAACCCCGGCAGCGGCGGGATGTGGCCGCGCCTCGGCCCGACCATCGGCCGCGACGGCAGCGTCTACGCCGGCAGCGGCGACGGCGACTACTACCCGGATCGCGAAGTCTTCGGCCAGGCGATCGTCGCGGTCAAGCAGAACCCGCTGACCAAGGCGCTCGAGCTGAGCGACTGGTACGCGCCGACCAATGCGATCTGGCTGCGCAAGCGCGACCTCGACATGAACGTCACCGGCCCGGTGTTCGAGTGGAAGGGCAAGGAGTACCTGGCGGAGTCGAGCAAGGAATGCCGCCTCTGGCTGCTCGACACGAGCGCGATGGGCGGCGAGGACCATCGCACGCCGGTCGACCGCACGCCGCTGATCTGCAACGAGTCGGTGCACTTCGCCGCGGCCGGTCCGTGGAGCGCGGTGTCGACCTGGGAGGACACCGACGGCACGCGATGGGTGCTGCTGCCGTTCTGGGGCCCCAAGCATCCGGCGTTCAAGGCCCCGATCGAGCACGGTGAGACCGTGCGCGGCGGCGTCGCGGCGTTCAAGCTGGAAGAGCAGGGCGGCAAGGTCCGGCTGGCGCCGGCCTGGGTGTCGCGCGACGTCAATCAGGCCGACCACGTGGTGATCGCCAACGGCGTCGTCTTCGCCTTCGGCAACGGTGTCGACGCGACGCAGTCGACGGTCGACATCGGCCTCACCTACAACGACTGGCAGAACCGGGCCAAGAACTCGACCCACGCCGAACTGCACGCATTCGACGCCCGCACCGGCGACGAGCTGTGGTCGAGCGGGAGCCAGATGACGACGTTCAACCACTTCACCAGCCTGTCCCTGGCCAACGGCCGCGTCTATCTCGGCACGCACGACGGCACGCTCTACGCCTTCGGCGTCGATCGTGAAAGCGGCCCGCGTTCGGACGCCGCGGCGCGCCCAGCGCCGCGAGTAGCAGGACGAACGCTCAAGGGGCCGCCCGCGGCCGGGCGTGAGAGCCCGGACGCCAGCCAGGACGGGACCAAGTGATGCGGAGACTGCCACTCATGAACCGTTCCCGGGCCACGCTCGCATTCGCTGCCGGCCTCGCCGCGCTGCCGGCCCTCGCCGCCGCGCAGGCGCGTGAGGTCACCACGGCCGGCTTCGACGCGCAGCGCACCAACTGGATCCGCAGCGACGTCCGCGTCAACCGGGGATCGGTCGAGGACGGCTCCTTCAAGCTCCTCTGGAAGCACACTTTCCCGGGCGAACCGCGACAGTTGGAGTCGCTCACCCAGCCGGTGCTGCTCGACTTCCTGGTCGGCTACGTCGGCTTCAAGTCGCTGGCCTTCTTCGGTGGTGCCGATGACGTGGTGTTCAGCATCGACACCGACCTGGCCAAGCCGTACTGGACGACGCACCTGACGACGATGGCGGCACTCGGCAGCACGCCCGGCAGCACCTGGCGCTGCCCCGGTGGCCTCATGGCTGCGCCGAGCCGCGTGACCCCGCGAGCGCCGACGGGGTTCGGCGGTCCCGGTGGCGGCGGGGGCGGGCGCGCGACGAGCGCCGTCGGCGAACCCGGCAAGGGCGCCGCGGCCCTGAGCCAGGTGCGACGGGCGCGGCCGACCGGTCCGCCGAGCGGCGACGTCCCGCCGCCGCCGGCCGGACCCACCCGCAACGCCCCGAGCGTCCCGTTCGGCGGCGTCGATCCGCTGTGGACGATGGGCAGCGACGGATGGCTGCGCACCGTGCGCGTCACCGACGGCGGCCAGGTGGATCCCCCGGTGCCGTTCCTGCCGCCGAACGCGCGGCCCTCGTCCCTCATCTCGGTCGACGGCCTGGTCTACACGAGCACGTCGAACGACTGCGGCAACGCCCCGAACGGCGTGTGGGCGCTCGATCTGCTGTCGCCGGACAAGAAAGTCACGACCTGGAAGACGGGCGGCGCCAACGTTGCCGGCAGCGTCGCACTCGGCACCAGCGGCATCGTCTACGCCGCGACCGGCCTGCAGCCGCCGGCCACGCGTCCGTGGCTCGCCGCCGACGGACCGGCCCCGACGCGCTACGCCAGCAGCGTCGTCGCCCTCGATCGGGTCACGCTCGAGCCGAAGGACTGGTTCACCCGCGACACCGCCGACTTCAACGCGACGCCGGTGGTCTTCCGCCACAAGGGCAAGGATTACGTCGCGGTGACCGGCAACGACGGGCGCCTCTACCTGCTCGACGGCACCTCGCTCGGCGGCAGCGACCACAAGACGCCGCTGTTCGTGACCGACGCCTTCGCGCCGCCCAACGCCGGCGGCGGGCTGGCGACGTGGCAGGACGCCGACGGCACGCGCTGGGTGCTGGCGCCCGGCGCCAGCAGCATCGTCGCGCTGAAGGTGGTGGAGAAGGACGGCAAGGCTGCTCTCGAGCCGGGCTGGCGCTCGCGCCAGATCGCCGCGCCGCTGGCGCCGGTCGTCCTCAACGGCATCGTCTTCGCCGCGGCCAGCGGCGAGCACCGTGGCGGCGCGCCGACCCTGTCGGCGGCCGATCGCGCCAAGCAGTCGACGCCGGCCGTCCTCTACGCCCTCGACGCCGTCAGCGGCAAGGAGCTGTGGTCGAGCGGATCGGCGATCACGTCGTTCGCCCGCGCCGGCCTGGCCGCCGGCGGTGGCCAGGTCTACCTGGTCACCTACGACAACACGCTCTATGCCTTCGGCATCCCCCTGGAGCACTGATCATGCGAGACCGCTTCCTGTTGTCCGCCGGTGCCGCATTGCTGGCGTTCCTCGCGGCGTCCGGCTCCGCCTCCGCCCAGACCCAGCTCCCCGACGGACCGGGCAAGGCCGAGGTCCAGAAGCTGTGCAGCACCTGTCATCCGGCGGATCGCGGCGCCTCTGTCCGCCTGACCCGTGAAGGCTGGCAGGACGTGATGACGCGCATGGTCGGACTCGGCTTGAAGGGCACCGACGAAGAACTGAACGCCGCCCTCGAATACCTGGCGACCCATTTCAAGGGCGAGGCGGCGGCGCCGCTCAACCTGAACCGCGCGACGCCGGTGCAGCTGCAGAGCGTCGCCGGCCTGCTGCGCGCCGAGTCCGCCGCCCTGATCGCGCATCGCGGCAAGGCCCCGTGCAAGACGCTCGACGATCTGAAGTCGATCGCTGGCCTCGATTTCACGAAGATCGAGAAGCGCCGCGACCGGCTGGTGTGTTTCTGAGACGGAGTGACCATGGCAAAGCGTAGTGACGTGAAACGAACAACTCGCAGCACGACCACGACCGGGCCGGCCGAGGAACCCGCCGGCCAGACCGAGCAGCGCATCGCCGCCTTCGCGGAACAGATCGGCCGGATCGCCGGGACGCTGCAGGCCAAGACGGAAGGCTGGCTGGACCGCAAGACGCTGAATGATCAACTCGCCAGCGTCCGCGACGGAGCCACGGCCCTGCTGGGGCACCTCACGGCCGGCGTCGAGAAAGGCAAGAGGGCGGCATCGGCCGCTGCCAAGCCGTCCGCGAAGACACCGCCCGCCCCCGGGCCCGGACCGTCGATGCGTCGCAGCCGAGGTGTCGTCGACGCCCCCGGCAAGACGCATCGGAAGCCGCCGCCGCCCGACCCCCAGGCGGCTGCCGCGGCAACGCAAGCGGCCAAGCTGCGGACGGCCGCGCCCATGATCAAGACGCACCGGCGTCGCGGACGCGGCTAGTGGCCTGTATCAGTCGTTTCGGTAGTGCCTCTCGGGCGGGGCATCCCGTCTGGTGGCGTTGCTCGTCGCTTACAAATCCCCGATTTGCGCGCTCCTCGCGCCTGGCCAGCCGGGCGCCGCGCCCGAGATCCACTACCGAACCAACTGATACGGGCCACTAGGGTGACGGACGGGCCGCCGCGACGGCCCGTCCGTCGGCCTCGGCCCGGCCACCGCGCCGCGGACCCTCAGTCGATGCGGTCGAAGGTGACGGTGCGGGCCTGCAGGTTGGCCTGGGCCGACCGCTTGGCCAGAAGCCAGGCGTCGGCGCAGTTGGCGTCGGTGGGAACGACCGCTGTCCGCGTCCACCAGTCCGGGTCAGTGCGCGCCTCGGCCGGCAGCGCGAAGCCGAGGAGGTCTTCGATCTGGTCGAAGGTCAGGACGATGGTGTCCGCGAAGCGCGTCCGGAGATACTCGTGCAGGGGTCGATACCGGCCAGCCGGCTGCCGCCCGCGCGGCGCCACCGACGGGGCCTCGGGTTGACTGGTGGGCTTCGCCGGGCCACGCATCCAGGCCCACATGTCAGAAACCTGCACGGCCGCCCGATTCAGCGGCGTCGTGCCGCGCCTGCCGGCCGCTTGTGATGTTCATCGCCATGATCTTAGCAGCGTAGGCCGCCCGGTCGGCGCCGGCTGCCCCGTAGTGAACAGTCGTTCGCGCGACATTCCCCGCTGCGATATCCTCCGCCCATGCTGGGGTCCATGGGGGGAGGCCGCCTGGCCGGCAGCCTGGCGGCCGGGTTGGGCGTGCTGATGGCCACGATGATCGTGCTGCGGGGGCAGGGCAGTGGCCAAGCGGCGCCTGCGGCGGGTGCCCAACCAGCCGCGCCAGTGTTCGCGCCGCCGCCGGCGCCCGTCCAGCCCATCCCCTACAGCCACAAGAAGCACCTCGCGCTCGGTCTCGAGTGCCGCCAGTGTCACGTCAACCCCGACGCCGGCGAGATGATGACGTTCCCGGCGACCGGGGTCTGCATGTCGTGCCACCAGGCGATTGCGACCGACAAGCCCTCGATCCAGAAACTGGCGGCGTTCGCCAAGACCGGAACGCCGGTGCCATGGGTCCGCGTCTACGACACGCCCGAGTACGTCTTCTGGAGTCACGGCGCGCACCTCCAGGCCAAGGTCGACTGCGTCGAGTGCCACGGCCCGGTTGCCGACCAGGACGTCATGCGCCAGCAGACCGACGTCGTGACGATGCTCGGCTGCCGCCGCTGCCACGATGCCCGCCAGGCGTTCACCGATTGCGGCGATTGTCACGAGCCGCGCCAATGATCGCGTCGGCCGCGTCGTAGAGAAAACGAGATGACCCGAACGTCCCAGGCCCTGCTGATCCTCGCCGTGACCGCCGCGGCGACGGGCGCGGCGATCGCGCAACGCGCCACGACGTCGCCGCCGGCTCCGGCCGCCACGGCCGCCGGCGACTGGCCGACCTACAACCGTGATCCTGGCGGCACGCGGTTCTCGCCGCTCACCGACATCACGCCAGGGAATGTCGCCACCCTCGACGTCGCCTGGACGTACCACATGAAGCCGGCGGCCGCGCCTGCCGCCCCCACGGCATCGACGCCGGCCGGTCATGAAGAGCCGGCGGCGACTGCGCCGGCGGGCGCGTCGTCGCTGCCGCCCGCATCGACCAGCAGCAACCAGACGCGTGGCCGCCGCGGCTATGCCTCGAGCGAGAGCACGCCGCTGGTCATCGACGGCACGCTCTACATGAGCACGCCCTATGCGCGCGTGGTCGCGCTCGACGCCGCGACCGGCACCGAGAAGTGGGCCTATCGGCTGCCGTCGGGCAACCCGTCGACGCGCGGCGTCGAATACTTTGCCGGTGATGCGACGACGCCGGCCCAGATCGTCTTCGGCAGCACCGACGCCAAGCTCTACTCGATCGCGGCCGCCACCGGCGTGCCCAACCCGGCGTTCGGCACCGGCGGCGTCGTGTCTCTCGACACGGCCGAGATCCTGCGTGGCCTGCCCGGCCGCAACGGTCTCAGCTCGCCGCCGATCATCTTCAAGCACCTGGTGATCACCGGCGGCACCACCCAGGAGAACCCGCCGCGCGGGCCCGCCGGCGACGTGCGGGCCTGGGACATCCACACCGGCACGCTGGCGTGGACCTTCCGCTCGGTGCCGCAGGCCGGCGAGCGCTTCAACGACACGTGGGGCACCGACAGCTGGAAGAACCGCACCGGCGTCAACGTGTGGGGCTTCTTCACCGTCGACGTCGCGCGCGGCATCGTCTACATGCCGTTCGGGGCGCCGTCGGTCGATCAGTACGGCGGCGACCGGCCGGGCGACAACCTGTTCGGGACCAGCCTGGTGGCGGCCAAGGCCGACACCGGCGAATACCTCTGGCACTTCCAGTTGACCCACCACGACATCTGGGACGCCGATCTGACGGCGGCGCCCCTGCTGCTGGACGTGACGCGCGCCGGCAAGACGATCCCGGCGGTCGCGGTCGCCAGCAAGCTGGGGCTGCTGTTCCTGCTCGATCGCACCACCGGCACGCCGATCGATCCGATCGAGGAGCGGCCGGTGCCGGCCAGCGAGGTGCCGCTCGAGCGGGCGGCGAAGACGCAGCCGTTCCCGCTCGTCACGCCACCGTTGTCGCGAATGAGCATGGCCGCCACCGACGTGGCGACGCTGACGCCCGAGATCGAAGCTGGCTGCCGCGCGCTGCTGCAGGGTGTGCAGCTCGGTGGGCCGTACCTGCCGCCAGGGTTCAATCGGCTGCGCGTGCAGTTCCCCGGCAACCACGGCGGCGTCAACTGGGGCGGCATGTCGTACTCCCCAGAGCTCGGCTACCTGTTCGTCAACACCAGCGAGCTGGGCCAGTTGTCCGGCATGATGCCGCGCCCGGCGGGGGCGACCGGCCCCGCCGCGGCGAAGGGTTTGGGCAATCGTCTCGATCCCGGT
>JBDSLU010000124.1:0-17074 GCA_039916225.1 Vicinamibacteraceae bacterium
TGCACCTGCAGCCACTGCAGCGCGCCGTGCCGGGCGCCGCCGATCGGAGACCGGTGGAGCAGCGTGCCCAGCGCCTGCAGGATGTCGTTCAGTTCGAAGCCGACCGCCTCGCCGGCCCGCCAGGCGCGGTCCCGGGCGGCGAAGGCCTCCGGCGCGCAGCCGGCAGTACCCAGGAGGTAGTCGCTGCCGTAGGCGACCATGTCGAGGGCGCGCTCGTGTCCGCTGTAGATGCGGAAGTCCGGCCGCGCGGCATCGCGCGCCTCGATGCGGGCCCATTCGGCGCCGCGATCGAGCGAGGCGTGCACCAGCCCGCCGAGGCTGGGGATGTCGAGGAGCCGCGTCACGACGCCGGTCGAATACAAGGGCGCAGGCGCCTCGAAGGCGTCGGCCATCTCGATGACCAGGACGCCGCGATGGCCCGACGTGGCCTGACGCCACAGGTGCGCCAGTCCGTCGCCGTCGAGCGCGGCCAACTCGGCAATCGGCAGGAGTAGCGGCGTGCCGCCCTGTCGGACTACCGCGTCGATGGCGCGGCCGTAGCGGACCGCCAAGGGTGCGGCGTCCTCGGTCGGCCACGTGCCGGCGATGAAGCGGCGGCCTCGGGCGACGCCGGCGGCGGTGGCAAGGACGTCGGCCCGCTGCTCGCGCCCCAGTCGCTCGACCGATCCGCCAAAGAGGTTGACCGCCGGTGTCAGGCTGGCGGCAAACGTCGCCTGCAGCCGGGCGTTCAGCCCGGACAGGTCGAGCCGGCCCAAGGGACCCAGCCACACAGGGAGGGCCCCGCAGCCGTCGATCGTCCGGCTCGGCGTGAGATGCCGCAGGGCCAGCGTCAGCGGATGGTGCAAGTGCATATCATATATCCGTTTGCGGCGACCTGCTCGCCCCGCATAGCGGCGATGCGCAGAAACGTCTCCCCGTCGAACCACTCTCGCCGCCCGGCGTTGGGGTCCCGGTTCAAGTCAGCTCTGTCGCACCCGATTAGGTCCTTGTGTCGGCGTACGCACTAGCCGGCACGGAGGAGACGTCGTGCCCCTGACTGCCTTTCGGTCCACCCAGGTGGGCCCCCGAACGTTCGTCCTCGCGCTCGGCGTCTGCGCCTTCGGCCTCACCGTGGCGCTCCGGGCCAACGACGGCGCCGGCAGCAGCAAGGCGGCCGTACCGGCCGAGCGCGTGGCCAGCCAGCCCTTCCTCGCCAGCTACACGAGGCCGACGACCACGCCGTTTCCCGACGACAACGCCTACACGCCGGAGCGCGAAGCGCTCGGCCGGGCCCTCTTCTTCGATCCGCGCCTGTCGGGATCCGGCTGGATCTCGTGCGCGTCGTGCCACAACCCGGGCCTCTCGTGGGGCGATGGCCTGCCGCGCGCCATCGGCCACGGCATGAAGACCCTCGGGCGCCGCACGCCGACCATCCTCAACCTGGCCTGGGGCCAGGCGTTCTTCTGGGACGGCCGCGCCGACACCCTCGAGGCGCAGGCGCTCGGCCCGATCCAGGCGGCCGGCGAGATGAACCTCGACCTGCCGACGATGATCGCGCGCATCGGCGCCATCGACGACTACCAGGCGCTCTTCGCCAAGGCCTATCCCGGTGAGCCGGTCGCGCCGGAGACGGTGGCCAAGGCCATCGCCACCTTCGAGCGCGGCGTCATCTCGGCCGAGGCGCCGTTCGATCGCTGGCTCGCCGGCGACGAAGCGGCCATCAGCCCCGAGGCCAAGCGTGGCTTCGTCGTGTTCAATACCAAGGCCGCCTGCGCCAAGTGCCACAGCGGCTGGCGCTTCACCGACGACAGCTTCCACGACATCGGCGTCGTCGGCGAGGACGTCGGCCGCGGCGCCCTGCTCGCCGACATTCCCTCGGTGCAGCACGCCTTCAAGACGCCGACGCTGCGCGACGCCGACCGCCGCGGGCCGTACATGCACGATGGCTCGGTGGCCACACTCGACGCGGTGGTCGACTTCTACGATCGCGGCGGCCTGGCCGCCCGCGAGAGCCTGTCGAACGACCTGAAGCCGCTCGGGCTGACCGGCGACGAGAAGCGCCAGTTGCTCGCCTTCATGCGCACGCTGACGAGCCCCGGTCGGTCCGTCCCGGTACCCGCGCTACCGCGCTGATCCGAATCGCAGAGACGCGGCTTCGTGCCGTAGGAGTCCGTTCATGTTCCGCACCGCCCTTCGCACGTCGCTCGCCCTGGCCGCCGCCGTCGTCGCCACCACCGTGTGGCTGCAGGCCGCGTCGCACCCCGTCACGCAGAAGGGCAAGCTCTTCGCGCCCGGCATGATCAGCGTCAAGGTCGGCGAAGTGGTCGCCTTCAAGAACGACGACGACGTGACCCACAACGCCTTCTCGACCTCGAAGGGCAACGAGTTCAACGCCAAGGCGCAGACACCGGGCAGCACGTCCGAGGTGGTGTTCAAGGCCAAGGGCAAGGTCGCCGTGAAGTGCGCATTCCATCCAGGGATGTCGCTGACCGTCAACGTCGAATAGTCCGCGAGCCCGACGGCCAAGGGCCCGACCCTGTCATGCGCCTCATCTCCTGGAACGATCGCAGCCTCCGCACGCGGCTGATGACCACCTTCATCGCGGTGGTGATCCTCAGTTCGGTCGTCGGCGGGTTCGCCGTGCTCCAGCTCGGCCGCGTCAACGCCACGACCGCCAACGTCACGCGGCGGGCGTTGCCCAGCGTCCGCGCGCTCGGCAGCATCAGCCTGGCGACGGCCCGGTTCCGGATGGCGATGCTCCAGTTCGTGGCCGCCTCCGAGGCCGAGCGGGCGTCGGCCACCGAGGCGATGGACAAGGCCCTCTTGGCCATCGAGCACGAGCAGAAACTCTACGAGCCGCTGATCGCGTCGTCCTACGAGAAGCAGACCTATAACGAGTTCATGTCTTCGTGGTCGGAGTACATGATGGCCCACGTCACCGCCCTCGGGCTGGTGGTGGAGGGCAAGGCGGGCGAGGCCCGCGCCGTCATGGCCGGCGACGCCCAGAAGCAGTTCGATGCCTCGGCCGAACGCCTGGGCATGCTGATCGAGCAGAACCGCATCAACGCCGAAGCGGCCCAGGCGAGCAGCGAAGAAATCGCCCAGTCGGCCCGCTGGTGGGTGCTGACGCTGATGGCTGGTGTCCTGGTCGTCGGCAGCGGGCTGGCCTGGCTGGTCATCGGCGCGGTCAACCGGCTGCTCGGCCTCGTCGCCACCGATATCGCCGGCAGCGCCGAGACGCTGGTGGCGGCCGCCGGCGACGCCTCGCGGGCGTCGGACGCGCTGTCGCGATCGGCCGGTGAGCAGGCGTCGTCGCTCGAAGAAACCTCGAGGACGATGGCGCAGATTTCCACCACGACGCGCACCAACGCCAAGCACGCCCATGACGCGGCGTCGCTCGTGACCGAGGCAGCTGTGTTGATTCGGAGCTCGAATGAAGCCCTCGAGGCGATGGTGACGTCGATGAGCGGCATCGAAGACGCCAGCTCGCGAGTCACCCGGATCATCCGCACCATCGACGAAATCGCCTTCCAGACCAACATCCTGGCCCTCAATGCCGCCGTCGAAGCGGCCCGTGCCGGCGAAGCCGGGGCCGGCTTCGCGGTCGTCGCCGAGGAAGTGCGCCGGCTGGCGCAGCGCTCGGCGCAGGCGGCCCGTGACACCGCGACGCTCATCGAGGAGTCAAGCGACCGCGCCCGTGAGGGCACGACGCGGCTCAAGCACGTGTCGTCGGCGGTGGCCGCCTTCACGCGCCAGATGTCCGGCGTCCAGGATCTGGTGCAGACCATCCGCACCTCGAGCGATCAGCAGATGAGCGGCATCGACCAGGTCTCCCGCAGCGTCGAGGGGATGACCCGCACGACGCAGGCGGCGGCCGAATCGGCCGAAGCCAGCGCGACGGCCGGCGATCGGCTGAGCGTGCAGGCCGAGGCGGCCCGGACGCAGTCGCGGCAGCTCGCCGCACTGGTGCGCGGTCGCCGGGGCCGATCCAAGGCCAAGGCCGCCCTGCCGCCGGCTGCGACGCCGGCCGCCCCGGCGGCCACCGCCGCGCCCGGCGTCGCCGCCTGACGCACCGGCCTTGCGGCCGGCCCGTCCGCGCGATACCTTCTCGGGCGTGCCCCCATCACGAACCGGGTTGGTCTGGAGCCTCGCCCTCTCCGCGCTGATTGGCCTTTCCGCCTGCGGCGGCTCGTCCAAACCCGCTGACGGCGGCGCCGGCACGCCGACCGCCGGCAAGCCGCGCTATCAGATTGCCGTGATCCCCAAGGGGACCAGCCACGACTTCTGGAAGACGATCCACGCCGGCGCGATCAAGGCCGAGCGTGAGCTGCAGGCGCAGGGTGTCGACGCCCACGTGCTGTGGAAGGGCCCCCTCCGCGAAGACGACCGCGAGCAACAGATCCAGGTCGTCGAAGGATTCCAGAGCCAGGGCATCAGCGCCATCGTGCTGGCCCCGCTCGACGCCCGGGCGCTGGTCCGGCCGGTCGAGGAAGCGACGCGCGCCGGCATCCCGGTGGTC
Organism: Vicinamibacteraceae bacterium; assembly: GCA_039916225.1. Taxonomy (GTDB): domain Bacteria; phylum Acidobacteriota; class Vicinamibacteria; order Vicinamibacterales; family Vicinamibacteraceae; genus JBDSLU01. The sequence goes on from JBDSLU010000124.1 coordinate 4,499, forward strand.
ATCTTCGACTCGGCCCTCGAGTCGAAGGCCGCCGTCAGCTACGTCGCCACCGACAACCTGAAGGGCGGTCGGCTCGCCGGCGACTACATGGGCAAGCTGCTCAAGGGCAAGGGCAAGGTCCTGATGCTGCGCTATCAGGAAGGGTCGGCTTCGACCGAAGCCCGCGAGCAGGGCTTCCTCGAGGCGCTGAAGGCCGGTTTCCCAGGCGTCACGGTGATTTCCTCGGATCAGCACGCCGGCCCGACCCGCGACACCGCCAAGCGCGTCGCCGAGAACCTGCTGAACCGGTATCCCGACCTGCAAGGCGTCTACTGCGTCAACGAGTCGTCGGCGGCCGGCATGCTGCTGGCGCTCCAGGATCTCGGCCGCGCCGGCAAAATGGCGTTCCTCGGCTTCGACGCCCACCCGGTGTTCGTCGAGGCGATGGCCAAGGGCGAGATGTCGGGCTTCGTCCTCCAGGATCCGTTCGGGATGGGGTATCTCGCGGTCAAGACGGCCGTGCAGCACCTGCAGGGGCAGAAAGTGCCGGCGATGATCGATACCGGGGTGCACGTCATCACCCCCGAGAACGTCAAGACGCCGGAGATGGTGCAGCTGCTCGATCCGCCCGTCGCCCAGTACCTGAAGTAGGGAAGGGCAGCCCAGTGCTCGTCCTTTCGGGACTTCGCAAGCGCTTCGGCGCGACGGTGGCGCTCGACGGCGTCGACGTGAACCTGGCGCCGGGCGAGGTGCACGCGCTGATCGGCGAGAACGGCGCCGGCAAGAGCACCCTGCTCAACGTGATCGCCGGCGGGCTCTTGCCCGACGCCGGGACGATGCAGGTCAACGGCGCGCCCTACGCGCCGTCCTCGCCGCTGGCCGCGCGCCATGCCGGCGTCGCCCTGATCCACCAGGAGCTGTCGCTCTGCTCCCACCTCACGGTGGCCGAGAACATCCTGATGGGGCTGGAGCCGGCGCACGGCGGCTGGCTCGATCGCGCGGCGATGCGGCGCGAGGCGGCGCGCCTGCTGGAGAGCTTCACGCATCCCGACCTGGCGCCCGATCGCGTCGTCGGCACGCTGCCCATCGCCGCCCGCCAGGTCGTCGAGATCCTGCGTGCGATCGCGGCGCGTGCGTCGATCGTGCTGATGGACGAGCCGACCAGCAGCCTGCCGCGCGAGGACGTGACGCGCCTGTTCGCGCTCATCCGCCGCCTCAAGGCGGGCGGGGTGACCATCGTCTACATCAGCCACTTCCTCGAGGAAGTGCGCGAGATCGCCGACCGCTACACGGTGCTCCGCGACGGCCGCAGCGTGGCGAGCGGCACGCTGACCGACGTCACCAACGAGGCGCTCATCGCCCACATGGTCGGACGCCCCGTCGACGCGCTCTTTCCGGAGCGCGCGCCGGCCCCGCGCGAGGAGGTGCTGGTCGACGTCGTCGACGTGGCCGCGCCGCCCGCCGTGCGTCGCGCCGCCTTCCGGCTGCGCCGCGGCGAGATCCTCGGCGTCGCCGGTCTCGTCGGCTCCGGCCGCACCGAGACGATCCGCGCCCTGATGGGCCTGGAGCCGGCCGAGGGCGGGGAAGTGCGCGTGCGCGGCCGGCGTCTCGCCCGCACGGCGTCGCCGTCGGTGCGACTGGCCGCCGGCTTCGGCTACCTGAGCGAGGATCGCAAGGGCGAGGGGCTGTCGCTCGATCTCTCGCTCGCCGACAACATCACCTGCACGCGCTATCGCGCCTGCTCGACGCGCGGCTGGCTGCGCCGCGGCGCGCAGCGCGATCAGACGCGCCACTGGCTCGACGTCCTCGCGGTCAAGGCGCGCAGCCCGTGGCAGGCCGCTCGCACGTTGTCGGGCGGCAACCAGCAGAAAGTGGCGATGGCGCGGCTGCTGCACCAGGAAGCCGATGTCCTGCTCCTCGATGAGCCGACCAAAGGCATCGACATCGGGAGCAAGGTCGAAATCTATCGCGCCATCGTCGCCTGCGCGACGCGTGGCGCCGGTGTGGTGATGGTCAGTTCCTACTTGCCCGAGTTGTTCGGCGTGTGTCACTCGCTGGCCGTGATGTGCCGCGGCCGGCTCACGCCGGTCCGCCCGATCCACGACTGGACCCCGGAATCGGTGATGGAGGCGGCGATTGGCGGGTGACACGGTGTCCGGCTCGCGCTACGGCCGCCTGCTCATCACACTGGCGCCGCTCCTCGGCCTGCTCATCGTCGTCGGCGCCTTCGCGCTGATGAGCGACGCACCCGAGCAGTACCTCTCGGTTCGCAACCTGCGCATCGTTCTCGCCCAGACCGTGATCGTCGCGCTCGGCGCGATCGGGATGACGATGATCATCGTGTCCGGCGGCATCGATTTGTCGGTCGGCTCGTCGATTGCGCTGACCAGCGTGGTGACGGCGGTGCTGCTGCGCGATGGCTACGGTCCGGTGGCCGCGGTCGCCGCGGGCGTCGCCATGGGCGGCGTGGTCGGCGTCTTGAACGGCATGGCCATCACCATGCTGCGGGTCCTGCCGTTCATCGCCACCCTCGGCATGCTCGGCGTGGCGCGGGGCGCCGCGAAGTGGCTGGGCGATCAGCAGACCGTCAACGTGCCGCCGACGTGGGTCAACGAGCTGGCCGTCACGTTTCCGACACCGAGCTGGCTGCTCGTCGCGCCCGGGATCTGGCTGACGCTGGTGCTGGCCATCGTGATGACGGTGGTGCTGGTGCGGACGGTATTCGGCCGCCGCGTCTTCGCCATCGGCTCGAACGAGGCGGCGGCGCGCGCCTGCGGCGTCGCCACCAATCGCCTCAAGGTCGCCATCTACGGCCTGGCCGGCCTCTTCTTCGGGCTCTCGGGCGTGATGCAGATGTCACGGCTGCGGCAGGGCGATCCGACCGTCGCCATCGGCACCGAGTTGGACGTCATCGCCGCCGTGGTGATCGGCGGCGGCAGTCTGGCCGGCGGACAGGGGACGATTGCCGGCGCGATGGTCGGCGCCCTGACGATGGCTTTCCTCCGCAACGGCACCCAGCAGATGGGATGGCCGAACTACATCCAGGAAATCATCATCGGCATCATCATCGTGCTGGCCGTCGCCGCCGATCGCGTGCGGCGGGCTCGTGCCGGCGTGTAAAGGGCGGGGCGCGTCGTGATTGCTGTTTTCGGCCTCGCCGACCGCCTGAACCCGATCAAGGCGCGGATGTCCGACGTGCTCCACGGCTGCGTGGTGCAGGTCCTCGGACTGCCGGCGGACAAGCGGGCGCATCGCTTCTTCCCGATGGCGCGCGAGGACTTCTACTATCCCGGTGGCCGCAGCGACGCCTATACGTCGATTGCGATCGACATGATCGTGGGGCGCACCGAAGCCACCAAGAAGGCCTTGATCGCGGCCATCTTCGCGTCGTTCGCCCGCGACCTGGGCATCCAGCCGGTCGACGTCGAGATCGTCATCCGGGAACAGCCGGCGCACTGCTGGGGGTTCCGCGGCATGACCGGCGACGAAGCGTCGCTCAGCTACAAGATCGACGTCTGACGCCTGACCTGCTGTCCCACGGCGCCATGCGCCGTCGCGATCAGCGGAAGGGCAGGGCGTGGATGGCGCCCTTCCAGCCACCGACGTAGTAGCGGCGCACGGTCGCGTGCACCAGCACGAGATTGAGGGCCAGCACGCCAGCGAGCAGCGCGATCCGCGCCGCGCGCACCCGATGGAGCAGGACGGCCCCGAGGCCGATCGCTGCCGGCAGCAGATAGCGGCCCTGGAAGGTGTAGCCGGCCTCGCGCAGGTAGCGGACCTCCGCGGCGAGCGTCGACAGCACGAACAGGATCCAGACGGCGCCGAGGTACCAGATCAGGCGCGCCGGCTGCCGCGGCCGCCAGATCAGGCAGGCGATGTTGACCGCGACCAGCGCGAGGATCAGTGCATACCACCAGAGCGGCGCGTTGTAGTCGAGCCATCCGAGCTGGCCCCAGTAGGTGACCCACATCTCGCTTCGCATCGCCCAGCGTTTGCCGACGTAGATCGCGAAGCTGTCGGTGGAGGGGCCGGTGGCCAGGAAGCGGAGCGGCTGCCAGGCGTAGAACACGACGACGGCCAGGACGGTGACGGCGATCGTGATCCCGGTGACGAGCGCAGCCCGTCGCCGGTCGGTCAGGCCGAGGATGCCGAAGCCCGCGCCGACCAGCGCCAGTACCGCGGCCAGCTGCAAGCCGGACGGCTTGGTCAGCATCGCGGCCAGGAGCGCCAGCGCGAAGGGCGCTGCGCCGGTGCCGAGCGTCAGCACTCGCCAGGCTGCGACGATCGCCAGCGCGCAGACCGCGTCGTTCACCGCGTCGGGCGACGACGACGAGGAGATGAAGGCGAGCATCGGCGTCAGCAGCACGAACGTGACCAGCGTGCCGGCGACGTCTTGCGGGATCGCGGCGCGGCGGCAGGCAATCCAGACCAGCGCCCACAGGATCGCGACCAGCGCGCAGGTGGCCAGCCGATAGACGAAGGTGGCGTCCCAGGGATTGAGGGCGGCCGCGCGGATCACCGGCTCGGCCACGGCGTGGACGCTCCAGTAATAGACCTGCGGATAGGTGGCGATGGCGCGCTGATAGGGCGTGAGCGCCGGCCCGTCCGGCGCCAGCCACGGCGTGGCCCGCAGGACGTCGACTTCCGACGGCGTCAAGGCGTTCAGGGGCTGGAAGAACAGCTTGTCGAGGATCGCCGGCGTCTCCCAGGCGAGGGGATTGACGCGCCGGCGGTCGGGTACGAACTGGTCTGAGATGTCGTTCAGCCACGGCTGCAGCCACACGGAGTTGGCTTTCATCAGGTGCTGCGGCTCGTCGGGGCTCTGGAGTGGCGGCCGGATCAGGGCCCAGCAGGCGAGGTAGACGAAGACGGCCAGCCCCACGTGCCAGGCGGGAACGGCGGGGCGGGAGTCCGGGGACGTCATCCGCCGTCACTATAATGGGCCTGCCCGTGCGGGCGGGATCGGCGTCGGGCCGGTCGCCTGGTTGAGAAGGAGCGCGCGTTTGAAGCGGACGTGGTTGATCGTGGCGGTGCTCGCCGTCGTCGGCGTGGCCGGGTATCTGTGGCTGCAGCAGGGGAGCGATGACGGCGGCATCGATCTGGTCGAGGCCTTCCGGGGCGCCGAGAAGCGGACGCCGCTCAATCCGTCGGCGGCGTTCTCGATGGATCCGCAGACGATCGGCGGCGAGACCAAGCCGTCGATTTACGCGCACCCGCCGAGCCGCATCATCTTCCACGACATCAAGGTCCCGGCGCGCGCCAGGCTGGAACTGTTCCTGGCGTTGAAGGAAGAGGCCTGGCCGAAAGGCACCGATGGCGTCTATTTCCGGGTCGGGGTGTCCTCCGGCGACGCCTACAAGGACATCCTGACCCGCACCGTCGATCCCTATCGCGTGGCGGGTGATCGCGCCTGGGTCCCGATCGCGATCGATCTGCAGGAGTACGCCGGGCAGACGGTCAACATCATCTTCAACACGCAGGAGAGCGCGCCCGGGACTCCAGCGAACGGCCTCTACGACTTCGCCATCTTCGGCGCCCCGCGCCTCGTGGTCGCGCCGCAATCGTGAACGACGAGGACTTCGTCCGATCGTGCTTCGAGCGTTTCCTGCGCCGGCCGGTCGAACAGGAGGGGCTCGACTTCTACGTGCAACGGCTGGCGGAAGGGGCCGACCGCCTCGACGTCGTCCAAGGCATCGTCGTCGGCGACGAGTTCCTGGCCCTGCTGATGCGGCAGGCCTTCGGCACCCAGTACGGGAGCCCGATGCTGGCGTTCGCGCCGCCCGGCCACTACTACTCCCCGATCCCCTCGAGGGCCGACGTCGCGCGCTGGGCCACCGCCAAGTGGCTGCAGCCGCCCGAGGCGCTGGTCGCCGTCGACCTGAACGTCGCCGGCCAACTGTCGATGCTGGCGGCGCTCGGGCCGCTGACCGACGATCTGCACTTCACCGACGACGTCGGTGGCGCGACCCGCTACTGGTGGGACAACGACGGCTTCTCGCCCGGCGACGCGACCGTCCTCGCCGGCATGCTGATGCACTATCAGCCGAAGCGCGTGGTCGAGGTCGGCGCCGGCTATTCGACGGCGGTCATGCTCGACGTCTCGGAACGTCATCTCGCCGAGCCGCCGCAGATCGTATGCATCGATCCCGATCCCGGCCGGCTGCGATCGGTGCTGCGCGGCGACGAAGCCCGCCTGACGATCCACGAAGCCATCGTCCAGGATCTGCCGCTCGAGCTGTTCACGACGCTCGAGGCCAACGACATCCTGTTCGTCGACTCGTCGCACGTCCTGAAGCTGGGCAGCGACGTCTCGCTGCTGTTCCTGGAAGTGCTGCCGCGGCTGCGTCCCGGGGTCGTCGTCCACATCCACGACATCGCGACGTCGTTCGAGTACCCGCCGGAGTGGTACGACGAAGGTCGGGCGTGGAACGAGGCCCCGGCGTTGCGGGCGTTCCTGGCTTTCAACGCGGCCTTCGAGATCCTGTATTTCTGCGATTATATGAACCGCTTCCAGACCGAGGCGGTGGCGCGGCAGATGCCGCTGGCCCTGCGGCCGCCGAAAGGCGCGCCGGAAGGCAACACGTCGGTCAGTTTCTGGATGATTCGCCGCTGAGGCGCACATCCGTGCACGCGGCGGTCCCGTAGGAGAGTCCATGTCGTCCATTCAACCCTTCGTCGTTCGCGCTGACGCCGTCCGTGCTGCCGGCCGCATCCTGGCAGTGTGCGTCGTGGCGCTCGGGGCCCTCGGCTCCGCGACTCGCGCCGACGCCGCGACGGCGTTCGCGCTCACCTCGACCAACCAGATCGTCACGTTCGACACCAACACGCCGGGCTCGCCGAGCTCGATCGTCGCCATTACCGGCCTCCAGCCAGCGGAGAACGCGCTCGCCATCGATCTGCGACCGGCGACAGGCCAGATCTACCTGCTCGGCAGCACGAGTCGCCTCTATGTCGTGAGCCCGGTCACCGGCATCGCCGTGGCCGTCGGCGGGCCGTTCACGCCGGCGCTCTCCGGCGCCTCGTTCGGATTCGACTTCAACCCGACGGTCGATCGCATCCGCGTCGTCAGCGACACGGGACAGAACCTGCGCCTGAACCCGGATACCGGCGCCGTGGCCTCGGAGGACACGCCCCTCAACATCGTGGCCGGCACGCCGCACATCGTCGGCTCGGCCTATGCCAACAATTTCGCCGGCGCAACGGCCACGGCCCTGTACGCGATCGACTCGACGACGAACGCGCTGTACGTCCAGAATCCGCCCAACGCCGGCGTCCTGACGCTCGTCGGCCCGCTCGGTTTCGATGTGACCGACGCGGTCGGCTTCGACATCAGCGCCAACGACAACCGCGCCTACGCTATCGTGACGGTCGTCGCCAGCGCCCTCGTCACCATCGACCTGACGACGGGCACGGCGGCTCCGGTCGCCGTGATGCCCGGCGGACCTTTTCGCGGGTTGACGGTCCTCTCGCGCGGCGTGCCGATGGTGGCCCTGCGCGGCAACGAGCTGATCCGTTTCCACAGCGCGACGCCCGGCACGATCCTCGGCACGGCGACTCTCTCCGGCCTGCAGCTCGCCGAGCAGCTCGTCGGCATCGACATGCGCCCGGCCGACGGTCAGCTCTACGGCGTCGGCAGCACCAGCCGTCTCTACCTGCTGAACGCCATCACCGGAGCGGCGACACAGATTGGTCCGGTGTTCCCGCAACTGTTGTCGGGCACCCGCTTCGGGGTGGACTTCAACCCCATGGTGGACCGCCTCCGCATCGTCAGTGACGACGAGCAGAACTTTCGGATCAACCCGAACACCGGAGGGCTTTCGGGCGTAGACAGCAATCTCACGCCCGCGGGCACCGTCGGGGCGGCCGCCTACTCGAACAACGTCGACGGCACAGGCGCGACGCTGCTCTACGACATCGACGCCGGGAGCGACCAGCTGCTGATCCAGGGCCAAGTCCCCCCCGGCCCGAACACCGGCGTGCTGACCGCGGTCGGGCCGCTCGGCGTCAATACCTCGTCCGACGTCGCCTTCGACATTTCCCCCTTCGACAACACCGCATTCGCGGCGCTCAACGTCGGCGGGATCGCGGGCCTCTACACGATCAACCTGACGACGGGTGCCGCCGCGCCGATCGGTACCATCGGCACCGGCACCGTGATCAACGGCCTGACGGCGATGCCGCTGGCCTATCAGTTCGCGGAAGGCACGACGGGCACCTTCTTCGACACCGACCTGCTGCTTGCCAACCCGACGACGGCGCCGGTGGCGGCGACGATCACCTATCTGACCGAGAACGCGCGGGTGGTGACCTCGGGCGTCATGCTGCCGGCGCAGTCGCGGACAACGATCTCCGCCGATGCCAACACGCAGCTTGGTAACACGGCGTTCTCGTCGACGGTGACGTCGCACCTCGGCATCCCGATCGTCGTCGAGCGGACGATGCGCTGGGATCCGACCGGCTACGGGATGCACACGGAGAAAGCGGCGACCGCGTTGGCCCGCGACTGGTTCTTCGCCGAAGGCGCGCAGGGCTTCTACGACACGTTCTTCCTGCTCACCAACCCGGCCCCGGCCGCCAACGTCGCCAACGTCCGCTTCTTCCTCGAGAACGGCACCCAGGTCACGCGCACCTACAACCTCACCGCGCAGTCGCGCCTGACCGTCTATGCCGGCTCGATCCCCGAGCTCGTCAACCAGTCGTTCGGCGCCCAGGTGACGTTCACCTTCGCCGGCGCCGCCGAGCGGGCGATGTACTTCGGCACGCCGACCTTCAACGGCGGCCACGAGTCGGCGGGCGTGACGCGGCCGTCGACGGACTGGTTCCTCGCCGAGGGCGCGACCGGCAGCTTCTTCACCACCTTCGTGCTGCTGTCGAACCCGAACGTGACGCCGGCGGCGGTGACCCTGACCTACCTGCGGGAGGGCGGCGGCACGGTGACGGCGCTCAAGACCATCCCGGCCGGCACCCGCCTCAGCATCAACATCGCCACCGAGGATCCGTCGCTCGCCGCCACCAGCGTGGCGACGCGGGTGACGTCGGACGTTCCGATCGTGGTCGAGCGCTCGATGTACTGGCCGATGACGCCGGCCTCCTGGAACGAGGCGAGCAACGCCTTCGGCGTGACCGGGACCGCGCTTCGCTGGGGTCTCGCGGAGGGACGCGTCGGCGGCCCCAACGCCTTCCAGACGTACATTCTGGTGGCGAACCCCGGTCTGGCGGCGGCCAACATCACGCTGACCATCCTGCGGACGACCGGCGCGCCTCTGGTGAAGACGCTCGCGGTACCCGCCGGCGCCCGCCTGACGATCACGACTGGGCCGGGCAGCGCCGTGCCGGAGCTGACCGACGAATCGTTCGGCGCCACCATCGTCTCCGATGTCCCGGTCTTCGCTGAGCGGGCGCTCTACTCGAACGCCGGCGGCGTCTTCTGGGCCGCCGGCAGCGCGGCGACGGCGACCCTGCTGCCGTAGGCCGGCGACGCACGACGGGGTCGTGGCGGCCGCCCATGCGGTGGCCGCCGCGACACGTTTTGCGCCGAGTCGTCACCTCTCCTCGAACGGGCCGGCGATCCCTCGCCGGCCGCTCAGGAGATGGCATGACGACTGTCCTTCGAACCCTTCCGATCCGCGCCTGGGCGCGGCTGGCCACGACCGCCCTCGCCCTGCTCGGCCTGAGTGCGGCGCCGGCGGCTGCGCACATCATCTACGGGCTGACCACCGGCGGGATGGTCTTCACGGTCGACACGAACGCGCCCGGTGTCGGCCTGCAGATCGGCGCGATTCGGGGCCTGCAGCCAGGCGAGACGGCGCTGGCCATCGACCTGCGGCCGGCGACCGGACAGATCTTCCTGCTGGGGAGCACCAGCCGGCTCTACGTGCTCGACCCCAGCGGCCAGCTTCGCTTCGTGTCCGGGCCGTTCACGCCGGCGGTGGCCGGCACGGTCGTCGGATTCGACTTCAACCCGACCTCCGATCGCATCCGCATCGTCACCGATACCGGCCAGAACCTACGTGTCGACCCCGACTCCGGAGGGGCGACGGTCGACACGCCGCTCAATCCAGGCACGCCGCGCATCGTCGGCTCCGCCTACGCCAACAATCACGCCGGGTCGGCCGCGACCACGCTCTACGCCATCGATTCGGCCACCGATCGGCTCCTCATCCAGAATCCGCCCAACGCCGGCACGCTGACGCTGGTGGGCAACCTCGGCGTCGACACCTCTGACGATGTCGGGTTCGACATCTCCGCCAACGACGGGATCGCCTTCGCGACGCTGACGGTCGGCGGCACCAGCCGCCTCTACACGATCGACCTCGCGACCGGCGCGGCGACGGTGATCGCCCCGGTCTTCGGCGGATCGTGGCGCGACTTCACGGTGCTGTCGCGCGGCGTCCCGATGCTCGCGCTCCGCAACGGCACCGAGCTGGCTCGTTTCCACAGCGCCACGCCCGGCACGTTGCTCGGGCAGGTGACGATCGCCGGTCTGCAGGCGGGCGAGAGCATCGTCGGGATCGACGTGCGGCCCTCGAACGGTCAACTCTACGGCGTCGGCTCGACCAGCCGCGTCTACCTGATCGACGCGGTCACCGGATCGGCCAAGGCGGTCGGGGCGCCGTTCGCGCCGGCGCTCGCCGGCACGCGCTTCGGCGTCGACGTCGACCCGGTCGACGACCGCCTGCGCGTCGTCAGCGATGCCGAACAGAATCTCCGGATCGACCTCGACACCGGCGTGGCGACGGCCGGATCGGCCCTCGCGCCGGCCAGCGCGGTGGGCGGGGCTGCCTACGCCAATCCCTTCGATGGCACCCAGTTCACCACGCTCTACGCCCTCGACACCCAGACCGACCTGGTGTCGATCCAGGATCCGGCCGACGACGGCACCCTCACCACAGTCGGTCCGCTCGGCGTCAACGCCGGGCCCGACCTGGGCTTCGACATCTCGCCGCTCGACGGCGTCGCCTTCGCGGCCCTGTCGGTGGGCGGCGTGTCGGGGCTCTACACCGTCAACCTGACGACCGGCGCGGCGCGGCTGATCGGCCCGATCGGCTCGGGCGCGGCGGTCACTGGCCTGGCGATCCTGCCGGTCGCGTATCAGCTCGCCGAGGGCTCGACGGGCGCGTTCTTCGACACCGACATCCTGCTCGCCAATCCGACCACGTCGGCGGTGCCGGTGACCGTCATCTACCAGACCGAGCTCGCCAACGTCGTGGCGCACAGCGTGACGCTGGCCCCGCAGTCGCGCCTGACCATCGCCGCCGACGCCAACCCGGCGCTCGGCGCCACCGCGTTCTCGTCGACGGTGGTGTCGCACCTCGGCATCCCCATCGTGGTCGAGCGGACCATGCGCTGGGACGCGACGGGCTACGGCATGCACACCGAGAAGGCGGCGTCGTCGCTGGCCCGGACGTGGTTCTTCGCCGAGGGCTCACAGGGCTTCTACGACACGTATTTCCTGCTGACCAACCCGACCACGGTCGCCAACGCCGTGCAGCTGCGCTTCCTGTTGGAGAACGGCACCGAGGTCGTGCGCGACTACCCGATGCTCGGCGAGTCGCGCCTGACGGTCTATGCCGGCGAGATCCCCGAGCTGGTCAACCAGGCCTTCGGGACGGTCGCGACCTTTGCCTTCGCCGGTGCCGCCGAGCGGGCGATGTACTTCGGCTCGCCCCTCTTCAGCGGCGGCCACGAGTCGGCCGGCGTCACCCGCACGTCGACCGAGTGGTTCCTCGCCGAAGGCGCCACCGGCAGCTTCTTCACGACGTTCGTGCTGCTCTCGAATCCGAACGCCACGCCGGCCGCGGTGACGATGACCTACCTGCGCGAGGGCGGCGGCACGGTGACGCGGTCGAAGACGGTACCGGCCGGCACGCGCCTGACGATCAACCTCGGGCTGGAGGATCCGACGCTGGCCGCGACCAGCGTCGCGGCGCGGATCACGTCCACCGTCGGCATCATCGCCGAGCGGGCGATGTACTGGCCGTTCTCACCGGTGTCGTGGCAGGAGGCGCACAGCGCCTTCGGCGTGACCGAGACGGCGTTGCGCTGGGGCCTGGCCGAGGGCCGGGTGGGCGGACCGGAGGCCTATCAGACGTTCGTGCTGGTCGCGAATCCCGGCAGCACCGTCGCGAACCTGACGCTGACGTTCCTGCGGACCACCGGCGCGCCGATCACCAAGACGGCGACGGTGCCGGCCGGCGGTCGCCGGACCATCACGACCGGGCCGGCGTCGATGGTCCCGGAGCTGGCCGACGAGTCGTTCGGCGTCGTCGTCGCGTCCGACCAGCCGGTGTTCGCGGAACGAGCGCTCTACGCCAACGCCAATGGCGTGTTCTGGGCGGCGGGCAGCGCCGCCACCGCGACCGCGCTGCCGTAGCGCTCGCAAGAATCCGCACCCTCCGCCGTTCTCCTCTCAGCGGGCCTGCCCCGCTGAAGAGGAGAACTCGATGCGGATCTGGATCCTGTGGGCAGCGCTGCTCGCCGCTGCGCCCGCTGTCACGGCGTCGGCACAACCTGCGGCTGTCCCCCTTCCGGCCGGTGACGGCTGGGTGGCCCTGACCATCGCCGAGTATCTGAAGCTGCGCGACCAGGCCAACCCCC
>JBDSLU010000125.1:0-18536 GCA_039916225.1 Vicinamibacteraceae bacterium
GAGGCGATCTACGAGTCCGGCCGCACCGGCAAGTCGATCAAGCTGGCCTGAGTCGTCGAGCCGCACCGCCCGGCGCGGCTCCCATCACGCGGTCGGGTCCGGTGCGCCGGATCCGGCCTCGCCGGCCCAACCGGCCAGCAGCAGCGGATACGCCGCGACCGTGAACACCGCGGCGCTCACGACGGCGCCGATCGCGCCGCCCCACCACAGGGCGAGCGGCGCCACCACCACCAGCGACAGCACCAGGCCGGCCGCGTTCAGGGCGTCGGGGATCCACGCCACGGCGCCCGGTGCCGCTTCCGCCGCAACGCGGGCCCGCACCTGGCCGGCGAAGCGGGCCGACGGCATGGCGCCGGCGAAGCGGGCGGCGAGCACCGCGTCCAGCGCCGTCTCCTGCTCGAGCAGCGCGGCGCATGACGGACAGGTGACGACGTGTCCGTCCAGCATCACGTCGTCCTGCGGCGACGCCTCGCCGTCGAGCCGCTGTTCGATCAGGGTCTCTGCCCGTTCGCAGGTCATCATCGCAACGCTCCAGCGGGCGAGGCCGTCAGCGCCGCGAGGCGCTTGCGGGCGCGGTGCAGGTGGCTGCGCACCGTGTTGATCGGCATGTCCAGCATCACGGCGACCTGCTCGTAGGATCGCTCTTCCAGGTAGAACAGCCGCACGATCCGCCGCTGCGGCTCGTCCAGCATCTCGACCAGCGTGTCGCACTCCATCCGCAGGTCGGGTGTCGTCGCCCCGCTCGGCGCCGCGGGATCGGCGTCGTCGAGGGCGGCTTCGGGCCGCGAACTCCGGCGTCGCAGCTCGCTCAGGCACGCGTTCCGGGCGATCACGTAGAGCCAGGTGGAAAACGACGCGCGCCCGTCATAGAGCGGCAAGGCCCGCCACAGTCGCACGAAGGCTTCCTGCGCCAGATCCTCGGCATCGGCTGGCGTTCGCACGAAGCCGAGCGCCAACCGGTAGACGCGGCCGCGATAGGTGGCGAGCAGCCGCTCGAAGGCGCGCTCGCGCTCCCCCGCCGCGAGCAGCCGGCACACCTCCGCGTCAGGGGACGGCTCGTCGGGCACGCGAACGGTGATACCCGCCGCCGGCTGGAAAAGTTGCAGCCAGTGGGGCACGACCGCCTGCAACCTGGCCGGCATGTCCCGAGTATCAAGCACGGAGGTCAACGCGTCCATGGAATATCTCTGGTTCCCGTGCTTCGTCGCTTCGGTCCTGGCGTTCATCGGTTTCCGGCAGTGGCTCCGCCATCAGCAGCGCGCGATGGTGCATCGGGAGCGGCTCGCCGCCCTCGACAAAGGCGCCGATCTGCCGCCCTGGCCGGATGAGGCACCCTCGCGATTCGACTTCGGCCTGGACAGCGTGCTGCTCCTGTCCGGGCTGATCTGGCTCGCCCTCGGCCTGGGCGGCATGGTGGCCGCCTTCGTCATCGTGTCGCAGCCGCAGATCCAGCGGATCCCGGATGCGGTACCGCCGCACATCGCGCTGATCGGCGTGCCGGTCGCGCTGGTGGGCATCGCCCACCTGATCGTCTACCGGGCCCGCCGGCGGACCCGGTAGCCGGGCCGGGGCGCAGCCGACTGCCGCGATCGCCGGGCGCGTCGGGTCAGAGCGTGCGCGCCGAGCCGTACACCTGCAGCATCGCGAACACGACGACGCCGGTGATCGACACGTAGAGCCAGATCGGAAAGGTCCAGCGGGCCAGGCGTCGATGCGCCGCGAACCGGCCCGAGAGCGACAGATAGAACGTCGACAGCACCAGCGGCAACGCCACTACCGACAGCAGGATGTGCGAGACGAGAATCGCGAAGTAGATCGGCCGCACGACGCCCTGGCCGAGGAAGCGCGAGTCGCCGTGCAGCGCGTGGTAGGTGACGTAGGACACGAGGAAGACAGCCGACGACGCCAGCGCAGTCAACATCCAGCGCTGGTGCACGTCGCGCCGGCCGCGGCGGATCGCCAGCACGCCGAGCCCGATGGCAATGGCGCTGACGCTGTTGAAGAAGGCGTTGACGAACGGCAGCCAGTCGACCCACACCGGCAGCGGACCGGCGCTGCCACCGCTGTAGACCAGCACGAGCAGCGCCGTGGCGATGACGGCGCTGGCGATCCCGATCGAGACGATGCCGCCCCTCATAGAAGTCGAAAGGCGATGGCCGCCAGCAGCGTCGGCAGGAGCGCCCCGACGAGGAGCCAGAGCGGCGACACCGCACCGTCGAAGAAGCGCGACAGCAGCGACTGGCCGGCGGGGTTCGGGGCGTTGGCAATCACGGTGAGGCCGCCGCCCGTGACGGCGCCCTCGACGACGGCCGCCTTCATGCTGTCGCTCAGGTTCGGCACCAGGGTCGACAGGTAGGTGATCAATGCGTTGTCGTTGAAACCGGTGAGGATCGTCGCGGTGAGGAACAGCGGCTCCTCGCGCAAGCTGGCCAGCACCGGCGCGATCCACCACCCCTGCAGCCCGCCGTGCACCACCAGGCCGGCCAGGAAGAAGCCGACCAGGAGCGGCGACTTCAGCTCGAGCCTGCTCTGGTACGGCGCCGTGGCCCGGAGGAAGCCGATGAAGAAGAGGAAGCCGCCGACAAACAGGACCGGGTAGTGCGCGGTGAAGACGGTCCAGGCCATGAAGCCCACATGCGCGGCCGTCACCCACGCGGGCGCCGGCAGCGGCGCCTGGGGAGTCGCCTCGTCCTCGGGCACGTCGACGTCAGCGCCTGGCTGGCGTGAGCCGAGTTCGGCCAGCTCGCGCCGGAACACGAGGCCGTAGACGACGACCGACGCCACGATCGCCACGACCGCGCGCCAGCCGAAGTGGCTCAGCATGAACGGCGTATCCCAGCCCCACGGCCGCGCCACCATCAGCACCGGCGGCGCCGCGAAATGGGTCAGCGTGCCGCCGATCGAGACGTTGACGAAGAGCAGGCCGAGGGTCGCGTACTTCAGCCGCGTCGACGGTCCCAAGTCGTAGAACTGCCGGGCCAGCAGCAGCGCGCAGATGGTCATCGCGCCCGGCTCGGTGATCAACGACCCGAGCAGCGGGCCGACCGTCAGGATGGTCACCCACCAGGCCGCCGGTGTGCCGCGGCCCAGGCTCGCCACCACCCGCAGCGCCCGTTCCGCGAAGACCACGATCGGCCGCGTCGAGGCCAGCGCCATGATCACGACCACGAACAGCGGCTCGGTGAAATTGACGTTGCCGTTGAAGTAACCGGTCGCGGTGTGCCAGCCAGCGTAGGACGTCAGCGCCACCAGCAGGACGACGGCCCACAGGCCGAAGACCACTTCGACCTCGCCCAGGAAGTGCAGCAGCTCGCCGAGGACGCTGGGCACGGCGGGCTTCCCGGCGAGGCGCGCCCGCTCGGCATGGCGCGCCTGCACCTGGTGCGCCAGGTGCGTGAACCACGCGGCGGCGAAGGTATGGACGATGGCCAGCGCGAAAATCGCCGTCGCCACCGCGTTGAACGGCTCGGCGTCGACGCGGGCGACCAGCATCTCCCAGAGCGACCCGGCGGCCGGCGGATAGGCGCCCGGGAGTGGGGGAAAGGGTGCGGAAAGAGGCTCAATGGACAGCATCGTGGAGGGGTTGGTGGACGGCGTGTGCAAGTTCGCGGCGGGCTCGCTGTTTCGCTATTGTCTGCCACAACTCGGGCTATGCTGATAGTGCCTCACCCCCTTGGAGGCTGCCTGCCAGTTGCGTGCAGCGCCTGTGCTGCCCGCGGAAGGAGTCGTGCCGATGCATCGGCGAACCTGGATGGTGTGCCTCGGGGTGGTCGCGGCGTCCCTCACCGGCGTGCGCGGTCAGACACCGGATACGCCGCGACCGGCGCCCATCAATCCTGGCGATTGGCCGACCTTCAAGGCTGGTACCCGGCTGGCGACGATCGATGCGGTCGTCATCGACGACCAGGGCCGACAGATCACGGATCTGAAGCCCTCCGACTTCGAGGTCGTCGAGCGCGGGGCGACGCCCAAGATTCATCAGGCGGTCTACATCCGCGTCGGCGCCGCGGACGGTGGCGCCGCGATGGCAACCGTGCCTCCTCCACCTGCGTCGCCGCCAGGGTCTGCGCCGGGCGCCCCGCGCGCCCGTCCGCTCGCCACCGGAACGCTGACGACCGGCCGGGTCTCGACGACCGCCAACCCGCGCGTGCTGGCCATCGTCGTCGACGACCTCGGCCTGTCCTTCGAGAGCACCGCCTACGTCCGGCAGATGCTGACTCGCTACGTCGAGACGCAGGTCCAACCCGGCGATCTCGTCGCCATCATCCGCACCGCCGGTGGCGTCGGCACATTGCAGCAGTTCACGACCGACCGGCGGCTGCTGAACGCAGCCATAGATCGGGTGCGATGGACGGTGAACAGCCGCGTCGGGGTGAGCGCCTTCGCGCCGGTCGTGCCCGCCACGCTGTCCGTGTTCCCAGAGAAGCCGAAGGCGGGCCATCCCCGCCACGGCGAGATTGCGGAGTCGTCCATCGATCGGGACGGCGCACTCCGCGTCGACATCGACAAGATTCGTGGCGAGCTGACGTCCGTCGGCACGCTCGGCGCGCTCGAGTATGTGCTCCGCGGGATCGAGGCGATGCCGGGGCGCAAGTCGGTGGTGTTCGTCTCCGAAGGCTTCGACCTCGGCCTGCGCGAACACAAGGCGGGCCGCATCTGGTCGACGTTCACGCGCGTGATGGATCGGGCCAATCGCGCCGGGGTCGTCGTCTACTCCGTCGATGCCCGCGGTCTGCAAACGGCCAACCTCACCGCTGAAGACAACCCGCAGGTCCGCCGCAATCCCTACGTCACCGGCCTCCCGACGCGCCCAAACGCGATCGGAAATCCTGGCGAAGCCGACGCGGAGTTCCGCAAGGAGGTGACCAAAGGACAGGCCGATCGCACCCGCGAGCTGATGGATACGCAAGAGTCGCTGGTCTACATGGCCGAGCAAACCGGCGGTTTTGCGGTGGTCAATACCAACGATCTGGCGAGCGGCCTCGGTCGCATTGTCGACGACACGCGCGGCTATTACCTGATTGGCTTCGAGACGCTGATCCCCAAGGACCAGGCGTGGGATCCCAACGACGTCCGCGTACGCGTGAAGCGGCCCGGCCTCAAGGTCCGGGCGCGACGCGGCCTGTTCGGCCCGGCCGACACGAGCCTGCCGCGCGATCCGGTGACGGCCGATCCGCTCGTCGCCGCGGCACTGTCGCCGTTCAGCGCCGGTGCCATCGACGTGCGCCTGACGACGCTGTTCGCGCACGACGCCAAGGCCGGCTCTTACGTCCGCGCATTGTTCTTCATCGATCCTGCCGGCCTCACGTTCGTGGACGGTCCGGATGGCCGGCGCGACGCCGACCTCACGCTGCTGCTGCTCGGCATTGGCGACAACGGCCGCGCCGTCGGCCAGGCGCGGGTCCAGGTGCCGCTGCGCCTGCATCCCGCCGCGTATCGCCTGCTGCACCAGCGTGGCCTCCTCTACAGCGCACGGCTGCCGATGAAGACGGCGGGCGGCTACCAGGTCCGCGCCGCCGTGCAGGACATGCGGTCGAAGGCAGTCGGCTCGAGCGCGCAGTTCGTCGAGGTGCCCAAGGTCGGCAAGGGTCAGCTCGCGCTGTCGGGCGTGGTGATGATGGACGTCGCCTCAGCCGCTCCGGGCACGGCGGCGGCGATTGCGACCGACGCGCTGTCGGATGGCGTGCTCGGCGAGCCGGCGGTGAAGATTTTCCGGCCCGGCGCCGAGGTTGCCTACACCTGCGTCGTCTACGATGGCCGGAAAGGCCCTGCGGAAGCGTTCGCCACCACGGCGACGCTGCTTCGCGATGGCCGGCCGATCCACAGCAGCGCGCCGGCACCAGTCCACGCCGCGGCCGCAAATGCCGACGTCCGCAGCGTGCCGGTGGGCGGCCGGCTCTCCCTCGGAGACCACTTACCCACCGGCAGCTACACGCTCCAGGTGTCCGTCGCCTCGCACGGATCCCGCCGGCCGGACGCCACCCAGTTCGTCGAGTTCGAAGTACGGTGATGCCAATGCGCTCCACACCCCTCTCACCCCGTCGTATCAGGACCGTGGCCAGTATGGCGACGACCGTGGTGCTGGCGCTCTTCGCCGGGCGCGCCATCGTGTCCAGCCAGGAACCGCAGGCGCCCACCGACGGTCCGACCTTCCGTGTCGGCACGCGCCTCGCGACCATCGACGCCGTCGTCGTCGACGACAAGGGCCAGCACGTCACCGACCTCCGTCCCGAGGACTTCGAAGTCGTCGAGCGCGGCAAGAAACAGGCAGTGCGACAAGCGCTCTACGTCCAGGTCATTGGCCCCGATGGCCGGCCGGTTCCGCAACCGACGCTGGGCGGGGCGGCAGCGCCCGATACGCCAGGGCCGGCAGCCGAGACTGCTCGCGCCCGTCCCCTCGCCGGCGGCAGCGGCCTCGCCTCGGCGACGCGCAGTGGCCGCGTGCTGGCGATCGTCGTCGACGATCTCGGCCTCTCGCACGAGAGCACCGCCTACGTGCGGCAGATGCTGAATCGCTACGTCGACACCAAGGTCGCGCCGGGCGATCTCGTTGCCATCATCCGCACCGCCGGCGGCGTCGGCACCCTGCAGCAGTTCACAACCGATCGCCGGCTGCTGCACGCGGCCATCGATCGCGTCCGCTATTCGCTGCAGAGCCGTTCTGGCGTGGCGGCCTTCGACGCCGTCGTGCCCGCCTCCAGCACCGCCCTGGTCAGCGGCAAAGGCCTGCCCATCGACGACCTGCGCGAAGAGATGGCCACCGCCGGCACGCTCGGCGCGCTCGAGTACGTCCTCCGCGGCATCGAGGCCCTGCCCGGCCGCAAGAGCGTGGTGTTCGTCTCCGAGGGCTTCAATCTCGGCGTCCGCGACGCCAAGGTGAGCCGCACCTGGCAGGCGTTCACACGGGTGATGGACCGCGCCAATCGCGCCGGCGTCGTGGTGTATTCGATGGACGCACGCGGCCTGCAGACCACCGGGATGAGCGCCGAGGACGATCCGCAGACGCCGAAGATGTCGATGCCCGGGAGCACCGGAACGAGCGGCGCCGACATCCGGGAGACGATTACCAACGCTGGCCGCGATCGCAGGAAAGACCTGTTCGACTCGCAGGATTCGCTCGTCTACCTGGCGCAGCAGACCGGCGGGTTCGCCGTGCTGAACACCAACGATCTGACGGCCGGGATGATGCGCGTCGTCGATGACACCCGGGGCTACTACCTTCTCGGCTTCGACACATCGATTCCGGTCAACGATCGCTGGGATCCGAACGACATCCACATCCGCATCACACGGCCGGGGCTCACCGTCCGGGCCCGGCGTGGTCTGTTCGGGCCCGCCGAGAAGGATCGTGCTCGCGATACGGCGCCGGCCGACCCGCTGGTCGCCGCCACCCTGTCGCCGTTCTCCACCGGCGCCATCGACGTGCGCCTGACCACCCTGTTCGCGCACGACGGCAAGGCCGGCTCCTACGTCCGCTCCCTGTTCTTCATCGACCCGGCCGGGCTGACGTTCGTCGACGGCGCCGACGGACGCAAGGAAGCCGACCTGTCGATGCTTCTGATGGCCATCGGCGACAACGGCCAGCCGGTCGGCCAGCTCCGCCTGCAGGTGCCGTTACGCCTCGACGAGGATGCCTATCGCCTGCTGCGGCAGCGCGGCCTCCTCTACAGCGCGCGGCTGCCGATCAAGGACGCCGGCGGCTATCAGATTCGCGCCGCGGTGCAGGACGATCGGTCGAAGGCGATCGGCAGCGGCGCCCAGTTCGTCGAGGTGCCGCAGGTCGGCAAGGATCGCGTCGCGCTGTCGGGCGTCGTGATGATGGACGTCGCGGTGGGCGGTCCGAACGCGGCAGGCGTCGCCCCCACGGCCCTCGCCACCGACGCCATCGCCGACGGCGTCCTCGGCGAGCCGGCGATCAAGATCTTCCGGCCCGGCACCGAGGTCGCCTACACCTTCGAAATCTACGACGGCCGCGGCAAGCGCAAGGAAGGGTTCTCGACCCAGGCCACGCTGCTGCGCGACGGCAAGGCGTTCTACACCACGCCGCCGTCGCCGGTCGGCGCCGCGCCGGAGAGCGCGAAACCGATCGGGGCGGTCCCGGTCGGCGGCAAGCTATCGCTCGGGCGCGGCCTGCCGCGCGGCACCTACACACTGCAGGTCAGCGTCGCGCCGCAGTCGGGCCGGGACCGCAACCGGCAGGCGTCGCAGTGGGTCGATTTCGAAGTGCGGTAAACGGACAGCTGATCGTCGGCCGGCGGGCGGCGGACCTGGGAGGCGACGACATGGCACGACGTGGGATGGACGCGGGATGGCTGGGGGTCGCGGCGCTGCTCCTCTGGGCGGCGCCGGGCGCAGCACAGGTCGTCCGCGGCCCCGAGCAGCCGGTCGAACCCGGAACCGCGGCGAGGTTCCAGATCGAGGTGCCGGAGACCTGGGCGACCGAGAGCGTGACCATGGATCCGCTGGGCACCGGCGCGGTCGATACGTTCGTCCAGCGAGGCCTCGCCGACAGCTACCAATGCCCGGCCGGGATGACCTGCTTCGGGATCGGCTTCTCCATCGGCTTCGTCCCACCAGGCGAGCGGACCCTCAGCTTCGTCGTCACCGGCGGCGGCCGCACCCCGGAACGCATCCCGCGACGCGCTACCGGCAGTACTTCGGCGACAGTTCGGCGGGTGACCGGCAGCGCATGTCCGCGTGCTTCGCCTCCACCAACAAGGACGGGTACGGCTGGATGCAGATCCGCCTCATCGGCGACGGAGGCCGGCAAATCGTCTGGTTCACCACCTACACGAGCTCGTTCCACTACGTGTGCCCCATGGACCTGACCAACGTGGTCGCCGACCGGGTCCTGGCGGTCGGGGTCGAATCCTACAACCCGATCGCGATCGCCCGGGAGCTGCAGGGGCGGGTCTACTTCGGCAGCCACGGCGCCGTCGCGCCATCGCGGACCTGGCACTTCGCCGAAGGTCCGTCGACGCGACCGGTCGACGTCTTCCTGCTCGCCTACAATCCGGGCGATACACCGGTCACCGCCACCTACACCTACTATCGCGCCGCCGGCGACGCGCCGAGCACCACGGAGCGGACGCTGCCGCCCGGGCGGACCACGGTGTGGGTGAACGCCGATGAGCCGCGGCTGGCGGGCGCCGACTACGCCGTCTCGGTGACGGCGAACGCGCCGATCCTCGTCGACCGCGGCCTGCGCTGGCACCCGCCGGGCCGCACCGCACCGCAGGAGTCGGTGCAGAACGGCACGGCCACGCCTTCGGCCGAGTGGTATTTCCCCCATCTCGAGGCCTACAAGCAGTCGGAGGAGCGCCTCGTCCTGGCCAACCCTGGCGACCAGGCCGCAGAGCTCGAGATCGCGGTCTACCTGACCAACGCCGGCCCGCGCGTGCTCCGTCAGACCGTAGCAGCGCGGTCGCGAATGGCGCTGCGGACGGCCGACTTCGGGGTCGACGCCGCCGCCGGGGTCCGCATCGTCTCGACCAACGGCGTCCGGCTCGTCGCCGAGCATACCCAGGAAGGGCTCGGCGCGGCCGCTGGCCGCTGGGCCGTCGCCGCACCTGGAGCCACCGCGGCGACGAGAACGTGGGCCGTGCCGACGACCCACGTCGAGCGAGGCAATCGTCTCGTGCTCTTCAACCCGTCCGATACCGAGGCGACGGTCGGCATCGACGGCAACCACTACAGCGGGTATTTCGACCTCGAGACGTCGACGCGGTTCTCGTTCAAGGTGCCCCCGCGCCGCTTGCGCATCATCGACATCGACGCGCTCGAGAATCCGGCCACCCGTGGCTACGGCGGGATCCGCTCGGCCATCGTCCGCAGCCTGCCCGACGACAAGGGCATCGCCGGCCCCAACATCGTGGTCGCGCGAACCGGACCGGCCGGGGCGCTCGATGTCGCGGTGGCCCGCGTCGAGACGTTCATCGCGACCCGGGTGGATTGATCGGCGGCTGTGCCGCGGGAAGAGTGGGTCGCGTGGTGTCGCCCGCGCGGCGGGTGAACGGATGCGTGAACTGGCGCAGAAAGCCCGCCGGCACCGGACGCTCCGAGGCTACGCCGTAGCCTGACGGCCAGCGCCCGGCGGGCAGGTGGAACGTCCCGAACAGCCAATCGAGCACCGGCAGGTGGACGGCAAAGTTCTTGTCGACCGCCTCCGGCTCGATTCCGTGATGCCAGTGATGGAACCGCGGCGTCGCGACGACCCAGGCGAGGCGCCCGAACTCGAAGCGCACGTTGGCGTGAATGAACGTTGCCTGGACACTGACGAAGACGACGTAGGCCACGAGCGGTCCCTGATCGAAGCCGAGCACGTAAATCGGCACGTAGGTCAGGCCGCGCGTGACCGCAACGTCGATCAGGTGCAACCGAGCGCCGGCGAGCCAGTCCATCGTCTCGGCCGAGTGGTGAATCTCGTGGAAGCGCCACAGCACCGGCACGCGGTGGAAGGCCCGGTGAATCCAGTACTGGCAGACGTCGGTGAGGGCGAGAATCTCGACGAACTGCAGCGCCGCCGGCTGTCCAGCGATCCACGCCTGGAGGCGCGCGCTCGCCGCCCAGTCGAAGAAGATCATGGCCGGGCCCATCGTCAGCAGCGTCGTCAGCTGGAGCAGCAGCGCGCTCACGCCGAAGTACATCAAGTCGGTCCGCCAGGCCCGTCGGAAGACATCCTGCTCGGGGCGGAGTGCGAAGAGCCGCTCGATCGGCACGAACATGGCCGAGTAGATCATCAGCGACAGTAGGAACCAGTCGAGGCCGAGGAAGGGCCCCTCGGTCCTCTCACCGGAGACCGGCACCTGCGAGCCGCCCAGCAGCGCGGCCACCAGCGCGCAGGCCAGTCCGGTCGCGCCGAGCGCCTTGTTCCGCCGCAGCGTCACGCTGATGGCCCCCAGCACAAAGGCGCCGACCAGCACCAGGTGCAGGAGCGCGCGCATGTAGGGGAGCGGATAGAGCGCGCGCAGCTCAGGGACGGTGAACACCGACGGGAAGTGGAAGCAGACCACGGCGCCCAACCCGAGGGCCCCGAGGGCGGCGGCAAGGACGCCGCTGATCCAGCCAGTCCCGAAGGCCCGCGGCTCGATGGTCTGCAGCGTGAGTCGCCAGCGCCTCACGGCACGGCCTCGTCGGCCCGGGGCACCATGCCGGTGAGACAGGTCACCACCCGCTCGAGTGCCGCGAACAGGCCGACCCGAGCTACCCAGGCGTTCGACCAGCCGGTGGTGATGCAGTAGTGCGTCGCGTAGGGTGATGCGTGGTGGACGCGATGGACGTCGGGCGGCAGCACCAGCCGGACGCGCTGGAGCCACCGCACCAGCAGCGGCGGCGCCGGCATGTGCGCCCATTGGTGCACCTGGTTGGTGGGCAGCGCCCACGCGGCCCAGGCGGTCAGGAACGCCGCGGCCGCACGACCGCCGGTGCTGTCGAGCGGCACGAGCCACGCCGCAATCAGGATGGGCAATGTCAGCAGCGCGACGTCGCCGTTGAGGTCGAGAAAGCTGCGGCCCAGCATGTCCTCGGGATTGAGATGATGGACCCGGAACGGACGCAGCACCCGAGGGCCGATGATCGGCAGCCGCTCGCGGCCCCAGGTGTCGGCCGCCCAGTGCACGAGTCCGGAGACGAAGTCGGCGGCGGCGCCTGCCGCCAGCACGACGAGGACGATCCACCACACCGCGCCGACGGCGGCCCCCACTCGCACCACGAGGGTCGCGAGCAGCGCCCCAGCGGCAATGATGGCGGCGAGCTCGAAGGCGAGCGTCGCGAGCGACGCCGACCCGACCACCGGCCCGACGGGCGACGCCGCGGCCAGGCCGGTTTCGCGGAGTGGCGCAGCGGGCTGATGCATCGGCTCCTCGGGGCCGCGCCTCTATCGTGCCGTCAGGCGGGCGCGGGCCTTGTCGACGTCGCGGTGGAAGACGAACAGCGGATCGGGCTGGCCATTCGGGTCTTCGAAATTCCACGTCTTGCCGCCGCGGCGCTTCACTCGCAGCGATTTCTTCAGGTAGTCGACGGTGAAGCCCTCGAGGTCGGCGAACGGCATCGTGAAGGCGTCGCCGGCGTTCGCCGTCTCGTAGCGCAACCCCGACGTGTCGGCGACTAGGCGTCCCGTGCAGGAACCCATGCCGTGCTTGTGGATCACCGCTACGCTGGCGTTCAGCCGGACGTCCTTGAACCTGACGTCGACGTCGGCCGGCGCCTCGCCGATCTCGACCGCCTGGGCGTGACCATCGTAGCCCTCGACCGAGACATTCAACCTGTGTGAGCCGGCTTCGAGGCCGTCGAGGTCGAGCGGCGTCGTGCCGAGGAACTTGCGATCCAGGAACACCGAGGCGCCGGGCACGTCGCTGCGGACGCGCAGGACGCCGCGGGTCGCCGTCGCGGGCGCCGGCGAGGACTCGGTAGACGGGCGCGTCGCCGTCGGGCGATCGCCGGCGGCGGGTGTGTCGCGCGGCCGCACCGGCTCGCGCGGCGGCGCAGGACGCGGTCGCGCGGGGGCGGATCGCGTCGCCGTCTCCGCCGGAGGCGGCGGCTGTCGCAGCGAGAGGACGAACCACGCACCGGCGGCGCAGATCGCCGCGCCGAGCGCCAGCACCAGCAGCAGCGGCCCCCGGCGCGAGGGTGGGGCCGGCTCGTCGTCGAACACGCTCATGCGCGCGCGAGTGTAGCGCGGTTCCGGCGCCGGACCGTGCTGACGGGACGACCGGCGGCAGCGGCCCGGGTCGCCACCGCATGCTCCGCCCGGATCAGCTCGCCCAGCGACCACGCCTGGAACGGGCAACCGCGCGGCGTATACGGCGCATCGGCATCGGCAATCTCGCTGATGTGACCGAGACCGGCCTCGTCGAGATGCGCGAGCAGCGGCGCCAGGAACCGCGTCCGCGCGATCGTCGCCGCGTCCGGCTCGTCCGGATGGACGCGCAGCCACGCCTCGACGAACGCGCCAATCAGCCACGGCCACACCGTGCCCTGGTGGTAGACGCCGTCGCGCGATTCGGGCGGCCCCTGGTAGTGGCCGGCGTAGCCAGGTTCGCCCGGGGCGAGCGATCGCAGCCCCATCGGCGTCCAGAGCCGCGCCTCGATCACGTCGACGAGCGATCGAGCCCGCGCGCCGGTGATCAGCGGGTCGCCGACGCCGCCGACCGCGAAGATCTGGTTCGGCCGGATCGTGCCGTCGCGTCGACCGGGCTCGTGGTCGACGTCGACCACATCGTAGAGACAGCCGGTGGCTTCGTTCCAGAACACCTCGGCGAAGCGGGCCCGGCCGCGCGCGGCGAGATCGAGCCAGCGGGTCGCCCGCCGGCTGGCGGGGTCGACGGCCGCCTCGATGCGCGCCGCGCAGGCGAGCGCGTGCAGCCACAGCGCCTGCACCTCGACTGGCTTGCCGGTCCGCGGCGTGATCACGTGGTCGCCGACTTTCGCGTCCATCCAGGTGAGCTGCACGCCGGGCGCACCGCAGGCGAGCAGGCCCTCCGCGTCGGCGCGGATGCCGTAGCGGGTGCCGCGCAGGTGACCCTCGACGATCGCGGCGACGGCATCGCGCAGCCGCACGCGGTCGGCGTCATCGAGCATGAGCTCGCCGCGCTCGGTGGCGTCGAGCAGGTCGCCGGCGGCGGTGACGAACCACAGCGAGGCGTCGACGGCGTTGTACTCGGGTGCATCGCCGCCGTCCGGGAACCGGTTCGGCAGCATGCCA
This sequence comes from Vicinamibacteraceae bacterium, assembly GCA_039916225.1. Lineage (GTDB taxonomy): Bacteria > Acidobacteriota > Vicinamibacteria > Vicinamibacterales > Vicinamibacteraceae > JBDSLU01. Next base: position 13,703 of record JBDSLU010000125.1, read on the forward strand.
TCCGAGACCACGCCGCACCATTCGATCAGAATGGCGCGGGCAATGTCGGCGCGGCCGGTCCCGAGGCACAGCCCGCGCAGGGCGATGAACGTGTCGCGGCCCCAGTCGGTGAACCACGGATAGCCGGCGACGATGGTCCGGCCGGTGCCGCGGCCGACGATGTAGGCATCGGCCGCACGGGCCAGGCGGTTCGGGAAGGCATGGCGTCGGGCTGCTTCCGCCGCGAACACGGCGTCCGCCGCCGCACGCACGTCACCCGCCGGCGTCGCCGCATCGCCGCGGTGCGCGTCCAGGATCCAGACGGCATCGGCGGCGCCCAGCTCGAAGGCCAGCGTGCCCGGCGTCCACAGATCTTCGCGATCGTCGAGGCCGCGCTCGCGCTCGGCCGTGTAGAGGAACTGCCGGTACCAGTCCGGCTGATGCGAATAGCGCGCCGTGCTGCGGGAGCGGACGGCGGGCAGGTCGGCATAGGGCCGCCACATCACCGTGCCGTCGCCGACGCGGGCGTCGGTCGAGAGCGCGCCGTTCTCGTGGTGGGTGGCGTGATAGTCGCGCCCGGACACGAACGGCCGCACCATCAGACGCACCGATGCGCCCCGAGGGGAGGCACCGTGCGGACCGGCGAGGAGACGCCAGCGCACCACGACCTCGCCCATCGGGCTGGCTCCCCCGCTCGCCGCCTGGCCGGCCCGCGGCACGACGATTTCCTGCTGCACGCGGGCGCCGTCCGGCGCGACGAACTGCCACGTCGGCCAGGGATCCGCGGTGAACTGTTCGATGCGCGAGGCACCGTCCGGCGCGACGACATCGGGCGCGTAGCGCTGGCTGCTCAGGGCCACCGGTCCGTCGGCTGTGTCGAGCCACGCGTCGAAGCCGTTGACCAGCACGACCCGGCCAGTCGGCGGCGTCGTGGCGACCAGCAACAGGGCGTGGTAACGCCGCGTCCGGACGCCGCTCACCGTGCCTGACGCGAACCCGCCCAGGCCATCCGTCTCCAGCCACTCGCGTGCATCGTCCTCGAACGGTCTCGTCATCGGTCCTCCCGTCTCGCGTCCTTCCGATGCCGGATGCGGCGGAACGGGTCGGCGCCCCACGTCCGGCGGCAACGGAGGCCGTCGACGGCGGCGACCGCGACACCCGCCGCCTCGACCGCCATCCAAGGGGCCATGACAACAGCGACGTTCGCTCCTGCGCTGCGGGACATCTCCGCTGCCCCGGCGCACACCCTGACCCGTGGGCTGCTCCTCCGCATCCGCGGCGAGTATCTGGAGATGCCCGGCCTGCGGCTGACGTTGTCGCAGGCAATGCGGCTGTTCCGCCTCGACGCCCTGACCTGCGACGTCGCCCTGCGGACGCTGGTCGAGGACGGCTTCCTGTGGCAGACGCCGCAGGGCGCGTTCATGCGCCGGGACGACTGATGCCTGGCGTGCCCCGCCATGCGGTCGAGTACCTGCTCGAAGCGCTCGGCCTCGGTCTCTTCATGATCGCCGCGGTCGCGGCCGCGACGCTCCTCGAGCATCCGGCCTCGCCGCTCCGCGCCCGCCTGGACGACGCGGTGCTGCGCCGTGCGCTGATGGGGCTGGCGATGGGCGGCACCTCGATCGTCCTCGTCTACTCGTCGATCGGCGCCCGCAGCGGCGGCCACTTCAACCCGGCGACGACCCTCATGTTCTATCGCCTCGGTCGGGTGGCCGGCGTCGACCTCGCCGGCTACGCCGCGGCGCAGGTCCTCGGCGGCCTGGCCGGACTGGCGGTGGCACGGCTGCTGTTCGCGCCGTGGATCGCCGACCCGGCGATCCGCTACGTGGCCACGTCCCCCGGCCCGTGGGGCGAAGCGACCGCGTTCGCCGCCGAAACGGCGATGACCTTCGTGCTGATGTCGGTGGTGCTGCGCGTCTCGAACGACGCGCGGTGGTCGCGCTTCACCGGCCTGGCCGCCGGCGCATTGGTGGCGCTCTACATCACCGTCGAGGCGCCCGTCTCCGGGATGAGCCTCAACCCGGCGCGCTCGCTGGCGCCGTCGCTTGCCACCGGCGAAATCCATCGCTTCTGGATCTACCTGGCCGCGCCGCCGCTCGGCATGCTCGCCGCCGCCGAGCTGTACGTCCGGCGTCACGGCCTGGCCCAGGTGTTCTGCGCCAAGCTCCACCACCACACCGCGGCCCGCTGCATCTTCCATTGCCGCGTCGACGCCCTCCGAGGTCACTAGCATGTCCCACTACGACGTCATCATCATCGGCTCGGGCGCGGGCGGCGGCACGCTCGCCTACCGGCTGGCGCCGACCGGCCTGCGCATCCTGATCCTCGAGCGCGGCGGCTACGTGCCACGCGAGAAGGACAACTGGAGCCCGCGAGCGGTCAACGTCCAGGCCAAGTACCACCCGAAGATGGCGTGGCACACGCCGGACGGCCATGCGCTGCACCCGCACACGAACTACTACGTCGGCGGCAACACCAAATTCTATGGCGCGGCGCTGTTCCGGTTCCGCCGCGAGGACTTCGGCGAGATCCAGCACGCCGGCGGGATCTCGCCGGCCTGGCCGATCGGCTACGACGATCTCGAGCCGTACTACACCGAGGCCGAGCGCATCTACCGCGTCCACGGCGTCCGCGGCGAGGACCCGACCGAACCGAACGCCAGCGCGCCCTACCCCTACCCGGCGCTGCCGCACGAGCCACGCATTCAGCAGCTCCACGACGATCTCGTGGGCACCGGCCACCGGCCCTTTCACGTGCCGATCGGCGTGATGCGCGACGAGGCCAGCCCGCAGACGAGCCCGTGCATCCGCTGCGACACGTGCGACGGCTATGCCTGCCTGCTGCACGCCAAGTCGGACGCCGAGGTCTGCTGCATCGAGCCGGCGCTGCGCCACCCGAACGTGACGCTGCGCACTGGCGCCTACGTCTCGCGGCTCGAGACCGACGCCTCCGGTCGAGAGGTGTCGAGCGTCGTCGTCGAGCGCGACGGGGAGGTGGAGCGTTACACGGGCGACGTCGTCGTCGTCTCCTGCGGCGCCATCAACTCGGCGGCGCTGCTGCTGCGGTCCGCCAGTGACCGGCACCCGAGCGGGCTGGCCAACGGCTCGGACGTGGTCGGCCGGCACTACATGGGCCACGTCAATTCGGTGCTGATGGCCCTGTCGCGCCAGCCGAACCCGACCGTCTTCCAGAAGACACTGGGCCTGAACGACTACTACTTCGCCACCGACGAGTGGCGCTACCCGATGGGCCACATCTCGTTCGTCGGCAAGCTCGACGCCGTGACGCTGGGCGCCGGCGCACCGCCGTTCGCCCCCGGCTTCACGCTCGAGATGATGGCCCGACACTCGCTCGACTTCTGGCTGACGTCCGAGGACCTGCCGGATCCGGCCAACCGCGTCACGCTCGACCGCGAGGGCGGCGTCGTGCTGGCCTACACGCCGAACAACGAGGAGGCACACCGACGGCTGACCGCCAAGCTGAAGAGCCTGCTGAACCACCTCGATTGCCACGAACACCTGATCCCGCGCAGCCTGTTCCTGGGCCAGCGCATTCCGCTGGCCGGCGTCGCCCACCAGAACGGCACCATCCGCTTCGGCCACGACCGCCACACGTCGGCGCTCGACGTCACCTGCCGGGCGCACGACGTCGACAACCTCTATGTCGTCGACGGCAGCTTCTTCCCGTCCAGCGCGGCGGTGAATCCGGCGCTGACGATCGCCGCCAACGCCCTGCGGGTCGGCGATCTGCTGGCCGAGCGCTTCGGTGTCGCCCAGCCGATGGCGGAGGTGGTCCGTGCGTAGCCTGCTGCGGGTGTGTCGCGGCGGCCTCGCGGCCGCGACCATCGCCGCCGCCGTCGTGATGGCCGGCCCGCGCATCCTGGCCCACGCCACCGTCGCGCCCGACCTGCCGCTCGCCGCGGCGCCGGTGTCCGAGGTGATCAGCGTCGGCATCACGGTGGCCGACATGGGCCGCGCCGTCGACTTCTACACCGGCGTCCTGTCCTTCAAGAAGATCTACGAGACCGCGGCGTCGGGCCGGCCGTGGGAACAGCTGCACGGCGTGTTCGGGTCGCGCGTGCGCGTGGTCGGTCTGCAGCTCGGCGACGAACGGCTCGAGCTGACCGAATACCTGGCGCCCCGCGGTCGGCCGATGCCCGCCGACACCCGCGGCAACGATCGCTGGTTCCAGCACGTGGCCATCATCGTCCGCGACATGGACCGTGCTTACGCCCGCCTCCGGGCGCACGGCATCGTCCACGCGTCGACGGGGCCGCAGCGGCTGCCCGACTGGAACCCCGGCGCCGGCGGCATCCAGGCGTTCTACTTTCGCGACCCCGATGGTCACTTCCTCGAAGTACTCGCCTTCCCGCCCGGCAAGGGCGACCCCAAATGGCACCGGCCCGGCGACGATCTCTTCCTCGGGCTCGACCACACGGCGATCGTCGTCGCCGACACCGAGCGCGCGCTCGCCTTCTATCGCGACACCCTCGGGCTGCGCGTCGCAGGCGAAGGCGAGAACTACGGCGTCGAGCAGGAACACCTGAACAACGTCTTCGGCGTGCGGCTGCGCATCACCACCTTGCGCGCCGCCGACGGGACCGGCGTCGAGCTGCTCGACTATCGCGCCCCGCGCGATGGACGCGATGCGCCCGCCGACCTGAAAGCCAACGACATCGCGCACTGGCAGATCACGATGCGGGCGGCCGGCGTCGCGCGCCTGCTGCATCCGTCGGCGGCCTTCTCGCTGGTGTCGCCCGACGTGACGGCGCTCGACGTACCGCACCTGACGTTCGCCGAGGCGCTGCTGGTCCGCGACCCCGATCAGCACGCCGTCCGCGTCGTGCGCTGAAGAC
>JBDSLU010000126.1:0-9861 GCA_039916225.1 Vicinamibacteraceae bacterium
CTTCGTCGGGCTGGCGGTGCTGAACGCGCTGGCGATCCCGCTGGTGGTCCGGCTGGGCACGCGCCTGCACTCGCTGCGCGCCGGTCTCATCGGCGGCCTGCTCTACGCCTGCTGGGGATCGGACATCGTCGGCCTCGGCCAGGTGCGGCAGGAACCGCTCTACCTCCCGCTCGTGATCGCCGCGACGCTGGCGGTGGTCCGTGCCTGGGAGGCCCGCGGCGTCCAGCCGTTCGCGTTGGCCGGTGCGCTGTTCGGCCTGGCCGCGTTGTGCCGCTCGATGCCGATTTACTTCGTCGCGGCCGTGGCCGTCGCGCTGGTGGTGCGCGATCGTCGCGGCGCCGGCCCGCGTGAGGCGCTGGCGCTGGTCGGCGGCTTCGCGGCGCTGACCCTGCCCTACAGCCTGGCTTTGTCGATCCACCTCGGTCAACCGACGCTGATCGAGAACCACGGCGGGATCCTGATCGCGTCGCGCTACCTGCACGGCGGCAATCGCCTCGCCCCCCCGGGTTTCGGTCGAGTGGTCATCGCCATCCTGCAGGAGATGGTCTGGTCGCCGCTGACGTTCCTGCAGGCCACCGCCGACCAGGCTCGCTCACTGCTCCCGCTGACCGGTGGGCGCTACCTGCAGGACGGCGTCTACGCCACGTCGGCGGCGGCGGCGGCGCAGTGGAAGGTGGCGGCCCACACCCTGATCGACGCGCCGTGGCTGCTGGCGATCGTGCTCGCGCCGCTGGGCCTGGTCGTGGCGCGCCACCGGCCGGCGGCCTGGCTCCTCGCCGGCTGGACGCTGCTGAACCTCGGCCTCACCGCGCTCACCGGCTTCGGCGGCTCGCGTCTCCGGTGTCCCTTCGAAGTACACGTCGCGCTGCTCGCGAGCGTCGCCATCGCCGGAGCGTGGCCGCGGCGGCGCCCGCTGGCGCTCGCACTCGGCATCGCCGGCTCGGTCGGCGCCGTGCTGTTGATGGTGCCCCAGGTCGTGCGGACGGCGGCCGCGCGGGCCAACTACGGTCCTCGCTGGACGTTGACGGGCGGCCGCACCGTGGCCCAGGTGAGCGGCGCCAGCGGGGCCAACGTCCCCTCGTCGCCGGGCGGTCTCGACGTCGCGCTGCGCAACCCGGGCACCGCACCGATCCGCGTCGACCTGCGGCTCGACGGCGTGGACGTCCTGAAGGCGTCGGTGATCGAGCCGGGCGCTGAGCGTCGGCTCCAGTGGACAGGGCTGCGCGTCGGGCTGCTGTTCGTCGAGGCCGACTCGATGGCCCTCGACGGCCGGCCGGCGCCGGTCGACGTGCAGATCGATCGACGCTAGTGTCCCGGCGGATCAGCGAACGACGACCAGGAGTCGCCCGGCTTCGACCAAGGTGCCTTCGGTGACGGCGATCTCGACGACGGTGCCGGCGCGCGGCACCGACAGTTCGTTCTCCATCTTCATCGCCTCGACGACGACGAGACCCTGGCGGGGCTCGACGGCGTCGCCGACGGCGACCAGCACCTTGACCACCTTGCCGGGCATCGGCGCCACGACGCGCTGATCGCCGTTGCCGGCGCCCAGCATGGCGCGCGCCCGCCGGCGCCGGTTGGCGAGCGCCACCGGGATGGCGTGCCCGGCGACCACGGCTTCGCCGTCGCCGGAGGCCGCGAGCGTCACGGCAGCGGTCGTGACCACACCCGTCGCGACGTCGCGGAGGGACCAGGTCGTGGCGGCGTTCGGCGATCCGATGACACTGGCGTCGACCAGCACGGCGTCGCCGTCGTCGATGCGGACGCGGTAGCGCGACGGCCCGTCGCCGGGTTCGATGACGACGTGGTGGACGCGGCCACCGGCGACGACGTCGACCCGGGAGACGCTCATCGCAGGCCCTCGCGGCGCCCGGTCTCGGCCCAGCGGCTGACGGGCGCGACCGCTGGCGCACCGGCCGCCGGCTGCGCGATGCGGGTCCGGGCCTCGAGGGCGGTGGCGATGACGGCGGCGCGGACGGCCTCCGCCGGCGTCTCGACGAACGGTCGGCCGTTCCGTGACGCCAGCTCGGTGTCGAGCGTCGTCGTGTCGAAACGGGCGGCGGCGAAGTCGTCCTGCGTGACCAGCCAGCGGAAGAACGGCAGCGTGGTGCGGATGCCCCGCACCTCGTACTCGTCGAGGGCGCGGCGCAGCCGGGCGATGGCCTGCGGCCGGTCGCTGCCCCACGCCGCCAGCTTCGAGATCATCGAGTCGTAGTGCACCGGCACGGTGAAGCCGGCGACGACGCCGCCGTCGTCGCGGATGCCCGGCCCGCTCGGCTGGCGCAGGTGCGTGATCCGCCCCGGCGCCGGCATGAAGCGCGCGTCCGGATCCTCGGCATAGACGCGGCACTCGATGGCGTGCCCGGCCGGCACGGCGGCGCGAGCGCGATCGACGGTCAGCCGCTCGCCGCGGGCGATGCGGATCTGCCACTCGACCAGGTCGACGCCGGTGACGAGCTCGGTCACCGGGTGCTCGACCTGCAGCCGCGTGTTCATCTCGAGGAAGTAGAAGGCGCCGCTGGCGTCGAGCAGGAACTCGATGGTGCCGGCGTTGGTGTAGCCGACGCTCTCGGCGACGGCCGCGGCGGCGGCGAGCATGCGGGCCCGCAGCGGCATTGTCATCACCGGCGACGGCGATTCCTCGACGACCTTCTGGTGGCGGCGCTGGATCGAGCATTCGCGCTCGACGAACGGCACCACCGTGCCGTGCTGATCGCCGAGCAGTTGCACTTCGACGTGGCGCGGCCCGACGATCCGCCGCTCGAGATAGACCTCGGCCGATCCGAACGCGGTGGCGGCCTCGGATCGCGCCGCGCGCAGTGCGCCAGCCAGCTGCTCCGGGCCGTCGACGACACGCATGCCGCGACCACCGCCGCCGGCGACGGCCTTGAGCATCACCGGATAGCCGATGCGCGCCGCGACGGCGGCGATCTCGGCGTCCGGCGCGTCGGCGGACAGCGGCGTCTCAGTGCCGGGGACGACCGGCGCCCCGGCGCGAACCGCCGCCTGGCGCGCCCCGGTCTTGCTGCCCATGATCCGGATCACCTCCGGCGTCGGGCCGATGAACGTCAGGCCGGCGTCGCGGCACGCTTCGGCGAACCCGGCATTCTCGGCGAGGAAGCCATAGCCGGGATGCACGGCGTCGGCGCCGGACCGGCGCGCGACCTCGATCAGCTGCGCGATGTCCAGGTAGCTCTGCGCCGGCGGGTCGCCGGCCAGCGGCCAGGCTTCACCGGCCGCGGCCACGTGCAGCGCCTCGCGGTCGCACGGCGCGTAGACGGCGACGCTGGCCAGGCCGAGGTCGCGGCAGGCGCGCGCGACACGCACCGCGATCTCGCCCCGGTTGGCGATCAGGATCTTCCGCATGGCAGTTTCTGCAAGTTGCTCGGAGCATGCTCCGAGCACGCTCCGAGCACGGCGAGCGAAGTACGCAGATTCTGCTCGGTCATAGCGGGATGTTGCCGTGCTTGCGCGGCGGGTTGCGATCGCGCTTGGTCTCGAGCCGCGCCAGCGCGGCGATCAGGCGGCGGCGGGTCGTGCGCGGGGCGATCACTTCGTCGACGTAGCCGCGCGACGCGGCGACGTAGGGATTGGCGAGCTTGTCGCGATACTCGGCGACCAGGCTGGCGCGCTCGGCGGCGGGATCCGCGGCCTGCTCGATCTCGCGCTTGTAGAGGACGTTGACCGCGCCCTCGGCGCCCATCACCGCGATCTCGGCGGTCGGCCAGGCGAAGTTGACGTCGGTGCGCAGGTGCTTGCTCGACATCACGCAGTAGGCCCCGCCGTAGGCCTTGCGCGTGATGACCGTCACCTTCGGGACGGTCGCCTCGGCGAAGGCGTAGAGCAGCTTGGCGCCGTGCGTGATGATGCCGCCGTATTCCTGGACGGTGCCGGGCAGGAAGCCGGGCACGTCCTCGAAGGTGACGATCGGGATGTTGAACGCGTCGCAGAAGCGGACGAAACGCGCCGCCTTGACCGACGCGGCGATGTCGAGCGTCCCGGCCAGGTGGGCCGGCTGGTTGGCGACGATGCCGACCGACCGGCCGGCCAGCCGGACGAAGCCGACCAGGATGTTCGGCGCGTAGTGCTGATGGACCTCGAGGAAGTGCCCGTCGTCAGCCACGCTGTGCACCAGGGTGTGCATGTCGTAGGGCTGGTTCGGCGAGTCCGGCACCAGGGCGTCCAGCGCGTCGTCCTCGCGATCGACGGGATCGCCGGCGTCGAGGCGCGGCGCCGGGTCGATGTTGTTCGAGGGCAGGAACGCCAGCAGCTCGCGCACCAGCGCGATCGCTTCACGATCGCCGGGGACGGCGAAATGCGCGACGCCGCTCTTGACGCTGTGCGTGTGCGCGCCGCCGAGTTCCTCTTTGGTGACGTTCTCGTGGGTGACGGTGCGGACGACGTCCGGCCCGGTCACGAACATGTAGCTCGTGCCCTCGACCATCACCGTGAAATCGGTGATCGCCGGCGAGTAGACCGCGCCGCCGGCGCACGGGCCCATGACCGCGGAGATCTGCGGCACGACGCCCGAGGCCAGCGTGTTGCGGAGGAAGATGTCGGCGTAGCCGGCGAGCGAGACCACGCCTTCCTGGATACGCGCGCCGCCGGAGTCATTCAGACCGACCACCGGCGTGCCGAGCTTCACCGCCAGATCCATGATCTTGCAGATCTTGGCGGCGTTGGTCTCGGACAGCGATCCGCCGAAGACGGTGAAGTCCTGGGCGAAGGCGTGGACGACGCGGCCCTCGACACGACCGGCGCCGGCGACCACGCCGTCGCCCGGCACGATCTCGTCGGCCATGCCGAAGTCGAGGCAGCGGTGCGTGACGAGCTTGTCGATCTCCTCGAACGTGCCGGCGTCGAAGAGCTCGGCGATGCGCTCGCGGGCGGTGAGTTTGCCGGCGGCGTGCTGCCGCTCGACGCGGGCCGCGCCGCCTCCGGCTTCGGCTCGGCGTTCGAGATCGGCGAGCGTGTCCCGGCGGGTCACCACGGCAACGGCAGCGCGGACGCTAACCCTTGGTCGCGGCCGCGGCCTGCGCCTTTTCCCAGTCCTGCAGGAACCGCGCGAGCCCGGAGTCGGTCAGCGGATGGTTGAACATCTGCTCGATGACCTTGCCCGGGCAGGTGCAGACGTCGGCGCCCATGCGGGCCGCTTCGACGATGTGCTGCGGACCGCGGACGCTGGCCACCAGCACTTCGGTGGTGTAGTCGTAGTTGTCGTAGATCTCGACGATCTGCTCGATCAGGTCCATGCCCGACGTGGCGATGTCGTCGAGGCGTCCGACGAACGGGCTGACGAAGGTCGCGCCGACCTTGGCCGCGATGAGCGCCTGCGTCGGCGAGAACACCAGCGTGACGTTGACGCGCAGGCCTTCGCCCGACAGCGTCTTGCAGGCACGGACGCCGGCCTGGGTGAACGGCACCTTGACCACGATGTGCTCGCTGATCTGCGCCAGATCGCGGCCTTCGCGGACCATGTCCTCGTAGGCGGTGCCGACGACTTCTCCGCTGACGGGACCTTGCACGAGGTCGCAGATCTTCTTGAGGATCTGCTTCGGGTCGCCGCCTTCCTTGGCCATCAGCGACGGGTTGGTGGTGACCCCGTCGATGATCCCGAGCGGAACGAGCGCCTCGATTTCCTTGAAGTTGCCGGTGTCGATGAAGATCTTCATAAGTGTGCCTTCTGCTGCTACCGGGCGCCTTCTTCGACCCGGTTGGATTCCGCGCTCCGGTTGGGCGGCGTCGCGCCGTCGATCGCGACGATCGCGTAGACGTAGCGGGCGCCCCGCCGCGGCGTGTCGTCGCGATAGGTCGTCTCGCGAATCGGCTGGGCCGTGAGCTGGGTGAGCGTGGCCGGCGGTCCGGCCGCGCCGAGTTCTCCGCGCAGGACCAGATACCCGGCGACGTCGCCGCCGGAGCTCGGATCCCAGATCAGGCTGACGCCGCCCTCGCTGCCGACTGCCGCCAGGTTGCTCGGGGCCGGCGGTGGGAACGTGTCCGCGAACGTCGTGCACGCCGTCGCCGACGGAGCGCTCTCGAGCCGGGCACTGCCGTAGACCCGTACCGCTCGCACCTGGTAGCAGCCCTCCGCGCCGAGCGTAATCGGGCCCTGCGTGTACGCCGCCGCTTCGACCGGCGTGGTGTTGAGCGGCTGCGGCGACACCTGATCGCCGCCCGCCGCGCGCGTCACGCGGTAAACATTATAGGTCGTCGGGACGACGCCGGGCGCCAGCGAGCGGGCCTCGAGCTCGCCCGGCTCGGCCGGGCGCTGCACGCGCCGGAACGCACCGGCGGTGCCGGTCCAGGCGATGGTGGCGCTGGTCTCGGCGTGGGTCACGGTCACCGCGGTCGGCGGCGCCGGCGCGTCGGCGATCGGCACCGCGACGCGGTTCGATACCGCCGCCTGCGTCCCGTGGCGGCTCACGCCCACGGCGATGTAGGTGCGCGAGAACGGATCCTCGGCCGGGGCCGGGCCCAGCGGACGGACGAACACCGGCTTCACCGCTGCCGCAGCCGGCGTCGCGCGCGTGTCGGGATGCACGAACGGCGTCAGGTCGGCGCGGGTCAGCTGTTCGACGACGCTGGCGATCGAGCCCTGCGCCGGCTGAATCTTCCGGGCGGCGAGCTCGGCGGCGGCACGGGCCCGCTCGGCCACCGATCCCCGGGTCGGGTCGGGCGTCTCGCCGGGTGTCTCGGGCGGAGCCACCAGGACCCGCCCGACCAGTTTGCCGAAGCGGATGAACTGCGGCCCGCCCAGCGAGGTGCCGGCCGGATCCTCGGGCTTGCCGGAGATGGCATAGACCTCGACGGCGACCAGGTCGGCCGGTTTGGACTGGTCGGCGTTGGCCGACGGCACGGTGAACTGGGCCCGCACCTCGTCGCCGGTCTTGGCCACGACCAGGTCTTCGATACGCGCCGGCGCCACCCGCAGGGGGGCCAGCGGAGGCCCTTTCTTGCCGCACGCGACGAGCGCAAGGAGGGCGACGACGATCGCGCGGTGCGCGAGCATGGGCCTCGACATCAGCCGGCAATCGTCGGCCGCGACGGCGCACTCTGTCAATGCTGGCCCTCGCGCGAGGCCGCTCGAGAGGACACCGCCGAGGACACTCGACCACGCCCCGACCCGATTTACCCCTCCTGTCGTACACTCGGTCAGTGGCAAGGGTGTTGCACAACCGTCGGTGGACCGAGCAACCTGCAACCTGCTGAGGACGGGACTCGCGGAGAACCCTATGAAGCACCTGATTTGGACAATCGCGCTGACGGCCAGCCTGGCGGCGCCGCTGCCGGCGGCGGCCCAGCATGCGGTGCCTCGCGGCGGCGGCGGAGGCGGCTCAGACGGCGGCGGATCGAGCTCCGGTGGGAGCTCCAGCGGCGGCGGAGGCGGCTCGACCACGTCGAGCGGCGGCTCCTCGAGCGGTGGATCCTCGAGTGGTGGGTCGTCGTCCGGCGGCGGCAGCAGCTGGGCTCCCCCACGGCACCCCGGCGGATCCGGATCGTCCGGGTCTGGACGCTCCCGCGGCGGCGACTCCGGATCGACGGCCAGCGGCCGACGCTCCCCTGGCGGTTCCAGCTCGGGCTCCGATCCAGACCGCGTCGTCGGCGGCACCAGCGGCGGCCGGACCCGTGACGGCCGGCCCATCACCGGCTATGCCATACCGCGAGGCGTCTCCGTCCCGAGCGGCCGCCCCGGCGGCGATTACTACTACTACCCGCGCGGCACCGACTGGTACTACTCGCCCTTCTACTACTCGCGCTACTCGCCGTACTACTACAGCGGCTTCGGCGCCAGCATGTGGGGCCTCGGCTACATCTGGGATCCGTTCTGGTTCGGCCCCGGCTACAGCTACTCCGACCCGTTTGGGGTCGGTGACCCGTATGGCTACGGCGGCGGTGGCGGCTATGCGGCGGGCGACGAGCCGGAGGACATCGAGGGCCAGGGCGGCCTGCGCATCAAGGTCAAGCCGCGCGACGCCCGGGTGATGGTCGACGGGACGTTCGCCGGAACGGTGGACGACTTCGACGGCAACTTCCAGCGGCTGCGCCTGGACGAGGGCGCGCACAAGGTCGAGCTCCAGGCGGACGGGTTCGAGCCGCTGCGCTTCGACGTGCTGATCGTCGATGGCCAGACGGTGACCTACAAGGGCAACCTCCGCCAGCGGTAGATTACGGTCGGGCCGGTTCCAGCCCTGGAGCCGGCCCGAACGTCACGACGAAGACCGACCCGCCGCTGTCCCCCGCTTCGACGAACGCCCGCCCGCCGTGCCGCTCGGCGACGGTTCGCACGATCGCCAGGCCGAGCCCGAGCCCGGGCACCCCACGGCCGACGCCCCGCCGGAACAACCCGAACACGTCGTCGCGCAGATGCCGCGGCACGCCTGGTCCGCCATCGCTGACGCGGAAGCCGACGTCGGGTCCCGCCGAGAAGCCTTCGATCGTCACCGGCCCGTCGACGCCGAAGGTGAGGGCGTTGTCGAGCAGATGGACCAGCGACTGGATGGCCCACTCGGCGTGGGCCCGCAGCGGCGGGAACCCGCCTTGCACCTCGATGCGCCCGGCGTGCTCCGGCCGCTCCTGGCGGAGACGTCGCAGCGCTTCGCCGGCGATGACCCCGCCGTCGACGATCGGCTGATCCGGCCTGATCGCCTGCGCCCGCACCAGCGTCGAGACGGCGTCGACGAGAGCGTCCATGCGACCGGCGCCGCGCATCAGGCGGTCGAGCAGATCGCAGCCGTCGCTGCCGAGCCGCTCGCCATGCTCGGCGCGGACCAGGCTGGCGATACCCGACAACGCTCGCAACGGCTCGCGCAGGTCGTGTGTGGTGACGCTCAGCAGCGTCTCCAGCTCCCGGGTCCGGGCCGCCTCGAGCTCGGCCGCGCGGCGGTGGACGCTGACGTCCTCGACGAACGCTACGCGGCTGGCCGGCGCCAACCCGGCCGCGACCTCGGCCGTCTGCAGCACCGTCCACACCACGCGCCCATCGCGGTGGACGAAGCGCGCCTCTTCCACGAATGCCGTCCCGGCCGCGGCCGCCGCCGCCCAGCCCCCGACGACACGCTCCCGATCGTCGGGATGCAGGGTCGCGGCCCAGCCGCGTCCGATCGCCGATCGGTCGGCGAGCCCGGCGATGGTGCGAAAACGCGCGTTGCTGAACAGGCAGTCGCCGGCCCGATCGGACACGAACAGGCCGACCGGGGACAGATCCCAGATCGCCTGCCACCACGCGGTCAGATCGACCGGCGGTGTCGGGGTTCGCGCTACCATGGCGGAACGTTCCTCGATGTCCACAGTGCCCTCACGCCGTCCGGCGACCGTGCTGAGCGCGGAAGACGACGCCGACTTCCGGCTGCTCGTGAAGCGCGCCGTCGATCGCAGCGGCCTCGGCGTCGACTTGCGATTCGTCGAGGACGGCGAGCAGCTGCTCGACTACCTGCATCACCGCGGGTTCTACGCCAACGGTGAGGCGCCGCGCCCCAGCCTCGTCCTGCTCGACCTGAACATGCCGCGCACCGACGGGCGCGACGCGCTGCGCGCGATCAAAGGCGATCCGGCGCTGCGCGCCATCCCGGTCGTCGTCTTCACGACGTCGAACGCCGCCGAGGACGTCAGGCTCTGCTATGCGATCGGCGCCAACGCCTTCGTGCGCAAGCCGATGGACATGCCGGCGCTGATCGATCTCGTGTCGACCATCGGCCACTACTGGCTCGACGTCGTCGAACCGCCGCGCTGACCTTAGGAGCCCGTGGTGGAAGTGCCGCGTCGCACCGAGACGGGCGAGGCGCCCGGCGATCCAGGCGCGAGGAGGGAAGATACCGGCCGTATTCGACTGACGAGCAACGCCGAGCGCCGGGATGGGTCGCC
>JBDSLU010000127.1:0-19689 GCA_039916225.1 Vicinamibacteraceae bacterium
GGCCCTGATCCAGCGGGCGCTCGACCCGACCGTCCAGGCCGCGGCACAGGCCGCCGGGCCCCGGCCGGCGTCTGACACCCTCAGCAGTTCCTCCGATACGACGGACGGAGTGAACGATCTGACTACCGATGTCGTCTGTTGGCCTGACTACGCCATCGTCCGCTGAACCCAGGTAGCCGGCCGCGTGAGGCGCTGCGGCGCGCCCAGCGCCGCGAGTAGCAGTCGAACGCACCGGAGGCCGGCCCGCGGCCGCGCGTGAGAGCGCGCCGCAAACAAAGGAACGCCCGTGATTTCGTTCGCCGATCTCGCCAAGGACATCCGGCATTCGCTGCGCCTGTTCCGGCGCAGCCCCGGGTTCACGCTCGCCGCGGTCGCCGCGCTCGCCCTCGGCATCGGGGCCAACACGGCGATCTTCTCGGTGGTCAACGCGGTGCTGCTGAAGACGCTGCCGTTCCCCGAGGCGGACCGGCTGGTCGTCTTCCGGCAGACGGAGGCGAACGGGGACGGTTTCGCGGCCGGGTCGCCGGCCAAGTTCGCCCACTGGCGGGCGCAGACCTCGGTCGTCCAGGACGTCGCCGCCTATCGCGACAACGTCATGAACTATGCCGGCGGCGGCGTGCCGGAGCAGTTCAAGGCCACCCAGGTGTCGGCGGACTACTTCCGGCTGTTCGGCGTGCCGATCGTCCGCGGCCGCGCCTTCTCGGCGGCCGATGATTCGCCCAACGCGCCGAAGGTCGCGCTGCTCAGCGAGCGGCTGTGGCAGCGGCGCTTCCAGGGCGACACCAACATCCTGGGCCGGTCGATCTCGCTGAGCGGCGATCCCCACACCGTCATCGGCATCGTCGGACAGGCCTTCGACGTCAGCGAGTTCGGCGCCAACCCCGACGTCTGGGTTCCGTTCCAGCTCGATCTGAACGCCGCCGATCAAGGCCACTACTTCCAGGTCGCCGGCAAGCTGAAGGCCGGCGTGTCGGTCGCACAGGCCACCGCCCGGCTGAAGGTCGCGGCCGAGGAGTACAAGCAGAAGTACCCGAAGGTGCTGGACGCCAAGCAGTCGTTCGACGTGCGCAGCCTGAGCGAGCAGATGGTGGCCGACGTCCGGACCACCCTCTACGTGCTGGTCGGCGCGGTCGGTCTGGTGCTCCTGATTGCCTGCGCCAACGTCGCCAACCTGCTGCTGGTCCGCGCCACCGGACGCCGCCGCGAGATCGCGATTCGTTCGGCCATCGGCGCCGGCCGCGGCCGCATCATCGTGCAGTTGCTCACCGAGAGCGTGCTGCTGTCGGCGATCGGCGGGTTCTGCGGGTTGGTCCTCGGCGTCGTCGGCATGCGGGCCCTGCTCGCCATCAACACCGCCAACCTGCCGCGCGTCGGCGAGAACGGCGGTGTCGTCGGCCTCGACTGGCGGGTGCTGGCCTTCACCGTCGGTGTGTCGCTGGTCACGGGCATCCTGTTCGGCCTCATTCCGGCCCTGCAGGCATCCCGCTCGGATCTGGGCCTGACCATCAAGGAGAGCGGCAGCCGCAGCGGCACCGGCGCCCGCAGCAACATCACCCGCGGCATCCTCGTGGTGACCGAAGTGGCCCTGGCGCTGGTCCTGCTGATCGGCTCGGCGCTGCTGATCCGGACGATGATCGCGCTCCGCTCGGTCGACCCCGGCTACGACACGACCGGCGTCCTGACGATGCGCATGTCGCTGACCGATCCGCGCTACCTGAAGTCGCAGGGGATCGAGGACGCCGTTCGCGCCGCGATCCCCAAGCTCGAAGCGATTCCGGGCGTCGAGAAGGCGACCGCCACCTGCTGCGTGCCGCTCGAAGGCGGCTACGGCCTGCCGTTCCTGGTCGTCGGCCGGGCGTTGCCACCCGATCAGCGCTTCCATGGCGGCGGTGGCTGGGCGACGCAGTCCTACGGCTTTTTCGACGTCTTCAGGATCCCGGTCAAGAAGGGCCGTGTCTTCAACGACCGCGACACCCGGTCGACGACGCCGGTGGTGGTCGTCAACGAGGCGCTGGTCCGCGACGCCTTCAAGAACGAGGACCCGATCGGCAAGCGGCTGGTCATCGGGCGCGGCGTGATGCGGGAGTTCGCCGACGAGCCCGAGCGCGAGATCATCGGCGTCGTCGGCGACGTCCGCGACAACGGGCTCAACCAGGATCCCGGCCCGAAGATGTACATCCCGCAGCCGCAGGTGCCCGACGCGGTCAACGCCCTGAACGTGCGGATCACGCCGGTCGCCTGGGTCATCCGGACCCGGGTGCCGCCGCTCTCGGTGAGCGCCCAGGTCCAGGACGTGCTGCGCCAGATCACCGGTCTGCCGGTCTCCGACATCCGCTCGATGGACGAGGTCGTGACGCGCTCGACCTCGCGCGAGCGCTTCAACATGCTGCTCATGTCGGTGTTCGGCGCCTCGGCGCTGCTTCTCTCGGCGATCGGGATCTACGGCCTGATGGCCTACTCGGTCGAGCAGCGGACGCAGGAGATCGGCATCCGCATCGCGCTCGGCGCCGAGGTCGGCGCGGTGCGCGGGATGATCGTCAAGCAGGGCATGATCCTCGCCGCCATCGGCATCGTCATCGGCGTCGCCGGCGCATGGGGTCTGTCGCGTTTCATCGAATCGTTCCTCTACTCGGTCACGCCGCGCGACCTCGGGGTCTTCATCGGTGCCCCGCTGCTGCTGGCGGCCGTCGCCTTCCTGGCGACGTGGATCCCGGCCCTGCGCGCCAGCCGCGTCGACCCGGTCGACGCGCTCCGCGGGGAGTAGCGGCCGGTGGTGGAACGCCCGCGAAGCACCGAGACGGGCGAGACGCCCGCCGATCCAGGCGCGAAGAGGGCGAATATCGGGAATATTGGCCCGATGAGCAACGCCGAGCGGCGGGATGGATCGCCCGGCGAATGCCGCGGGGGTTCCATCACCGGCTGCTAAAATCCCCGGCATGACGAACGGGCGCGCGGCGGCAGGACTCGGTCTGCTCCTCGGTCTCGCGGCGGCCGCTCCGGCGGCGGCGCAGTGGGGCCAGTTCCGCGGCCCGAACGGATCGGGCGTCGAAGCCGCGACCGGGTATCCGGTGGCGTTCTCCCCCACCAGCCAGATGGTGTGGAAGGCCGCGGTGCCGTTCGCGCAGTCGTCGCCGGTGGTCGCCGGCTCGCGCCTCTACCTGACCGCCAGCGAGGGCGACCAGCTCCTGACGATCGCCTTCGATGCGGCCGGCGGCCGCGAGCTGTGGCGCCGGCCGATCCGGCGGCCGCGCGCGACCGAGATCTACAAGGCGAACGATCCCGCGTCGCCGACACCCGCCGCCGACGCCCAGGGCGTCGTCGTGTTCTTCGCCGACGTCGGCCTCGTCGCCTACGCGCCTGACGGCACGGAACGGTGGCGCGCCCCGCTCGGGCCCTTCCAGAACTTCTACGGCATGGCCGGCTCGCCGATCATCGCCGGCGACGCAGTCATCCTGGTCTGCGACCAGATGAGCGGGTCGTTCATGGTCGCGGTCGACCGCAAGACCGGCCGCGAACGGTGGCGGCGCGCCCGTCCCGGCATCACGGTGTCGTGGACGACGCCGATGGTCTTCGACCCGGGCGGCGGCGCCGACCGGCAGCTCGTCGTCCTCAGCTCAACACGCCTCGATGGCTACACCCTCGCCACCGGCGAGCCGCGATGGTGGATGCCGTTGTCGTCGCAGGGCGCGATCGGCACTGCCGTCTCGCACCGGGACACCGTGATCGTCGCCACGCTGGCCGGCAACGAGCCGTGGATGGAGCCGTTCGCGACGGCGCTCCAGACGTTCGACACCGACAAGGACGGCAAGCTGTCGCGGCCGGAGTGGGCGACCGAGAAAGGCATGGGCGAGCACTTCGGCTGGGTCGACGCCGACGGCAGCGGCAGCGTCGACGCGGCGGAATACGACGACGCGCGCGCGATGGGCATCGGCGAATACGGCGTGGCCGCGCTCAAGCCGGCCGGCCTGACGGGCAAGGTCGATCCGAGCGTCGTGCTGTGGCGCTTCAAGAAGAACCTGCCGTTCGTGCCGACGCCGGTGGTCTACGACGGCCTGATCTACATGGTGAAGGCCGGCGGCATCGTCACCGCACTCGATCCTGCGACCGGGCAGGCGGTCAAGGAAGGCCGCAGCAAGGATGCGCCGGGCGACTACACGGCGTCGCCGATCGCCGCCGACGGCAAGGTGTTCCTGGCCAGCGTCAACGGCAAGGTCACCGTCCTCAAGGCCGGGCGCGAGTGGGAGGTGCTCGGCGTCAACGATCTCGGCGACGAGATCCACGCCACGCCGGCGCTCGCCGGCGGTCGCCTCTACGTCCGCACGCGCGGCACGCTCTACTGCTTCGGCGCCAAGGGCTGACCCACCGCGCCGACGCGCGGCACTAGGAACGGACGAGCATCACCAGGTAAGTACATGGCCGCTTGGTGCGGTTCGCATACGTGACAGGCGCGGGCGGTCCCAGCTCGAGGCAGTCGCCCTTGCCCAGCGTGTACCGGGTGTCGCCTTCGATGAGCGTGAGCGTGCCGGTGAGCACCAGGATCTGGTGATACCGGAAGGTGTAGGCCGCAGCCGGGAAGGCGGTCGACGCGCCGACAGGCAGGTCGACTTCGACGATCTCGAGCGGACCACCGGTCGACGGTGAGACGGTGCGGCGGCGATAGCGCGTGTCGGGATCGGTCCACTGCGGCTGCTCGGCGCGACGCGCAAGACGGCCGGGCGCCTGCTCGGCCCGGGCCAGCAGCGCGGACAGCGTCAGTCCAAATGCGCCGGACAGCTTACCGAGGAGCGCGGCTGTCGGGCTCGCTTCGGCTCGCTCGACCTTGCTGATCATCGCCCGCGACACGCCCGACCGCTCGGCGAGTTCGGCCACCGACCAGCCGCGGGCGTCGCGCTCGGTCTTCAGCCGGGCGGCGAGTGCCGCCGTGGCCAGTGGCACTATAGTGGACATCTGTCCCCTATCATGGCACACTCCGCGCATGCGGATCGAAGACGCGACCGACGACGACCTGCCCGCGGTGGTGGCGATCTACAACGAGGTGATCCGCACCTCGACGGCGATCTACCGCGAGGACCCGGCGACGCTCGCGGAGCGGCAGGCGTGGAACGAGACGCGCAAGCAGAACGGGTATCCGCTGCTCGTCGCCCGCACCGACGACGGCACCGTCGCGGGCTTCGCGACGTTCGGCGACTTCCGGGCGTGGCCGGGTTATCGCTTCACCGTGGAGCACTCGGTCCACGTCGCCGATGGCCAGCGCGGCCTGGGCATCGGCACGGCGTTGATGCACGTCCTGCTCGAACGGGGCGCCGCCTGCGGCAAGCACGTCATGGTCGCCGGCATCGACGCCGACAACGCCGGCTCGATCCGCATGCACGAGCGCCTCGGCTTCGAAGTCACCGGACACCTCAACCAGGTGGGCTGGAAGTTCGAGCGCTGGCTGGATCTGGTGTTCATGCAGCGGCGGTTGTAAGGGTCAGAGCCTCGCGGCGTCGCCCGGGACCAGCGCGGCATTGGCTTGACCTCGGGTAGGGCGGGCAACCATACTCCCCGGGTTCCAAGCAAAGGCCAGCGCCGGTTCCTGTCCGATGACTAATCCTGTTCCGCCTGCCCAACGTCCCGGCGCTTCGGCGCTCGGCGTCCCGTCCCATACCCGTTACTACGTCATTGTGTTCGCGGTCGTGCTGGCAGTCATCCAGTACATCGATCGCGTCGCCATCTCGCTGGTCGAAGGCGACATGCGCCACGACCTCGGGATGACGCAGAAGGACATGGGCTGGGTCTTCGGCGCGTTCACACTGGCCTACGCGCTCTTCGAGATCCCGACCGGTTATCTCGGCGACCGCATCGGCGCGCGCAAGGTGCTGATCCGTGTCGTCCTCTGGTGGTCGTTCTTCACGTCAGCCACCGGCGCCGTCTGGAGCTTCACCTCGATGGTCGCGGTGCGCTTCCTCTTCGGCGTTGGCGAAGCTGGCTGCTTCCCGAACATCGCGCGCGCCTTCAGTCGCTGGCTGCCGACCTACGAACGCGTCCGCGCCCAGAGCATCTTGTGGATGAGCGCGCGCTGGGGCGGCGCCATCACGCCGTTGCTGCTCGTCTGGGTGCTGAACGAAGTGGCCGCGTGGCGGGTCAGCTTCGGGCTCGGCAACGTCGCCAACTGGCGTCTGGCCTTCGGTCTGTTCGGTCTGCTCGGCGTCGTCTGGTGCGTCTTCTTCTACCGGTGGTTCCGCGACAACCCGGCCGATCATCCGAAGGTCAACGCGGCCGAACTGGCGCTGATGCCGCAGGTCAAGGCCGGCGAGACGGATCACCCGCACGTGCCCTGGGGCGTGATGTTCTCGCGTCCGTCGATGCTGCTGCTGTTCACGCAGTACTTCACGCTCAGCTACAGCTGGTACTTCTTCATCACCTGGTTCCCCAACTACCTGAAGAACGTCCACCACTACGATTTGAAGGCGCAGGGCGCCATCCTCGCCGGCGTGCCGCTTTTCCTCGGCGGCTTCGGCGCGTTGTTCGCCGGCTACATCACGCCGGCCGTGACCCGCCTGTTCGGCGGGAACATCGCGCGCACGCGCAGCGCGCTCGGCTTCGTCGGGCAGGCAATGGCCGGCGCGTGCCTGGTCGCGGCGACGTTCCTCGAGACGCCGCTCCTGGCCGTCGCGGCGATCGCCATCGCCAGCTTCTTCAACGACATGACGATGCCGGGCGCCTGGACCGCCTGCATGGACATCGGCGGCAAGTTCACCGGCACCGTGTCGGGCGCGATGAACATGATGGGCAATCTGGGCGGGTTCGTGTCGCCGATCGTCATCGGCTACATCCTCGACTGGACCAAGGACGCGGCCGGCAATGCGACCAGCGGCGGCTTCAATCTCGCGTTCTACGTCACCGCCGCGCTCTACCTGGTGGGCGCGATCTGCTGGCTGTTCATCGATTCGACCACGCCCCTGCCTCAGGACGAGGCGCACTAGCCGGTCATTTTCGACCGCTGCGGCCGGACCGGCCGCACGTCTCATTCGGTGCTAGTCTGGAGTCGGGACACCCTCATGACCTCGGACAAAACGCCCGCTTCCGTTCCCGCTGGCCGCGAGATTCCGCGGGACCGCGACCTGGTCGACATGCTCACGCGCAAGGTCGTCGGCCAGACGACCGCGATGCAGAGCATCGTGCCCTACATCCAGATGTATCAGGCGGGGCTCAACCCGGAAGGGCGCCCCGTCGGTATCTTCCTGCTGCTGGGGCCGACCGGCACCGGCAAGACGCGCACGGTCGAAGCGCTGGCCGAGGTGCTGCACGGCAGCGAGAAGAAGGTGGTCAAGATCGACTGCGGCGAGTTCCAGTCGGACCACGAAGTCGCCAAGCTCATCGGTGCGCCTCCGGGTTACCTCGGCCATAGAGAGACGCAGCCGGTCCTGACGCAAGAGAAGCTGGCGCAGGCGATCTCGCCCGAGTGCCCGGTCTCGATCGTCCTCTTCGACGAAATCGAGAAGGCGGCGCCGGCGCTCTCGACGCTCCTGCTCGGCATCCTCGATCGCGCGACGCTGACCCTCGGCGACAACACCACCGTCAACTTCGAGCAGAGCCTCATCTTCCTCACGAGCAACCTGGGCGCGCGCGAGATGATGAAGGAGATGAAGCCGGACCTCGGCTTCCAGGGCAACGCCGATCGCAATCCGGTCGAGCTCGCCAGCAAGCTCGAAAACATCGGCGTCGCTGCGGTGCGTCGCCGCTACTCGCCCGAGTTCGTCAATCGCATCGACGTCGTGATCACCTACCAGCCGCTCAACGAGCAGGCGCTGGCAGCGATCCTCGACCAGCACATCGGCGACCTGCAGAAACACGTCAACACGCGCCTCGGCAGCCGGTCGTTCGAGATCGAGATCGACGGACCGTCGAAGAAGTTCCTCCTCGAGCGCGGCACCAGCGCCGAGTACGGCGCCCGCGAACTGAAACGGATCATCCATCGCCACCTCACCCAGCCGCTCGCCGCGCTCGTCGCCAAAGGCGACGTCGCGCCTGGCGCGCAGGTCGTCGTCACGTGGGTCGAGGGCTCGGAAAGCCTGACGATCACGCCCGGCGAAGGCCGCCGCGATCCGGTGCCGACGGAGCCGATCGTGATGGTCGTCGACGACAACCAGGGCCTGCTCACCTGGCTCGAACAGGAGCTGAAGGCCGCCGGCTTCCAGCCGGTGGTGTTCGCGGCGCTGCAGGACGCGACCCAGGCGGTCGAGAAGATCCGGCCCGACGCCGCGGTGATCGACGTGATGCTGCCGGACGGCAACGGCGTCCACCTCGCCGTCCAGCTGCGCAAGCGCTTCGCGCGCCTGCCGGTGGTGGTGATGAGCGGTATGGCGCTCCACACCGAAGAAGCGGCCATCTGCGACAGTTACGGCTTCGAGACGCTCTACAAGCCGTTCCTCTCGCAGGATCTGAAGAGCGTGCTGCACGCGCTGCTGCTGCACGGCGCCAGCGAACGCGCCAAGGTCGCCGGCTCGTAGTCGGGACGTCGGAGTACCGACCAGGCTCCGCCGCGACCGTGCTCCGCATGCGTAACGTCCTGTCCTGCCTGCTGCCGTTCGCCGCGCTCCTGGGCCTCGGCGCGGGCCGGCCGCCGAACGTACCGTTCGTCGTCCATCAGATCGACAACGGTGCCAGCGAGACGGCATCGGTCTTCGACGTCGACGGCGATCGCCGTCTGGACATCGTCTCAGGCGATTTCTGGTATCAGGCCCCGGCGTGGACACCACACCGCTTTCGTGAGATTCCCTTCACGAGCAACTACGTCGACGCCTTCAGCGATCTCCCGCTCGACGTCGATGGCGACGGCCGCACCGACCTCGTCACGGTCAGCTGGTTCGCCAAGAAGATCGCCTGGTATCGCAATCCGGGCTCGCCCAGCCCGGGCTCGGCCGGCACCACGTGGCCGGAAGCCACGGTGGACAGCGGCTTTTCGGTCGAGTTCGCGATCCTCGCCGACCTCGACAACGATGGGCGGGCTCGCGAGGTGCTGCCGCAGTTCGGCGACGCGAAGGCGCCGCTCGCGTGGTACGAGGCGAAGAACGGCACCTGGGTGAAGCATGTCGTCGCGCCCGGCGGCTTCGGCCACGGCATCGGCGCCGGGGACGTGAACGGCGACGGACGTACCGACATCCTCACGCCGAAAGGCTGGCTCGAAGCGCCGGCCGACCCGCGCAGCAGCGGCTGGACGCACCACGCCGACTGGACCGACCCGCAGCAGCTCGGCTTCCTCCACACGGTCGATCTCACCGGCGATGGACGGGTCGAAATCCTGACGATGGCCGGTCACGACTACGGCGTCCACTACTACGAGCGCGGCGCCGACGGTGCGTGGAGCAAGCGGGTCATCGACGACAGCTGGTCACAGGCGCACGCGTCGACGCTGGTCGATCTCGATGCCGATGGCCGCCCCGACCTCGTCACGGGTAAGCGCTTCATGGCCCACAACGGCAAGGATCCCGGCGAAAAGGAGCCGCTCGGTCTCTACTGGTATCAGTTTCGACCGGATGCCCAGGGTCGGCCGGAGTGGATCCGTCACGTGATCGCCTACGGCGGCCAGGTCGGCGGCGGCATGCAGATTCCCGCGGTGGACATCGACGGCGACGGCGACGTCGACCTCGTCTGCGCCGGCAAGAGCGGACTGTACCTGCTCGAGAACCGGACCAGAAAGATCGGGCCCACGGCCCGGTGAGTATTCGGCGCTCGTCCAGCCGAGCGCTCGCGCGAGGCTGCAACAGGCAGTCTTCCTTTACGGACTCAGGCGCGTCACCGACCAGGCATCGCGCTCAAGGACGTAAAGGAAGCGGTCGTGGAGGCGAAACGCGCCGTCCTTCCAGAACTCGATCCGCGCCGGCGTCAGCCGGAAGCCGCCCCAGTGCGGCGGCCGCGGCACGTCGCGGCCGGCGAACCGCGCCTCGGCCTCGGCGACCTGATCCATCAGCGCCTCGCGTGAGGCGATCGGCCGGCTCTGCGCCGACGCCCACGCCCCCAGCTGACGCCCGCGCTCGCGCGTGGCGAAGTAGGCGTCCGATTCCTCGGGCCCGAGCCGCGCCAGCGTCCCCTCGGCGCGCACCTGTTCGTTGAGCCACGGCCAGTAGAAGGTCAGCGCCGCCCGCGCGTTGGCGGCGATATCCCGCCCCTTGCGGCTCTCGTAGTTCGTGTAGAAGGTGAAGCCGCGCGCGTCGAACCCGTGCAGCAGGACGATGCGCACCGCCGGCTGGCCGTGGGCGTCGCAGGTGCCGAGCGACATCGCGGTGTGATCGAAGGGCGCGTCGGCGCCGGCCCGCTCGAATAGTGCGGCAAAGCGGGCGATGGGGTCGTCGTGGCTCATGGACTTGAGTATCGTATGACCATGACGCGCATTCTGTCGCCGGGTATAGCGGTCGCGCTCGTGCTCGCCACCGCCTCGATGCACGGCCAGACGCCGCCGGCCGCCCCGACTCCCCCGCCGCAGCCAGCCCGCGCCACGCCAGCGCCGCCGCGGCCCGCCGCCACGCCCACGCCCACGCCTGGGGCGCGGCTGCCGGTCCGTCGGGTCGTCCTCTACAAGAGCGGCATCGGCTACTTCGAGCACCTCGGCCGGGTCTCCGGGGCGCAAACGGTGTCGATCGACCTGACCAGCGGACAGCTCGACGACGTCCTGAAGTCGCTGACCACCGTCGATCTCGGCGGCGGCCAGGTCACCGGCATCACCTACAACACCGAGGCGCCGATCGAGGAGCAGCTGCGCAAGCTGCGGCTCCCGCTGGCGCCGGACGTGACGCGGACCAAGCTTCTCGAGGCGCTGCGCGGCGCCCGGGTCGAGGTCCGCGCCGGCGGCGTGGTCGTCGCCGGCCGCATCCTCAGCGTGGCAGCGCAGATTCGCGGCAAGGACGAGAGCCAGCGCACGGTCGACGAGCTGACCATCGTCACCGACGGCGGCGAGCTGCGCTCCTTCGAGCTCGGCCCCGGCGTCGGCGTGACGATCGTCGAAGGCGAGCTGCGCCGCGACCTCGGCCAGTACCTCGACGTCATGGGATCGGCGCGGTCACAAGAGGTCCGTCGGCTGCAGGTGGCGGCACGGGGCACCGGCGATCGCGACCTGTTCGTCAGCTACGTCAGCGCCGTCCCGGTCTGGAAGACGACCTATCGCCTCGTCATCCCGACCGAAGCGGCGCGCAAGCCGTTCCTCCAGGGCTGGGCGATCGTCGACAACACGCTCGGGGAGGACTGGACGGACGTCGAGCTGTCCCTGGTCGCTGGCGCCCCGCAGTCGTTCATCCAGGAGCTGTCCAAGCCGATCTACACGCGGCGGCCGGTGGTGCCGATCCAGACCGGCACCGTGGTGGCACCGGAGATCCACGGCGGCGCGATGAGCGCCGGCCCCGCGTCGCTGCGTGGCCGCGTCGTCGACAACACGGGAGCGCCGCTGCCCGGAGCGACCGTCAAGGTCCTGTCCGGCGATCGCGAGGTCGCCTCCACCGTCAGCGACGGCAACGGTGGTTACACGCTGGGGGCCGTTCCGTCGGGATCGGTGGTCGTGCAGGGACTCCTCTCCGGCTTCAAGACGACGCAGCGCGCGCTGGCCCTGCGGGGCGGTTCGACGACGCTGGACCTCGTCCTCGAAGTCGGCTCGCTGAGTGAGGCGGTGCAGGTGACGACGGAACAGCCGCGAGTCAGGGGCGACGCCGGGCGAGCGTTCAGCGTGACGGCCGAGGAGGTTGCCCGTCTTCCGGCCGGGCGGGGCAGCCTCGGCGGGGTCGTCGGTGGAAGCCCCGCGGCGCCCCCGCCGCCTTCGCCGGCCGACCTCGAGGACGCCATGGCCGACCTCGACGTCGCCGCCGCCGGCGGCGAGCTCGGCGAGCTGTTCGAGTACAAACTGAAGCAGCCGGTGACGATCCGGCGCAATCAGTCGGCCATGGTGCCGGTCGTGCAGCACGACGTGGCCGTCGAGC
Source organism: Vicinamibacteraceae bacterium (assembly GCA_039916225.1). GTDB lineage: Bacteria > Acidobacteriota > Vicinamibacteria > Vicinamibacterales > Vicinamibacteraceae > JBDSLU01. The sequence continues at coordinate 11,946 of JBDSLU010000127.1, forward strand.
GCGTCTCGCTGTGGAGCGCGGCGCGCGGCGTGACGCAGCCGCTGCGCGCGGTGTGGCTGACCAACGACACCGGGCTGACGCTGGACGGCGGCAGCTTGACGCTGGTCGAAGGCGGGGCCTTCGCCGGCGAGGGCCTGGTCGAGGCGATCAAGCCGGGCGAGAAGCGCTTCGTCTCGTACGCCGTCGACCTCGGTGTCCGCGTCACCGCCGCTGCGCAAGACAGCGGACGCCGGGTCAGCCGCATCCGCATCGCGTCCAGCGTGATGACCCAGTCGGTCGAAGAACGTGGCGCGGTCCTCTACACGGTCCGCAACGACGACGCGACGCCACGCGAGGTGGTCATCGAGCATCCCGTGCGCGCTGGCTGGGCGCTGACCGGCGGCGTCAAACCCGCCGAGACGTCGGCAACCGCGCATCGCTTCAAGGTCGCGGTGGCGGCGAAGTCGACCGCGACGCTGACCGTCGCCGAGGTGCGACCGATCGACCAGCGCACCTCCGTCTCGAATATCGCCGACGATCAGATCGCCGTCATCCTGCGCGGCCGCAACGTCGCGGCCGGCATCGAGCCCCAGCTGCGTGCGGTGGCGGCGGCATCGCGCGAGCTGGCCGAGGTGCAGCGCGCGATCTACGACCGGCAGGCCGAGGTGCGGCGGATCGGCGAGGACCAAGGACGGGTTCGCGAGAACCTCAAGGCGCTCAAGGGCAGCGATGCCGAGAAGGCGCTGGTTCAGCGCTACACCGGGCAGTTGTCGGCGCAGGAGGATCGCCTCGACGCGCTGCGCAAGGAGATCGCGGTTGCCGACGCCGATCGCGCCGCGAAGCAGCAGGACCTATCGCGGCTGGTGGCGGCGCTGTCCCTCGACGTCGAGCTGCCTTGAGCGACCCCTTCCGCAGCCTGCCGGATCTCGCCGCGCACCTGACGGTCGCGCTGCGCGGACCGCTGCCCGGCGCGCGCATCCACGAGCGCCTCTCGCCGCGGCTCCTCGACGGATCGCTGCCGCCGCACGCCGGCCGCGAGCGCCCGGCGGCGGTGTTGATCCTGCTGTTCGCGCGAGACGACGTGCCGCACGTCGTGCTGACGGTGCGCGGCGCCGACCTCCGGCACCACGCCGATCAGATCTCGCTGCCCGGCGGACGCCCGTCCCCCGGCGAGACCGCCGAGGAGACGGCGGTGCGGGAGACGCACGAGGAAATCGGCGTCGACGGAACCGCGTTCACCATCGCTGGCCGGCTCACGCCGGTCCACATCGCGGTCAGCGGCTTCACCGTCCAGCCGATCGTCGCGCTGGCCGACACCGCGCCGATGTTCGTGCCGGCGCCCGGTGAAGTGGCCGCCGTCGTCGAGGTGCCGCTCGCCGTGCTCGCCGATCCCGCGACGCTGCGGACCGGCCGCCGCGCCCGCGGCGGCATCGAGATCGACGCCCCGTACTTCGCCGTCGGCGAGCACCAGGTGTGGGGGGCGACCGCCATGCTGCTCGGGGAGCTGCTCGCCGTCTGCGGCTGGGAGCCGAGCTAGGTCCCGCTCTCGAGACTGAGATCGAGCGCGTCGCGGACCTTCGAGGCGAGCGACTCGGGCGTGAACGGCTTCTGCAGGAAGCCGCGGGTGACGTCGATGGCCCCGAACGCCAGCACGGTGTGGTCGGCATAGCCGGACATGAACAGCACCCGCATCGTCGGCCGCAGCGTGCGCAGGCGCTCGGCGAATTGCGGCCCGCTCATGCCCTTCAGGACGATATCGGACAGCACCAGATCGACGTCGAAGCCCGCGTCGGCGAAGAGCTGCTCGGCGGCTTCGCCGGAGGCGACGTCGATCACCTCGTAGCCCGAACGCCGCAGCACCGTCGTGGCCAGCGCGCGCACCGGATCGGCGTCCTCGATGATCAGCACGCGCTCGTGTCCGCCCGGCCGCGTCCTGATCGGGCGCAAGAGCGGCTCTTGCGCCGGCAGGTCGGTCCGCGGCAGGTAGATGCAGAACGCCGTGCCGCGGTCCGGCGCGGTGTCGACATGGATGAAGCCGCCGGCGCGCTTGACGATGCCGTAGACGGTCGCCAGGCCCAGGCCCGAGCCCATGCCGACGCCCTTGGTGGTGAAGAACGGCTCGAACACCCGGCTCGCCGTCGAAGCGTCCATGCCGACGCCGGTGTCGGCCACGCCGAGCAGCACGTGCGGCCCCTCGACCGCGCTGACGTTGACGCGGACGAACTCGGCGTCGAGGTCGACGTTGCCGGTGCGCAGGGTCAGCGTGCCGCCTTGCGGCATGGCGTCACGGGCGTTGGCGGCGAGATTGAACAGCACCTGCTCGATCTGGCCGCGGTCGGCGAGCACGCGCCACAGCCCGTCGCCGGACTCGACCGCCAGCTCGATGTGCTCGCCAATCAGGCGGCGCAGCATCCGCTGCACGTCGCTGACGACGTCGTTGAGATCGAGCGGATGAGCGTCGACGACCTGGTGCCGGCTGAAGGCCAGGAGCTGCCGGGTCAGCGCAGCGGCGCGATCGGAGGCCTTGGCGATCTCGGCTGCCGGGGTGCGCAGCTCGGCATCGGCGGGCAGCTCGTCGAGCATCAGCTCGCTGTAGCTGCCGATGACCGAGAGCAGGTTGTTGAAGTCGTGGGCGATACCCCCGGCCAGCCGGCCGATCGCCTCGAGCTTCTGGCTCTGATTGAGCTGGGCTTCGAGCTGGGCGCGTTCTTCTTCGATCACCCGCTCCCGTTCGATCTGCTCGCGGAGCTGGACGTTGGCGCCGGCCAGTGCGCCGGTGCGCTCCTCGACGAGGCGCTCGAGGCGGCGGTGGCGCGACGTCACCGTCGCCACCAGGCCAAGGATGGCGGCCAGGCCGATGAAGCCGACGGCCAGGAATCCCGGGGCGCGATACCACGGCAGCAGGACCGTGAAGGTGAAGGTGGCGGGCGTCGGGTCGACGTTGCCGGCGCGGTCCATCGCCCGCACCTCGAGGAAGTGCGAGCCATGCGGCAGGCCGGTGAAGGAGGCCGTCGGCACCGGCGCGAAGGCCGACCAGGCGCCGCCGTTGGTCCGCCACGAATAGAGCAGGCGGCTGGCCGGCGAGATCTGCCAGCGATCGATGCCGCGGAAGGTGAGGCGCACGTCGCCGCTCGGCGGCGCCTCGCGCGGGTTGGCCTCGTCGACCCACGTCTCGGGCGGCTCGAGATCGGCCCCCGGTTCCAGCCGCGCGATGCCGACCAGCGTCGTCGCCCACAGATCCCCGTCGGCCGCCTCGAGCACGTCGAAGACGGCGCCGTCGGGCAAGCCCTCCGCCGCCTCGCTGCCGAGCCACACGCCATTGCGAAGGCGGTGGACGCCCGACGCCGAGGCGACCCAGATCGTGCCGTCGCGGCCGCGCACGATCGAGCGCACCGACTGCAGCCCGGAGCGCAGCACGCGCCAGCTCGTACCGGCGCGCTCGAAGAGATCGTCGCGCGAGCCGAACCAGATGTGGCCAGGCGAGACTTCGAGCGCGGCGATCGGCGCCATCGGCAGGCCGTCCGCGGCGCCGATGGTGCGCAGCTGGCGGCCGCGGCCCTCGCCGTAGCCGTCGCCGTCGGGCACCACGATGAAGCGGCCGTCTTCGAGATCGACCACGCTGCGCGGCGGCAGCGTCCGCCAGCGATCCGATCCGGTCACCACGTCCTCGAAGCGGCTCCCGTCGAACCGTTCGAGATGCCGGCGCTGCGATGCGGTCTCGGTCGTCAGCACCCACGCCCCGCCGGCCCGCGCCGGATTGAGGACCTCGACGAACCAGCCCTGCGGGTGCGCGACCTGGGCGAACGTGCCGCGCGTGCGGTCGAAGAACATCGCCGGCGTCGGCCGCCCGCCGAGGAGGATGCGGCCGTCCGGCATCTCGGCCATCGCGTCGGTCCGGACCAGGCCGCCTTCGCGTCCGAAGGGCAGCGGAAACGCCCGCCACCGGCCGTCGCGGCGGCACAGCAGCTCCTTGTCGTGCTGGACGAACAGGTCGCCGTTGCGCGCCTCGAAGATCGTCGAGGCTGGACGGGTGTAGGTGGACAGATCGCGCGGCGTGCTCCACAGCGTCGGCACGTGGTGGGCCAGGCCGGTCGACGTCGCCAGCCAGAACCCGCCGTCCTCGTCGGCCATCATGTTGTGCAGCCGGCCGGCGAGTTCGCGGCTCCGCGAGACCGGCTGCCACGGCACGTCGTCGGTGCCGACGCCGAGCTCGAACCACGCGTCGCCGGCGAACGCCGTCCACCACTGACGATCGGGGCCGGCCCACCCGGTCAGTTGCCAGCCATCACGGGCCGGGATCGCCTGCAGCTCGCGCCAGGCGTCGTCGCGGCTGCGGATCAGCACATCGGTCGGGTGTCCGCCGCGCGTGGCGCGCACTGTCACGAAGAGGCCGGCGGCGCCGCTGTCGACGAGCGCGCTCGGCCGCACGGCGCCCAGTCCGGCCGGATACGAACGGACCTCGGCGACCGCCAACCGGCCGTCCTTCTCGATGCGGACCCGGGCGATGCCGTCATCCGCCGCGACCCAGGCGCCACCGCGGCGCGCCGGCACCAGGAAGCGGACGGAGCCGTCACCGACCGCCACGCGATGGGCTTCGAGGGTGCCGTTGCGCAGGCGGCAGTCGAGCAGGCTGCCGGCGCCGACGATCAGCACGCGATCGCGCTCGACGGGCAGGAAGGCGCGGCTCGACGACGACATCGAGGTCTCGCCCGGACCGAGGCTCACGTCGACCCGATAGGACACCCAGCGGCGCCCTTCGAGCCGCTGCACGCCGAGATAGACGAAGTTGCCGACGCCGCCGCGGCGCAGCATCGCCCACAGCATGCCGTCGCTGCCCTCGCGGACCGTCAGGTACGGCCCCGGCGACGGCAGACGGTCCATCCGATAGCCGTCGAGGACCGAAATCTCGCCGACCTCGCCGTGGCTGACGAACAGCCGGCCGGAGGGCCCGCGGGTGGCGTCGAAGGTCCACGACTCGACCAGGCCGTCCCCGGATGTCAGGAAGCGCCAGTTGGTCCGGTCAGCGGACTGGCCGGCGGCTGGTCCGGCGAGGACCAGCACCACGAGAGACACGAGGAGGGTGCTGGCGGGGTGGCGCCGGCGCGGAAGCCTGGCTCGATGGGCTGGAGTGGTCGGAGCGATACCCCCAACTCATCGGCTGGAGAGCCCTCGCGCCATAGAGGCAGCCCGGCACCCGCGCGTGCATCGCGGGTGTAGTGCCTACGGAGTGACTGCCGGGACGGTGGCCGGCGGGGGCGGGGCGTGGGAGGCCAGCACGGCCTTGAGGGACCGCTCCTCCCCCGGCGACACCAGGGTCAGCGCATGGCCGGTAGCCAGAGCGCGGCCGGTGCGACCGACGCGGTGCACGTAAGCTTCCGCCGAGTGCGGCACGTCGTAGTTGACGACGTGGGTGATGCCGTCGATGTCCAGCCCGCGCGCCGCGATGTCGGTGGCGACCAGGACGCGGATGCGGCCGGACTTGAAGCCCTCGACCGCCGACAGGCGATCCTTCTGGGTGCGGTCGGCGTGCAGCGCCGCGGTGCGGATGCCGCGCGAGGCCAGGGCCGAGGCCAGCTTGTCGGCCCCGCGCTTGGTGCGGACGAAGACCAGGATCGGGCCGGCGGCGCCGACGGCGCCGCGCAGGAACTTGGCCAGCCAGTCGGTCTTCTCGCCGGTCGGGATGTGCTCGACGGCGTGGCTGATGGTGCGGGCGGCGGCGCCGCGGCGGCCAACCTGGATCAGCGCCGGGTCGGTCATGATGGCGCGGGCGAAGCCGAGGATCTCGTTCGGCATCGTCGCCGAGAACAGCAGCGTCTGGCGCTTGGCCGGCAGGGCGTCGACGATGCGCCGGACGTCGGGCCAGAAGCCCATGTCGAGCATGCGATCGGCTTCGTCCAGGACCAGCGTTTCGAGGCCGTCGAACTTGGTGCCCGACCGCATGTGGTCCATCAGGCGGCCCGGCGTGGCGACCACGAACGGGATACCGGCGGCGAGGGCCCGTGATTGTGGCTCCATCGGCGCGCCGCCGTAGACCGCCATGCTGCTGACGCCGGCGTGATAGCCGAAGCCTTGGACGTCGTCGTCGATCTGGACGGCCAGCTCGCGGGTCGGCGTCAGGACCAGGACGCGGGTGCGCGCGGCCTCGGGCGGCGACCCGGCGGCGTGGGTCGCGGTCGCGGCGGCGAGGAGTCGATCGACCAGCGGCAGGACGAAGGCCGCGGTCTTGCCGGTGCCGGTCTCGGCGCAGGCGACGATGTCACCGCCGGCGCGGACGAGCGGCAGCACGGCCGACTGGATCGGGGTCGTGTGCGTGAAGCCGCGGTCGCGGACGCCCGAGACGAGGTCGTCGTGGAAACCGAGGGTTTCGAACGCAAACGGCTCGGTATCCGGAACCGAAAATTCAGTGGACGGCTCGACCGCCGGCGCGGCGCTCGTCGAAGAAGCGGCCGGCTCCGAGGCGCGGGGGGCGCGGGAACGGCGGCGGGGCGGACGGCGGGTGTTGGTGGAGGGTGTGGTCAACGGGCGCTTGTCAGGGATCGGGGCGGGATGGCGAAGCCCCTCAGCCATCTAGTGTGACACGGGCCGCCCTCCCGCGCCAGTTCATCGGGCGGCCGGGTCGGCGGCCCCGACGGCGATGTCGACGGGTCGCCGCCCCTGCTGTATCGGCGGGCAGATACCGATACCATTGAGCCGGCGCAGCCGGCCGGGCGGGAAATACCCGCCGCCACCGGAGCGTAAGGTGGGTGACGGCTACGGCCGCGCCCGTAGACGCTGGAGACCCACATCTATGTCGAGACAATCCCGGCCCTTCTCTCGCCGCCAGTTCGGCCAGCTCGCCCTCGCCGGTGGCGCGGCTGCCCTGGCCTGGCCCAACGCTGTGCTCGCCGCCAACAAGGTGCGCATCGGCGTGCAGTCGTACAGCTTCCGCACGCTGCCGCTCGAGGACGCGATCAAGGCGATGAAAGACATCGGCTTGCCCGAGTGCGAGCTCTGGTCCGGTCACCTCGAGCCGAAGCCGACGATGGTCGCGGGACCCGATGGCCGTCAGCGTCCGCCCGAGGGCTGGCGGGACGAGCTGCGCGCCTGGCGCCTCACCGCGCCGGCAGTCCGCTTCCGGTCGATCAAGGACGACTTCAAGGCGGCCGGCATCACGCTGCAGGCCTACAACGTGAGCTTCAACGACAGCTTCACGGATCTCGAGATCGAGAAGGGCTTCGACCAGGCGCGGGACCTCGGCGTCAAGCTGATCACCGCCTCGTCGAACCTGAAGACCGTGCCGCGCCTGGTGCCGTTCGTCGACAAGTACAAGATGACCGTGGCGATGCACAACCACTCGAACATCAAGGACCCGAACGAGTTCGCCACACCGGAGAGCTTCGACAAGGCGCTCGCCCAGTCGAAGCACTTCGCCATCAACCTCGACATCGGGCACTTCGTCGCCGCCGGCTACGATCCCATCGACTACATCACCAAGAACCACCAGCGGATCACCAACCTGCACATCAAGGATCGCAAGAAGGATCAGGGCGACAACGTCCCCTGGGGCGAGGGCGACACGCCGATCAAGGACGTGCTGCAGCTGGTGAAGAAGAACAAGTACGACATCCCGGTGAACATCGAGTACGAGTACCGCGGCACCGATCCGGTCGTCGAGGTCAAGAAGTGCTTCGAGTTCATCCAGGCCGCGCTGGCCTAGTCGCTCCGGGCGAGAGTGAACGGAGCGGGCGGAGGAAACGGGATCATCACAGGAGAAACGAAGTAACGG
>JBDSLU010000128.1:0-6087 GCA_039916225.1 Vicinamibacteraceae bacterium
CGTCGCGCGGCAGCACCGCGGACAGGGCGAAGAAGCACGTCTGCATGATCGTGTTGATGCGCGTGCCCATGCCGTTGCGCCGGGCCACGTCGAGCGCGTCGATCACGTAGAGGCGCAGCTGCTTGTCGAGGATCCCGGCCTGGACGTCGGCGTTGAGCCGATCCCACACCGCGTCCGGCCCGTACGGGCTGTTGACGAGCAGCACCGCCCCGGGCGCGGCGACGTCGAGCACGTCGTAGCGATCGAGGAAGGCGAACTGATGGCAGCCGACGAAGCCGGCGCGCCGCACCAGGTAGGCCGACCGGATCGGCGACGGACCGAAGCGCAGGTGCGAGACGGTGATCGCCCCCGACTTCTTCGAGTCGTAGACGAAGTAGCCCTGGGCGTAGCCGGGCGTCTCGTCGCCGATGATCTTGATCGAGTTCTTGTTGGCGCCGACGGTCCCGTCGGCGCCCAGGCCGAAGAAGACGCTGCGCGAGACCGTGTCGGGCTCGATGTCGAGGTCGCGATCCCAGTCGAGCGAGCTGCCGCCGACGTCATCGACGATGCCGACGGTGAAGTGGCCGCGGGGGCGCGGCCGCGCCAGATCGGCGAACACACCGATCAGCATCGCCGGGGTCAGCTCCTTCGACGACAGACCGTAGCGGCCACCGACCACGATCGGCCGGGCGCGTCCGGACGCCGTCTCGGCCTCCGCGAACGCCGTCACGACGTCGAGGTAGAGCGGCTCGCCGAGCGCCCCCGGCTCCTTCGTCCGATCGAGCACCGCGACCGCCCGCGCCGACGCCGGCATCGCGGCCAACAGGTGCGCGGCCGACAACGGCCGGTAGAGCCTGACCTTCAGGACGCCGACGCGCTCGCCGCGGCCGCGCAGCCAGTCCACCGTCTCGTGCGCCGTCTCCGCCGCCGATCCCATCACCACGATCACCCGGTCGGCGGCCGGATCGCCGTAGTAGTCGAACAGCCGGTAGCGCCGGCCGGTGCGCACGTCGAACTCGTCCATCACGTCCTGGACGATGCCCGGGCACCGCTCGTAGAACGGGTTGGCGGCCTCACGGGCTTGGAAGAACGTGTCGGGATTCTGCGCGGTGCCGCGGATGACCGGATGGTCGGGCGTCAGTGCCCGCCGTCGATGGGCGGCAATCAGATCGTCCGGCAGCATCGCCTGCAGCACCTCGTCGTCGATCGCCTGAATGGTCGCGACTTCGTGCGAGGTGCGGAAGCCGTCGAAGAAATGCAGCAGGGGCACGCGGGTCCGCAGCGTGGCGACCTGGCCGATCAGGGCGAAGTCCTGCGCTTCCTGCACCGAGGCGGCGGCCAACATCGCGACGCCGGTCTGCCGGCAGGCCATCACGTCGGAGTGGTCGCCGAAGATCGAGAGGGCGTGCGTCGCCACCGTGCGCGCCGCGACGTGGAAGCAGAACGGGGTCAGCTCGCCGGCGATCTTGTAGAGGTTCGGGATCATCAGCAGCAGGCCCTGGCTGGCCGTGAACGTCGTCGCCAGCGCGCCCGCCTGGAGGGCGCCGTGGACGGCGCCGATGGCGCCGCCCTCGGACTGCATCTCGGTGACCGACGGCACCTGGCCCCAGATGTTCGGCCGCCCGGCGGCAGACCAGGCATCGGCCAGCTCGCCCATCGTCGAGGAGGGGGTGATTGGGTAGATGGCGATCACGTCATTGACGCGGTGCGCCACCGAGGCTGCGGCCTCGTTGCCGTCGACGGTGATCCAGATGGGAGCCATGCGACCCAGGGAGGCAACAGTCGTGCCCGGAACGGATCGACATCGGGTGCGGCTCGAGCCAGCCGGCGGCGGCGCCACCCGGCCTCGGGTGCGGGAAGTTTCGCGGGGCGTGGGGCTTATTCCCGCTGCAGCGATGGCTCGAGCCGGGCTCTCAAGGCGTCAGCGGCGCATGGACGACGAGGACGGGGCATTCGGCGTCCCGAACGATCTGTTGTGTGGTCGAGCCGAACAGCGCCCGTCCCACGGCGCCCCGTCCGTGGGCGCCCACGACGATGAGATCGCTGCTCTTCTCCGCGGCCATCCGCAGGATCTCGCGATAGGGGCGCCCGAGGGCCACGACCTGGTCGATCGCGCACGGCTCGGGCCCGGTGGCAGACGCCACGAGGGCTCGCAGTCGGGCGGCGGCGTCGGCGGCGAGGTGCGTTCGGTAGGGCGCGACGGCGAAGTCCGGATGCGCGAGCACAGGCTCCTCGGCGAGCCATTCGAGGACCGTCACGACGGTCACCGCGCCGCCCGTCCCGGCCCCCAGTTCGAGGGCGAAGCCCAGGGCCTGCTCGGAGGCGTCCGAGAAGTCGACGGCACAGAGAAGACGCCGGAACGGCGTGCCACCGGCGGGGACGGCCGGAGCATGTGGCGGAACCGTCAGCACGGGACACGGGGCCCGGCGCAGAACCTTCCCGGCGATCGAACCGCTCAACAGGCGCTCGAAACCGCTGCGGCCGTGTGTGCCCATGACGATCAGATCGGCGGCCAGCACCACGGCCTGGTCGACGATGACCCGGGACGGGTCGCCGGTCTGGACCACGACCTCGGCGTCGAGTCCCCCCAGCGCCTCCTCGGTGAACGCGCGCACGGCGTCGGTGACATCGTCGATCGACGGCAGGAGCATGGGCATCGACGATCCGGCCTGGCGTGACTGGACGACGATCGGGTCGAAGGGCGGCACCACGTGCAGAACGGTCAGCGCTGCCCCGAATCGACGGGCAACCGCTGCGGCGTGGCTCAGCGACGGACGCGAGGCCTCGCTGAGATCGGTCGGACACAACACCTGCGTGAACGTCACCATGGAGCACCTCTGTCAGTGGTTGTCTGGCTACTGGCTTGCACGAGCCGTTCCGTCCGCTCCCGCACGCTGCCTTCCAGGTGAACACGGCCGACGACGGCTGGCGGAGAACGGGCGATATCCCACGCTCGGCGGGGGATATTGCCCGGCCCTCGCCTCTCAGGGCTATTCGAGCAGGCGGGCCAGGATCCGCACCAACGTCTGCTGTTCGCGGACGCTGAGCCGCTCGAGCCCTTCGGGAGGCGCGGCCATGCGCTCCATGAAGGCGGCACGCAGGCGCGCGCCCTTCGGCGTCAGCTCGATCACCCTCACGCGCCGATCCTCTTCGGAGGCGGCGCGCCGCACCAGTCCCTTCGACTCCAGGCGATCGACCAGCCCGGTGACGTTCGAGGCGTCACAGCACAGGCCATCGGCCAGGTGGCGCATCGGGATCGGCTTGTCCGGTTCGAGCAGCCGCAGCACATGACACTGCGCCGGCGAGAGCTCCAGCTCCGCGGCGAGCGGCGAGACTTGCGTGTTCTGGGTGAAGGAGAACTTGACGAGCAGCTGCCAGGCGTCGCAGGCGTGAGGATTGGGACGCTTGGCCATGACTGGACGTTTAGTGTCGCCGACTCAGGGCCGGCCGTCAAGTTGATCTGCTCTATATTTGACATCATCAACTATTGAGCGTATGGTCGGTTCATGGCTGCCCTTCCCCTGGTTCCGCTCGACGACGCCGTGGTCTTCCCCGGCATGCCCGTCACGTTGCCGGTCTCGTCTGGCCCGGCCCTTTCCACCCGCGACACGCGGGTGCTGCTGATCCCGCGTCGCGGGTTGGGCTACGCCCGTGTCGGCGTGGTCGCCGAGGTCACCAAGCGCCACAGCATCCGTGGCACCGACGTGATCACGCTCGACGCCCTGCACCGCGGCGTCCCCGGCATCGCCCACGGCGACCAGGACGGCGTGCTCCGCGTCGAGGTCGACGAGCATCCCGACGCCGCACCGCCGCGTGAGCTGACCGCCGATCTCGAGCGCGAGTACCGCGCCGTGGTCGAGGAGATCCTCGAGCTGCGCGGCGACGACGGCCGCATCAGCGCCTTCGTCCGCTCCATCACCGAGCCGGGCGCGCTGGCCGACACGGCCGGCTATTCGCCCGATCTGAACAGCGCCCAGAAGCTCGAGCTGCTCGAGGAGCTGGACATCGTGCGGCGCCTGTCGCTGTCGCTGACCTTCCAGCGCGAGCGGCTGGCCGAGCTGCAGGTGCGCAAGCGCATCCGCGACGACGTCGAGAACGGCGCCCAGAAGCAGCAGCGCGACTACTTCCTGCGCAAGCAGATGGACGCCATCCGCAAGGAGCTGGGCGAGAACGAAGCGTCGGTCGCCGAGGACTACCGCAAGAAAATCGCGGACGCCGGGATGACCGAGGTCGCGCAGCAGCAGGCCGAGCGCGAGCTCTCCCGCTTCGAGCGGCTGGGCGATCAGAGCGCCGAGGCGTCGGTGATCCGCACCTATCTGGACTGGCTGCTGGCGGTGCCGTGGTCGAAGCGGTCGGACGACGTCATCGATCCGCAGAAGGCCCGTGAGGTGCTCGACGCCGATCACTCCGGCCTCGACGACGTGAAGACGCGCATCACCGAGTACCTGGCGGTGCGCAAGCTGCGCAAGGATCGCGGCCTGACCGACGACACGCGCTCGGGCGCGATCCTGACCCTGGTCGGTCCCCCGGGCACCGGCAAGACGTCGATCGGCGAGTCCATCGCCAAGGCGACCGGCCGCAAGTTCGTGCGGATGTCGCTCGGCGGCGTGCGCGACGAATCGGAGATCCGCGGCCACCGGCGCACCTACATCGGCGCGCTGCCCGGACGGCTGGTCCGCGCCCTGCGGGACGCCGGGACGATGAACCCGGTGATCCTGCTCGACGAGGTGGACAAGCTGGGACACGACTGGCGCGGCGATCCGTCGTCGGCGCTGCTCGAGGTCCTCGATCCGGCGCAGAACCACAACTTCCAGGATCACTACCTGGACGTGCCGCTCGACCTGTCGCACGTGATGTTCATCGCCACCGCCAACGTGGCCGACAACATCCCGGGGCCCCTGCTCGATCGCATGGAAGTGATCCGCTTCGACGGCTACACGACCGCCGAGAAGGTGCACATCGCGCGCGGCTATCTGTGGCCGCGCCAGGTCGAGCGGAACGGCCTGGTGCCCGAGGACGTGACCATCGAGGATGCCCTGCTGCGGCAGGTCGTCGCCGACTACACGCGTGAGGCCGGTGTCCGGCAGCTCGAACGCGAGCTGGGCAAGGTGCTGCGCAAGACCGCGACGCGGGTCGCGCTCGGCGACGAGTCGAAGCCGATCGTGCTCGACCAGGCGGCGGTGAAGAAGGCGCTCGGCCGGCCGAAGTTCGAGCAGGAAGCGGCGGCGCGGACGGCCGTCCCTGGCGTCGCGACCGGTCTGGCGGTCACCGGCACCGGCGGCGACGTGCTCTTCATCGAGGGCGCGGCGATGGCTGGCAAGGGCGGCGGCCTGGTGCTGACCGGGCAGCTCGGCGACGTGATGAAGGAATCGGCGCGCATCGCGCTGACCTACGTCCGCAGCCACGCGGTGGAGCTCGGCATCGACCAGATCGCCTTCGCCGAGCGCGAGTTCCACGTCCACGTGCCGGCCGGCGCCATCCCGAAGGACGGGCCGAGCGCGGGCATCACGATGGTGACGGCGCTGGTGTCGCTGCTCACCGGGCGGACGGTGAAGAGCACCGTCGGGATGACCGGCGAGGTCACGCTGCAGGGACGGGTGCTGCCGATCGGCGGCCTCAAGCAGAAGGTGCTCGCCGCACACGCGGCCGGACTCACCGAGGTGATCCTGCCGGCCCGGAACGCGCCGGATCTGGACGACGTGCCGGTCGAAGTCCGCGACCAGATGACGTTCCACCCGGTGTCGTCGGTGGACGAGGTACTGGCGCTGGCGCTGGACGAACCGCAGGCCGCGGCAATGGTCGCCTGACCGTCGCCGGGCGGAACGACGAAGGGGGTGCCTCGGCACCCCCTTCGCGCGTACGCAAGCCGCGTTGCCGCTCGCGCTACTCGAAGCGCTGTCCCACCGCCGTCGAGCAGCCCGTTCGATAGAGCGTCCCGTCGGCCTTGTAGAGCTGATTGGTCCCTGCCGACATCTCGTGATCGGCGTCCACGAGCTGCACGGTGTGGCTGACCACCGACCAGCCGGTGAAGAATCCCGGCGTGATCGCCTTGGTGGGATCGAACGTCGGGGTGCCCGGCAGGTTGGCCGCCGTATCGAAGGTGATCAG
>JBDSLU010000129.1:0-5958 GCA_039916225.1 Vicinamibacteraceae bacterium
GAGACCTTCGTGCCCGAAGCCGTCAAGCACGAGGGTTACATCCGCGTGAAGATCCTCAAGAAGCGGGCGGTGCTGCTCGGCACGGTGCCGGCCAACCACACCTTCCGCTTCGAGCTGGAGTTCGAGAACGAGGCGCTGCGCCAGAAGTGGATAGCCTCGGCGGCGCATCAGCGCGTGTGGCCGCCGGTCGAGGCGACCATGACCACGACCAAGGACTACCCGGTCGTCCTCTACGACGAAGTCTGATCGGATCGCCCGGCGCGTCCGCGCTATGCTCAGTGGAGGTCAGACCACTTTCGCCGCGCCGAGGGCGCGCCAAGGAGCACGGATGTCCGCACCGCTCGATCGACGGGAGTTCCTCGCGCGCACGACGCTCGGCGCGGCAGTTCTGGCGATGCCGTTGCCGGGGGTGTCGGCCCAGACCGCGGGTCAGGGTGCGGCGCCCGCGGCCCCCGCCGGCATGTTCGTCTCGCTGCCGCCGTGGGCGGTGGCCCGCAACGTCGGCTGGCCGGAGCAGGCGCGGCTGGCGGCGCGGGTCGGTTACAAGGGCATCGACTGGGCTTTCGGGTCGGCCAGGACGGCCGGCGTCGACGTCACCAAGGCCTTGCTCGCCGAGTTGGGCATCGTGGCGACGATCACCAACCTGCCGATGCAGAACCCGCTCGGCGCCGACGATGCCGCCTTCGAGGCGCAGCTGCCCAAGCTGGCCGAGGATGCGGCCTTCTGCCGGGCCATTGGCTGCCGGCGCTTCCAGCTCGTGCTCGGCGCCACGACCGTCGACGGGCAGTCCAAGGAGGAGCGCTGGACGCTGGTGCAGCGCCGGTTGGCCGCGCTCGGCGGCGTGCTGGCCAAGCACGACGTGTCGCTCAGCCTGGAGTTCCTGGGGCCACTGATGTTCCGCCGGGCCCGGCAACGGCCCGGGGCACCGCCGCCCGACCCGGCCGCGCCGCCGCCTCCGCCGCCGGTGCCGTTCGTCTGGACGCTGCCCGAGACACTGCGGCTCTGCGAGGCGTCGGGGCCGAACATCGGCGTCACCCTCGACGCCTGGCACTGGTATCACTCCGGCGGCACCGTCGCCGACATCCGTGCCGCCAAGGCCGCGCGGATCCTGCACATCCACGTCTCCGACGCCAAGACGATGCCCCCCGAGGACGTCCTCGACAACATGCGCCACCTGGCCGGTGAGGGGGTCATCGACCTGGTCGGCTTCTTCCAGGCGCTGAAGGCCATCGGCTACCAGGGCGGCGTCGCGCCCGAGACGATCGGGCCGCGCATCCCGGACGGCATGCCGCCCGAGGAGAGCGCCAAGCTGGCGCTCGAGGCGACGACGGCCATGCTCAAGCGCGCCGGCGTGGCGTAACACTGCCCGGGAAGCCGGCCGGTCCGATGCGGCCCGGCTCGCCCCGGCCTCGGCCCAGCCGCCCGCCTGGGGTTTGCAGGGGCGGCTATCATCGAAGGGTGAAGCTTTTGCAATTGGCTCGGATTCTGTGGCTGGCGGCCGCATGCGCGGCAGCCGTCCCTACCATCCTCCCGGCCCAGGCTCCGGCGCGGGCCGCGGCTCCCGCTGCGGCGCAGGCGACCGCGCCGCCGGCCGAGACCGCGCCGCTGACGATCCCGGTGCCGGTCGACCCGCGGATCACCGTGGGCACGCTGCCGAACGGGCTGCGCTACTACATCCGGCACAACACCAAGCCGGAGGGCCGCGCCGAGCTCCGCCTGGTCGTCAATGCCGGCTCGGTGCTCGAGGACGACGACCAGCGCGGCCTCGCGCACGTCGTCGAGCACATGGCCTTCAACGGCACGCGGCACTTCCCGAAGCAGGACATCATCTCCTTCCTGCAGTCGACCGGGATGCGCTTCGGCGCGCACGTCAACGCCAACACCAGCTTCGACCAGACCGTCTACCAGCTGCAGATTCCGACTGACGACGCGGCGGTGATCGATCGGGCGCTGCTGGCGCTCGAGGACTGGGCCGTCGGCGTCTCCTTCGACGCCGACGAGATCGACAAGGAACGCGGCGTCGTGCTCGAGGAGTGGCGGCTGGGGCTCGGCGCCGACGCGCGCCTGCTGCAGAAGCAGCTGCCGGTCATGCTCAAGGGATCGCGTTATGCCGATCGGCTGCCGATCGGGACGCCGGACAGCATCCGCACCTTCGCGCCGGAGCGGCTCAAGCAGTTCTACAAGGACTGGTACCGCCCCGACCTGATGGCCGTGGTCGCGGTGGGCGACTTCGACGCGGCGGCGGTCGAGGCGCTGATCAAGACGCACTTCTCGCGCGTGCCGGCGGCGACGGCGCCGAAGCCGCGACCGCGCTTCGACGTGCCCGAGCATCCCGGCACGCGCTTCACCATCGCCACCGATCCCGAGGCGACGGTGACCGTGGTGAACGTATCGAGCGCGATCACCGCCCGCGACCAGACGACGATCGGCAACTATCGCCTGCAGACCGCCGAGCGCGCCGTTTCCGGGCTGCTCTCGGCGCGGCTCGGCGAACTGTCACAGAAGCCCGACGCGCCGTTTCTCGCCGCCGGCACCAATCGCAGCCTGTTCGTCTCGGCCGCCGAGCTGACCTCGATGACCGCGGTCGTGCCCGACGGCGGCGTCGAGAAGGGGCTCGCCGCGCTGTTCGCCGAAGCCGATCGGATGACCACGTTCGGCATCACCGAGACCGAGCTCGAGCGCTACAAGGTGGCAACGCTCCGCGCCTACGAGCGCCTGTCGCTGTCCCGCGACGAGCACCTCTCGGGCACGCTGGCCGATGAGTACATCCGCAATTTCATGCAGCAGGAACCGATCCCGGGCATCAACTACGAGTTCGCCCTGATCAAGCGCTTCCTGCCGACCATCACGCTCGCCGAGGTCAACGGGATCGCCAAGACGTGGATGCCCGACCGCAACCGCGTCGTCGCCGTCAGCGCGCCGCAGAAGACGGGCGTCGCGGTGCCCGACGAGGCCAGGCTGAGCGCGATCATCAGCGGCGGCAGCGGCACCGGCCTCACCGCCTACGTCGACGCGGTCAGCCAGAAGCCGCTGCTCGACAAGCCGCCGACGCCCGGCCGCATCGTCAAGACCGAAGAGAAGCCGGCGTTCGGCATCACCGAGTGGACGCTCTCGAACGGCGCCCGGGTCGTGGTCAAGCCGACGACGTTCAGTCGCGATCAGATCCTGTTCCGGGCCTTCAGCCCGGGCGGGACGTCGCTCGCCTCTGACCGCGACTTCATCGCCGCGGACACCGCCAGCCAGGTGATCTCGCAGGGCGGCCTCGGCGGCTGGACGCGGATCGATCTGAGCAAGAAGCTGGCAGGTCACACCGCCTCGGTCCGTCCCGAGATCGACGAGATGCGCGAGGGCGTCCTCGGCGGCAGCGACAAGGACGATCTGGAAACCCTCTTCCAGCTGCTCTACCTGACCGTCGTCGAGCCGCGGGCCGATCCCGATGCCTTCCGCGCGATGGTCACGCAGCTGCAGGCCGGCCTGTCCAACCGCAACCTCGAGCCTGAAGCGGCCTTCAACGATACGCTCAACGCCGCGGTCACCCAGAACCACCTCCGCTCGCGCCCGCTGACCCCCGAGCTGGTCGGCGAGATGAGCCTCGACAAGTCGCTGGCGTTCTACAAGGATCGCTTCGCCGACCTGAGCGACTTCACGTTCGTGTTCGTCGGCAGCGTCGACACCGTGACCTTGAAGCCGCTGGTCGAGAAGTACGTGGCCAGCCTGCCGTCGATCAACCGGCGCGAAAAGGGCCGCGACGTCGGCATGCGCCCGCCCGACGGCGTGGTCGAAAAGGTCGTCAAGAGCGGCCGCGAGCCGAAAAGCCAGGTGAGCGTGGTGTTCTCGGGCCCGTTCGTCAACACGCCGCGGGAGCGCCTGATCCTGCGCGGCGTGACCGACGCGCTCGAAGGCAACCTGCAGCGGGTGCTGCGCGAGGAGCTGGGCGGCACCTACGGCGTCAGCGTCGATCCGCAGTTCGCCAAGCTGCCGACGCCGTCCTATCGGGTGTCGATTTCGTTCGCCTGCGACCCGGCCCGCACCGACGCCCTGGTCAAGGCGCTGTTCGACACGATCACGCAGTTCAAGACGAACGGGCCGGGCGAGAACCAGATGGCCGATGCCCGCGCCGCCCTGGCCCGTGACTATGAGGTGAACAGCAAGGAGAACAGCTACCTGCTCAATCAGATCACGTTCGCCTACGAGCACGGCGAGGATCTGCAGGGGGTGTTCGATCGCAAGACGCTGAACGCGCAGCTGACGGCGGAAGCCGTGACCGAAGCGGCCCGCCGGTATCTCGATCTGCAGCGTTACGTGAAGGTGACGCTGGTCCCCGCGGGCGAGCCCGCGCCGTAGCGGTCGTTGTCGCTGTTCGTCTTCGACCACTTGCTGCCCGAAGACGGGCAGCAGTGGCATCGATCGGCCGCCTCGCTGGCCGGAGCGGCGTGTAGCGCAACATGACACTCTGGATGCCAACTGTTCACCTTTCGCGGTGGCGGATCGTGGCGGATCGAGGGGCATCGGGGAAGGGGCGCATCAGGGACGGAGAAGCGTCCGGGGCATGGGCCTTGCAGCGCTCACGGCATGCCCCGCCGCCGCATGCCGTCGAAGCACTGGGAATCCGAGCTCCTTCGTCTTGGTCGCCGTCTCGTATGTGACGCCGCGACGACCGGAACGCAGCTGGCCCTGGGCGGATTCGAACAGATCGAGTCGGCCATCTCCCAGGCGGTCGGGCCTGCCGGCGAACGGCGCGGCCTTCGCCTCGTCGCCATCGACGGCCGCCTCGTGCCGGATTGTTTGGCCGGCGAATAAATAGGCCGCCGCACCCCGACGTAAGGGAGGGGAGATGCCCTCCATCCCCGCTTCGTCCATCCGGCCGTTTTGCCGGGTTTTTTCGCGGTACACCGCGGCTTCTTGCGGCTTGGCCCAGCTTGCCGCGCCCGGCCTGATCGCTCGGGGCGCCGCGCCCCGGGGGCAGGCTCCGCCGACGGTCGCGGCGAAGCCGCAGGCGCCGGAGTGGGCCTATCCAGGTACGGCGACCCGGACCCAGGTGCCGCCACCGCCCGATTTCCGGCGCGCGAGCACCCACCACCGGATCCCGATCGGCATCTTCGAAGGGCAGTCCGACGTCGGGACGGCCGTCGTCCCGGGCAGCGCCACCTTCGACGCCGCCCGCGGCGCGTACACGATTTCGTCGGCCGGCTACAACATCTGGTACTACCGCGACGAATTCCGGTTCCTGTGGAAGCGGATGTCGGGCGACGTCTCTTTGGCCGCCGACATCGCCTATCCCGATCCGAACGGCTACGGCGATCGCAAGGCGGTGCTCGTCATCCGCCAGGATCTCGAGGACGATGCCATCGAAGTCGTTGTCGCCCCGCACGGCGCCGGGATGATCCAGTTGGCGCAGCGACCGACCAGGGGCGCGCGGGTGACGGACCTCGAGTTCCGGGTCGGGAGCCGTGGCGGGCGACCCGGCGGCACCTCGCCCGACAGCCTCGTCCCGATCATGGCGCAACGGGTCGGGCTGGAAAAGCGCGGCGACACCTACGCCCTGTTCGTCAGCCTCGAAGGCGAGCCGATGAAGCAGTGGGGGCCGACGACGACGCAGAAGATCGCCGGGCCGTTCTACGTCGGCATCGGCTTCTGCTCGCATCTGCCGGACGTCGTCGACACCGCCGTGGTCTCGAACGTGGTGCTCGAGAACGCGGCAGGGAAGGTCCGCTAGTGTCCCGACTCGGGACACAGATGGCCGTGGCCGACATCGCCGGGCGCGAGTCGCGATAGGCTCTGATGCCGTGGCGCTGCGCGCGCCATCTCATCCATTGACGCGACAGGAGCGCCATGACCCGCCGTTTCGCCGCCATCATCGCCGCGTGTTTTTCCCTCACCCTGGTGCCCGCGGTGGCTGGCGCGCAACCAGGACCTGAACACAAGAAGCTCGAGGCGCTGGTCGGGCGGTGGCGGGTC
>JBDSLU010000130.1:0-10629 GCA_039916225.1 Vicinamibacteraceae bacterium
TGGTCGGAAGCGTGGTCGCTGGGGTCCTGGTCGCGGGAGTCGTATCGGCGGGCGCGCAGTCGCTCGCGGACGTGGCCCGTAAGGAAGAAGCGCGCCGGCAGAAGATCGCCGCGCCGTCGAAGGTCTACACGGACGCCGACGCCGAGAAGTACGCACCGGCGCCGGGGGCGCAGGCGGCCGCGACGACGGTCACGAGCCTGGACGCCAGCGGCAAGCCGGTCGGTCAGCAGGCGACGGACGCCGGGCTGCCGGCGGACGAATCGGGTTGGCGGGCCCGCCTGCAGAATGCGCGCGACGGCGTCGACCGCAACCGGCTGCTCCTGAGCGCGCTCGAGCAGCAGGCCCGGAGCGCCCGGAAAACTGTCGCGACGGACGGTGACGAGCCGGCCGACGACGGGTCGAGCCGGGCGACGGAGATGAAGCGGTTGAAGGCGGAAATGGACACGTTCCGTGCAACGCTGGCGAATGCCGAAGAAGACGCCCGCAAGGCTGGCGTGCCCCCGGGCTGGGTTCGCTGAGCGAGACCGGCCGCAGCACGGGTAGAATCACCCCACCGGGGCCCGGAGACGACGTCCTCGTCGACCGGGCCCTCGTCGTTGTGGAGGGATGCTGTGACGCCGGAGTCGACGGGCCCGTCCGTTCGTGGCGAGATCCTCCTGGTCGAAGACCGCGACTCGCTCCGCCAGATGCTGCGTCTGGCGCTCGAGGTTGCCGGTCATCGCGTCCTCGAAGCACCGGACGAGCCGGAGGCCGTCCAACTGCTGCAGCGCCACCGCCCGGCGCTGGTGCTGACCGATCTGAAACTGCCGCGGGGTGACGGCTTCGGCGTGCTGCGGGCGGCCAAGGCCTGCGACCCGCAGATGCCCGTCGTCCTGCTCACCGCCTACGGCGCAGTGCCCGACGTCGTGCGCGCCATGCGCGAGGGCGCGCTCGACTTCCTCGCCAAGCCCGTCGATCCCGACCACCTCCGCCTGATCGTCGGCCGGGCTCTGGCCGAGCGGCGCCTGGCCACCGAGAACCTCCTCCTCAAGGAAGAACTGGGCCGCCGCCGCGGCGTGCCGAACATCATCGGCGAGCACGAGGCGATCCGCTCCGCATTGTCGTCCCTGCGCCGCGCCGCGACGTCGGACACGACGGTGCTCCTCACCGGCGAGAGCGGGACCGGCAAGGAACTGTTCGCCCGTGCTCTGCACGCCCTGAGCGAGCGGCGTGACGGGCCGTTCGTCGCGGTCAACTGCGCCGCGATCCCCGGCACGCTGCTGGAGAGCGAGCTGTTCGGCCACGAGCGCGGCGCCTTCACCGGGGCGACCGCGCGCCGGCCCGGCCGCTTCGAGATCGCGCACGGCGGCACGCTGTTCCTCGACGAGGTCGGCGAGCTGCCGCTGCCGCTCCAGCCCAAGGTGCTACGCGCGCTGCAGGAACACACGTTCGATCGACTGGGCGGCACGGTGCCGGTGCAGGTCGATGTCCGCGTCGTCGCCGCAACCAACCGCGATCTTCGGGCGATGATGGCCGCCAGCACTTTTCGCGACGATCTGTTTTTCCGCCTCGACGTCTTCCGGGTCCGCGTGCCGGCGTTGCGGGAGCGGGCCAGCGACGTGCCGCTGCTCGCCGAGGCCATGCTGCGCCGCACCGCCGCCGAGCTGAACAAACCGGTGCCGTCGCTGAGCGTGGCATCGCTCGAGCGGCTGATCCACTACACGTGGCCGGGCAACGTGCGTGAGCTGGAGAACTGTCTCGAGCGCGCGGTCATCCTCGCCGAGGGATCGACGATCGAGCCGTCGCACTTGAACCTGCCGACGACGCCGCTGCAGGTGCGGCCCGACGCGCCCGCCGACCCATGGGTCCAGATCGATTTGAGCGGCACATTGGACGACGCCACGCGCCGCGTCGTGCTCGAAGTGGAGAAGCGCAAGATCGCGGCCGCGCTGCAGGAGACGGGCGACGACGCGCTGCGCGCCGCCGAGCTGCTCGGCATGGCGCCCCGCCTGCTGGTGAAGAAGGTCCGGACGCTCGGCCTCATGCGCTCGTCCCGAGCGACCTGAGCGCGCGCGTCAGCGCGGCCCCGGTCACGTCGGTGACGATGCGGGTGCGGCCGATGCCGGTCGGCAGCACGAAGTGCAGCGTGCCGGCGAGCACCTTCTTGTCGCGGCTCGTCGCGGCGACGCAGGCGGCGGCCGACAGGTCGGCGATCGGCGGCCGCGGGCCGACCCGGTCGATCAGCGCCGCGACACGGTCGGCATCCGCCGCCGTCATCGCGCGGCGGGCCCGGGCCACCGCCACCGCGGCGAGCATCCCCCATCCGACCGCCTCGCCGTGCTTGAAGCGGCGGTAGTGCGTGACGGCTTCGAAGGCGTGTCCCAGCGTGTGGCCGAGGTTGAGGATGCGGCGCAGGCCGCTCTCGTGCTCGTCGACCGAGACGACGTGCGCCTTGATCCGGGCGCTGGCCACGATCACCGGCAGGAGCGCCTCGGCATCCCCGGTGCGCATCGCGTCGAGGTCACGCTCGAGGCGGACGAACAGCCGCCGATCGGCGATGACCGCGCACTTGACGACTTCGTAGAGGCCGGCGCGCAGCTCGCGCCCGGGCAGGGTCGCCAGCAGGTCGGGATCGATGATGACCCCGATGGGCGGATGGAAGGCGCCGATCAGGTTCTTGCCGCGGGCGTGGTTCACCCCGACCTTGCCCCCGATCGCACTGTCGACCTGGGCGACGACCGTGGTTGGCACCTGCACGACGCGCAGGCCGCGCAGGAACGAGGCCGCGGCGAAGCCGGCGAGATCGCCGAGGACCCCGCCGCCGACGATCACCACGACCGTCTTGCGATCGACCCTGGCGTCGAGCAGCGCGTCGTGGACGTGGGTCACGGTGCGCAGGTGCTTGGCCCGCTCGCCGTCGGCGGCGAGCACGACCGGCACCCCCGGCAGGCCGGCCTGCACGCCGGCGCCGACCGCGGCCCAGACCCTCGGGCTCGAGACGACGATGACGCGATCGGCCCCCGCCAGCGCGGCCAGCGACCGGCCGAGGCTCGCGGCGAGGCCGCGGCCGATGCGAATGGGGTAGGAGGTCCGGCGCGCGCCGGAGCGGACGGTGACGGTGAGGGCGCCCACAGGACTTCAGCCAGCATGCGCGACGAAACGCCGTCGCGGGCTGCTAGGATACCGTAGCTGCTGTGGCTCGCGCGCCGTAGCCTCGGCGGAGGCGGGTACGCCTTCGCACGCAGCGGACGCCGCGCCGTGTCCTCATCCCCCGAATTCCTCATCGTCGGCAGCGGCATCGCCGCGCTCCGGGCCGCGCTCGAACTGGCCGAGTCGGGAGAGGTCCTGCTGCTGACCAAGGCGGCGTCGGCGGAGGGCAATACCGGCTACGCCCAGGGCGGCATCGCCGCCGCGGTCGGCGACGACGACGATCCCGACCTGCACTTCAAGGACACGATCGCCGCCGGCGACGGCCTGTGCGACCTCGACGCCGTTCGCATCCTGGTCGGGGCCGGCCCCAACGACGTCCACGAACTGATGGACTGGGGCGCGGCCTTCGATCGCCAGCCGAACGGCGAGGTGGCGCTGGCCCGCGAAGCCGCGCACAGCGTCCGCCGGGTGCTGCACGCCCGCGACACCACCGGGCGGACCATCGGCGGCACGCTCTGGGCGAGAACCTCGAAGCACCCGCGCATCCATGCCGTCGAGCACGCCCGGGCCACCGCGATCGCCCTCGAGGACGGCCGCGCGGTCGGCGTCCGCTACCTGGATCCCGGCGGCGCCGAGCGCATCGCGCGGGCGCGGGCGACGCTGCTGGCCACCGGCGGCGCCGGCCAGGTGTTCCGCGAGACGACCAACCCCGAGGTGGCCTCGGGCGACGGCATCGCGATGGCGTGGGCGGCCGGCGCGCGTGTCGCCGATCTCGAGTTCGTGCAGTTCCACCCGACGGCGATGCAGGTCGAAGGACAGCCGCGCTTCCTGCTGTCGGAAGCCCTGCGCGGCGAAGGCGCCCGGCTCGTCAACGCCGACGGCGAGCCATTCATGACCCGCTACGAAGCTGCCGGGGATCTGGCGCCGCGCGATCGCGTCTCACGGGGCATCGTCCGGGAGCTGGCCCGCACCGGGCGGCCCGTGTTCCTGTCGCTGCAACACCTCGATCCGGCGATGGTCCACGCCCGTTTCCCGCACATCGCCGCGGCCTGCCGCGCCGCCGGCCTGGACCTGGCTCGCGACCCGGTGCCGGTCAGTCCGGCTGCCCACTACGTCATGGGCGGGGTCGAGACCGACCTGGACGGCCGCACCTCGGTGCCCGGCCTGTTCGCGGCCGGCGAAGTGGCCTGTACCGGCGTCCACGGCGCCAACCGCCTGGCCAGCAACTCGCTGCTCGAAGGCCTCGTCTTCGGCCGCCGGGCCGGTCAGGCGATGGTCGAGACCGCGGCCGGGACATGGCCGGCGCGCTTCAGCGCCCGGCTGGTCGCGCCTCGTCCGATCGCTGGCCCGGCTGCCTCGGCCGCGCCTGACGTCGAGGAGGTCCGCGGTCGCATGTGGACCCAGGTCGGCCTGATCCGCGACCACGCTGGCCTCGCCGCCGCCGTCGCCGCCTTCGATGCGGACTGGCAGTGGCTGGCGGCGCAGGCGCCGGTGTCGACGGTCGAGCAGGCGCGGCTCGCCAGCCTTATCATGGTCGGTGGCCTGATGGCCCGGGCCGCGCTCCGGCGCGAGGAGAGCCGCGGCGGGCACTACCGCAGCGACTTCCCGGCCCGCGACGATGCCGGGTGGGGCTTCCGCATGGCCGAGCAGCGGACGTCCTGACCGGCCGGCCAGACAGCACCGGCCCACCCACCGACGGCGCGCGCCGTCTTCGATCAGCAACCGTTCCCCGGCACCCTGCCTTTTGCGACATGGCTGAAGTCACCGAGATCACCAAGCAATCCGACGATTACTCGAAGTGGTACCTGGACGTGGTGCGGCGCGCCGAGCTCGCCGACTACTCGCCGGTCAAGGGCTGCATGGTGATCCGCCCGTACGGCTACGCCATCTGGGAGCTGCTGCAGCGCGAGATCGACGATCGCCTGAAGGCGACCGGGCACGTCAACGCCTACTTCCCGCTGTTCCTGCCCGAGAGCCTGCTGATGAAGGAGGCCGAGCACGTCGAGGGCTTCGCGCCGCAGGTGGCGTGGATCACGCACGGCGGCACCGAGAAGCTCGAGGAGCGCCTGGCGGTGCGGCCGACCTCCGAGGTCATCTTCGGGACCATGTACGCCAAGTGGATCCAGTCGTGGCGCGATCTGCCGGTGCTCATCAACCAGTGGGCCAACGTCGTCCGCTGGGAGAAGGTGACGCGGCCGTTCCTGCGCACGACCGAGTTCCTCTGGCAGGAAGGGCACACCGCGCACGAGACGGAACAGGAAGCGCTCGACGAGACGCTCAAGATCCTCGGCCTCTACAAGGACGTCGCCGAGAACGTGCTCGGCATGTCGGTGCTCGACGGGCTGAAGAGCGAGAGCGAGAAGTTCGCCGGCGCCGATCGCACCTACTCGATCGAGGCCCTGATGGGCGACGGCCGCGCGCTGCAGGCCGGCACCTCGCACCTGCTCGGGCAGAACTTCGCCAAGGCCTTCGACATCACCTTCCAGGCGCGTGACAAGACGCTGCAGCACGTGTGGACGACGTCGTGGGGCGTCTCGACGCGCCTCATCGGCGGCCTGATCATGACCCACGGCGACGACAACGGCCTGATCCTGCCGCCCAAGGTCGCGCCCTACCAGGTGGTGATCGTGCCCATCCCGAAGGGCAACTGGCAGGAGACGGTGCTGCCGAAGTGCCGCGAGATCGCCGACACGCTGCGCGCCGCTGGCATCCGCGTGATGCTCGACGATCGCGACGCCTACACGCCGGGCTGGAAGTACGCCGAGTGGGAGCTGCGCGGCGTGCCGCTCCGCATCGAGCTCGGCCCGCGCGATCTCGAGAAGAACCAGGTGTTCTCGGCGCGCCGCGACATCAAGGCCAAGGCGGCGCTGCCGATCGACGGGCTGGCCGGCGCGGTGCGCGAGCTGCTCGACACGATCCAGGCAGCCCTGCAGGCGCGCTCACGCACCTTCCGCGAGGAACACACGATGCGCGTCGACACCTACGACGCGTTCAAGGCGTCGATGGACGGCCGGCCCGGCTTCGTCGTGGTGCCGTGGAAGCACAACGCGGCGAACGAAGCGCAGGTGAAGACCGACACGCAGGCGACGCTGCGCAACGTGCCGTTCGGCGAGGCCACGCCGCCGGCGGGCACGCGCTGCATGTTCAGCGGTGAGCCGGCCGACGTCTACGCCTACTTCGCCAAGTCGTATTAAGACGCCCAAGTTCCAAACGCCAACTTCCAACCGCCAAGGACCAACTTCCAAGAAACCTAGTCAGGTCGGGAGCTGGGAATTGGCGTTTGGCCTTTGGCGTTTGGCGTTTGGAGCTTGGCGGTTGGTCCTTGGCAGTTGGAAGCGGCGGTCCGCCGCTCCAACCGCTGCCGGTTCCCACCGGCTAACCGCTTCCGTCCGCCCCCGTCTAATCTCCACGGATGCAGGAAAGCGGCGCCATGCCGGAGAGCGACGCTGCGGTCATCTCCCGCGTCCGCGCGGGTGATGACGACGCGTTCCGGGAGCTGGTGGAGCGGCATGGCCGGGCCGTGTTCCGCGTCGCCTTCCGCGTCACCGGGCGCGTGGAAGATGCCGAGGACGTGGTCCAGGAGACCTTCCTCCGGGCCTATCGGCAGCTGAACCGGTTCGAGGCGCGCTCCAACGTCCGGACGTGGCTGCACCGTATTGCCACGAACTGCGCCATCGACCTGCTGCGTGCCCGGCCGAAGCGCGAGGTGGCCGAGGAGCCGGAAACCCTGGAACGCGCCGCGGCCGCGTCCGGCGACGACCGGCCATCGCCCGAGCGATCGGTGCTCGGCGTCCAGATTGGCGAACGGCTCGCCGGGGCGATGGCGCTGCTGACCGAGATGGAACGGGCGACGTTCACGCTGCGCCATTTCGAGGGGCTGTCGATCGACGAGATCGGCGGCAAGCTCGGCCTGAAGACCAACGCGACCAAGCACAGCATCTTCCGCGCGGTGCGGAAGATGCGGCGCGAGCTCCAGGCGTTCATCGAGGTGTGAGGCTATGGCGGGACCGCACGTAGACGAAGACGACCTGACGCTGCTGTATTACGCCGAGCTCGCCGAGGCCGACGCCCGCGCGGCGGCGGCGCACCTCGAGGGCTGCCCCGCGTGCCGGGGGCGGCAGACGGCGCTCGCGCGTCTTCTGGCGATGGTCGACGACACCGAGACGCCGGAGCCGGATGCCGGGTTCGAGGCGGCGATGTGGCGGCGCCTCCAGCCGGCGCTGCGCGCGGCCCGCCAGCCGGCGCAGGACGGCGTGCTGGCGCGGTTTCGTAGCTGGTTGACGGCGCCACCGTTGGCGTCGGGGCCGGGGCGATGGGCGCTCGCCGGCGGACTCGCCGCTCTCGTCCTGGCCGCGTTCGCCGCGGGCCGGTTGTGGCCCGCCTCGCCAGTCGGGCCCGTTGGACCGCCACTGGCGGCCACCGACACGAGCGAGGCGCTGCGTGAGCGCGTGCTGCTCAGCGCCCTGGGCGATCACTTCGATCGGACCGAGGCCATGCTCGTCGAACTGGCCGGCACTGCGGCGGGGGATCGCGTCAGCATCTCGGCCGAACAGCGGCGGGCCGGCGATCTGCTCGCTGCCACGCGCCTCTATCGACGCGCCGCCGTGGACGCCGGTGATAGCAACGTCGCCGAGGTCCTCGAGGTGCTGCAGCGCATCCTCGTCGAGGTGACGGGCAGCCCGTCCGAACTCTCGGCCTTCGAACTGCAGGCCCTGCAGCACCGCATCGAGACGCAGGAGCTGCTCTTCAAACTGCGCATCGCGTCGTCCGCGGTGCGGAATCGCGAGCATCGCACGCGCCGGCCGGGCCGCGAGGCCATCACCGGCGCCTGACCACACAGGACCCTGATCAGACAGGCCTGATCGACAGGACCCTGATCAGACAGGACAAGAGATCATGAAGCAGCAGGCACTCATCATCGGACTCGGGTGGACGCTCGCCGTCGGCGCCCCGTGCGGCGCCACTGCGGCCATTCCGCCCGGCGCAGGCATCGCCGTCGTCGACGACGGCGAGCAGACACGCGAGAACGAGCTGTACGAATCGGCCCGGCAGGCCATCGACGAGGAGCAGTGGCGCCGCGCCGTCGACGGCTTCGAGCGCGTCGTCGCGCTGAAGGGGCCGAAAGCCGACCTCGCCCTCTATTGGAAGGCCTACGCGCAGAACCGCGCCAACCTGCGCGCCGACGCGCTCGACACGCTGGCGGCGTTGAAGAAGGCCTACCCGAAGAGCCGGTCGCTCGAGGAAGCGCGCGCGCTCGAGATGGACATCCGCAACGCTGGCGGCCAGGCGGTCGCGCCGGCCGCGATCCAGGACGAGGATCTCAAGCTCTATGCGCTGCAGGCGCTGGGCCAGCAGGATCCGGCGCAGGCCGTGCCGCTCCTGGAGAAGACGCTCCGCGGCGCCGGCAGCACCAAGCTGCGCGAGCGAGCGCTGTTCGTCCTGGCGCAGATGTCCGATCCGCGGGCCCGCAAGCTGCTCACCGACACCGCCAAGGACGACGCGCATCCGGAAGTACAGTCGAAGGCGATTCAGTACCTGGGCGTGCACGGCGGCGGCGAGAATCGAGCGCTGCTCGCCGAGGTCTATCAGAGCAGCACCAACGTCAGCGTCAAGAAGCGCGTGCTGCAGGCGTGGATGGTCGCCGGCGAGCGCGATCGGATCATGACCGCGGCGACCGGCGAGACGGATCCCGAGCTGCGGGCGGCCGCGATCCAGCAGCTCGGCGTGATGGGTGCGCATGACGAGCTCGCCAGTCTCTATGCGCGGGAGACGGTCAAGGAGGTCAAAGGGAAGATCCTCCAGGCCATGTTCATCGGCGGCCGCGCCGATCGGCTCATCGAGCTGGCCAAGAGCGAGCCCGACCCGGACCTGCGGCGCAAGGCGATCCGCAACCTGGGCCTGATGGGCAAGGAGAAGACCGGGACGGCGCTGGTCGAGATCTACGGCGCCGACCGCGATCCGGCGGTGAAGAAGGCCGTCATCGAGGGCCTGTTCCTCCAGAGCCATGCCGACGCGCTGGTCGTGATGGTGCGCAAGGAGACCGACCCCGAGCTGAAGCGCAGCATCGTCGAGAAGCTGTCGCTGATGCAGGGCTCGAAGGTGGCGATGGACTACCTGATGGAGCTGCTCAAGTAGCAGCGTGGCCCGGGGCAACCCTTCGAGGTGATCACATGACGCGCATGCCGAGCCTGGTCATCGGTCTGGTCGTGGTCGCGGCCACGGCCTCCGCCCAGTCGAACATCCGCAACGCCCGGCTCGAGTCGCGGCCCGGCGCCGACCTGGCCGGCACGTTTCAGGCACTGTCGAACGTGGCCGGCCCCATCTGGATCGGCTACGGCGTGCCGGCGCAGGATCCGGACTACGACGGCTGCTGCTACGACATGGGCCGCGACGGGGTCCGCCGCGGCGGCTGCACCCTTGACGAGAACCGGACCAGCGGGCCGACCGTCATCGCCGGCGGTGCCGCGCGCGCCCCGATTCAACTGGAGGCCGCCCACCAGTCCGTGGTGCTGTATCGCGTCGAGAACCGCGAGGTCGAGCGCATCCGGACCTACTCGGAGTCGTGCGAACTCGATGCTGGCGGCGCGACCGTCTACTGGTTGAGCGCGGTCGACACCGCGGCCAGCGTCGACCTGCTGCTGCGGTTCGCCGCCCGTCCCGTCCCCGACGGCGAGCGGCGCGATCGCCTCGGTGACGGCGCGATGCTCGCGATCACGACGCACCGCGACCCCGCCGCCGACCGCGCCCTGGCGACGCTGATGGCGCCCGACAAGCCGATCGGGACGCGCAAGCAGGCGGCATTCTGGGCCGGCAACGGCAGGGGACGGACGGGGTTCGAGATGGTGCGCAAGGCCCTCCTCGACACGTCGACCGCGGAGCCCCTCCGCAAGCATCTCGTCTTCGCGGTGTCGCAGAGCCGTGAAGCGGAGGCGGTCGACACGTTGACCGGCGTCGCGAGAAGCGACGACAACCCGGCCGTGCGCGGCGAGGCCCTCTTCTGGCTGGCGCAGAAGGCCGGTCGACAAGCGACCAGCGCGATCACCGAGGCCATCGAGCGCGATCCGGACACGAAGGTCAAGGAACGCGCCGTATTCGCGCTCAGCCAGCTGCCCCGGAACGAAGGCGTGCCGAAGCTGATCGACGTGGCCCGGACGAACCGGAATCCGGCCGTCCGGAAGCAGGCGATGTTCTGGCTGGGGCAGTCGCGCGACTCGCGCGCGCTCGACTTCTTCGTCGAAGTGCTGGCGCGACCCTGACAGGCGAGCGGCGGCGTCGCCTCGACCTAGGGCGCTGACGTCTCGGCGAGGATGCGCCGATAGGTCTGCCGCGCATGTTCATACGCGCGTTCCGCGTCGGCGCGCTCGCGCTCCGCAATCTGCGGCGCCTTCTGCCGCCAGCACTGATCGACCGCGCGGAGGCACCAGTCGGCGCTCTGCCGCGAGGCGCGAATCGGCTGGCCGTCGACCAGCACGAACATCGGATTGGTGTGCGACGACGGCA
>JBDSLU010000131.1:0-4220 GCA_039916225.1 Vicinamibacteraceae bacterium
GTCCGGCGTTGACCACCCATGGCACGACCACCAGCAGCAATGCGCAGGTAATGGCCTTGGCGACCGCGAGCGCCAGCGGCGCGATCGGACGTGTCCGCCAGAAGGCGCGATCGTCGGACGGATCGTCGGCCTGGATGACCAGCCCCGTGACCAGCAGCGCCACCACTCCGAGCACCAGGTCCGCGATCGGCATCTCCGCGACGCCGAACGTCCCGCCGAACCGCTCGCCTATCGTGGTCGGGAGGCCGTGCAGCGTCCATTCGACGAGCGCGGCGCGGGCCAGCTCGAGGCCGACCATCAGGAGCACGAGGACACGGAAGCGCCGGAGATCGAAACGGACCAGCCGCAGCACGCTGTCGGCGAAGGGCGGCGTCGCAGTGGTCGTGAGCGTCGCGTTCATCGACGCTCTCCTGCGTCAGGCGCGATCGATCGGGTGAGCGCGACGAACACCTCACGCAGCGACAGAGGGCCGGACTCGATCGCCGCGCCAGGGAACACGCTGCGCCAGGCGGCGTCGGCGGCAGGGGAGGCCTGCGACTCGACGAACCGCGCCGCGCGCCCATCGACCGAGAACCCGAGCCACGACGCTGGCGGCTGCGCTGGCACCGCCGCGCCATCGGGCAGCGCGACCTCGACGCGCCGGAAGCGCGCCAGCAGCGAGGTCATCGGCTCCTCGACGATCAGCGCGCCGTTGGCCAGGAAGCCGACGTGATCGGCGAGGCGCTCGACGTCGTCCATCTCGTGCGAGGTGAGCAGCGCACTCCACCCATCGCGATCGGCGAGGCTGAGCACACCAGTCGTCAGATCGTCACGCACGACCGGGTCGAGGCCACTGAACGGCTCGTCGAGGATCAGCAGGCGCGGCCGCGGTGCCAGCGCCAGCAGGCACTGCACCTTGAGCCGCGTGCCGCGCGACAGCGTCTTGATCCGCGCGCGAGGATCGAGACCGAAGCGCTCGCGCAACTCGGTCGCCAGCGTGGCGTCCCACGTCGGATACCACGGCCGGCAGAACGCCTCGATCTCGGCGATCGTCAGGTTCGACGGGATCCGCTGGTTCTCGGAGACGTAGCCGATGCGGGCGAAGTCGGACGGGCCGAGCGCGCGCGAGTCGACGCCGAGCACACGGGCCACGCCGCTGGTCGGCGGGCGCAGGTTCATCAGCGTCTTCAGCGTGGTCGTCTTGCCGGCGCCGTTCGGGCCGAGCAACGCGTAGAGGCTTCCGGCCGGCACGCGCATCGTCAGATCGACGACGGCGCGGGTGCGCCCATAGCGACAGGTGAGCCGTTCGGTCTCGATCGCGTGATCCATCACCTCACCTCGATTGGTCCAGCCGCTTCCACTGCCTGCGCACGATCTCGACGAGATCGGCGAGGCCGATCCCGAGCCGCCTGGCCTCGACCACCAGCGGTTCCGCCAGGCGCTCCTCGAGCGCCGCCAGGTCGCTTCGCCGCGTCGCGGCATCGGCGCCGCCGGCCGTCGGCTGCCGATGATTCGTCACGACCGTGCCGACGCCGGGTTCAACCGCCAGCAGCCCCGCCTCGACCAGCAGCGCCACGATGCGTTGCGCGGTGTTGGGGTTGACCTTCAGCTCCTGGCTCAACGTCCGGACCGACGGGAACCGGTCGCCGGCGCGGAGTTGTCCCGACACCACCGCCCGGGTCACGGCGTAGACGATCTGTTCGACGATCGGCTCGCCGGGACGGACCGTCAGAGAGAAGGGCAGCATGCGTGTGTACTAGTGGAGATAATACACATAGGTGTACTAATTAGACTAGTACACTATTTACTTCCACCGGGAGGCCGGCCGGCGAACCGCCGGTCATCGCGCCGGTGCCGCCGTGGCCTTGACGCGCCGAGTCGACTTCCCGATAATCCCCCTCTACGTGCAGTTCAGCGCACGGCTGCCTCGGTTGGAGTGCAGCCGGCGTGTGCGTTTCCCTCACCCGACGTCGACCCCGTTCGTAGTTCGTCACTCCGGCGAAGAGGCGGTCCGATCGAGCGCATGGTTCCGCTGAAACTGTCCCTGACCGTGCTCTGTGGCTGTCTGCTCGCCGGCCTCGGCGGCGGCGCCTTCGGCGCGTGGCGCGCGGCGACGGCCATGCGCGGTACCGTCGTCGACTGGGATCGGCTCCGGGAGACGCCTGCGCCCGGCCTGGGCCTCGTGCGGTGGATCGACAGCCACGCGACATTGGAGCTGGTCGCGCCTGATTGGCGGCCCTTGGCTGTCCGGCTCGACGTCGCCGTGCCGGCCGACGCTGGCAACGGTCAATCGTCCCCAATCGTGCGGGTCGAAGCGGACGGCTGGCCGATCGGCGAGCTGCGGCCTCCTCCCGGCCGTTCGACGGCCATCTATGCCCTCCGCGGCCCGCCCGAGCGCCGCGAGAAGCTGCAACTCCGGCTGCTGCACCGCGGCGGGGCACCGGTCGCGCTGCTCGGCCTTCAGGTCACACCTTTCGTGACCTGGTCGGGCGTGATCCGGCACGCCCTGGCCGGTGTGCTCACCGGCCTCGCCTTCGCCGCGGTCTGGTTGGTCGTCCGCCTGCCCCCGGGCCGGCGCATCGAGGCTCGCGCCCCCGCCGGTTCGCCAGCCGTGGCTGCCCCTGATCTCGGCAGCTGCGGCACCGTCTTCGTGGCGGTCGCCGCGTATCTGGTGTTCTGGGGCGGTCTCAAGCCGGTCCTGCAGTCGCCCGACGAACCGCAGCACCTGATGAAGGCCAACGCGGTGCTGCGGCAGCCCTGGCTGACCGCCGGGACCGAGTTCGACCACGACCCGCGGTTCCTCAACCCGCTGCCGCTGCGGACGCCGCCGGCGCTCGATCGGATCTTCTTCCGCGGTGACCTGGCGCTGTCGGGCAGCGACATCGACGCGATCAAGCGGACGCCCTGGTCCCACGACTCGCCGGCGTCGCTCGAGCCCTACCGCGTCGCGCTGGCCTCGTACCCGACCCTCTATTACGCCGCGACGTTCGCGCTGGCGGAGCCGCTCGTCGCGGCGACGCGGGCCACCCCGTACCAGGCCGTGTTCGTCTATCGGCTGGTCACGATCCTGCTCGCCGCACTGGCCTGGACGGCGGTCTACATCGAACTGTGCCGTGCGCCGGAGCTGCGGTCGCGAGGCACGCTCGTCCTCGTCTTCCTGCTCGCCAACCCGATGCTGGCGTTCGTGACCGCGTCCGTCAATGCCGACGCGCTCTCGGTGCCGCTGTGCATCGGCGGCGCACTGGCCAGCTGGCGGATCCTCGCCACCGGTGCCGACACCTCGCGGGCCCTGGTGTGGCTGATCGCGGCGGCGATGGTCAAGCCGGCCGGCCTGCAGATGATGGTGGCGGCCGGCGTCGCCGCCGCGGTGACGTGGGCGCGGTGGCGGCACCTGCACGTCGTGCCGGCGGCGGTGACCCTCGCGCGCGCCCTGGCCACCAGCTACGCGCTGTTCTATGCCTGGTCGTACATCCACCTGTACGCGGGCGGCCCCATCCGCCATGGCGTCGTCACCTACGCCGGCATCTCGGCGTCGACGATCGGCGATGTCTGGGTGATGTACTGGGGGAAGCTCGGCTGGCTGGACTACACGGTGCCGGTCGTCTTCTACGGGGTGATCTTCGCGGCGCTGATCTGGGCGGCGGCCGAAGCCTGGCGGCGGCCGCTGCTGTCGCGGCCGGCGCAGGTCTATTTCGGCATCTGCTTCCTCGCCTTCGCCGCCACCATGTACGTGGTCGAGTACGCCTACCTGCCGGAAGCCGGCTACATCATCCAGGGCCGCTACTTCCTGCCCGCCTCGATTGGCCTGGCGCCGCTGCTGCTGCATCGCAGCGCGCCGGCGCGGATCGCGCTCGTCGCGTCAGTGGTCCTGTTGAACGTGCTCCTGGCCGGCGCAACGGTCGGCCGCTATTACGGCGGCGATTGGCACCTCGCATGGCGGGCGCTGCCGTTCGAGGCCCCGTCGGCGCCGCCGGCCGGAGCGTCGGCCCGGCCGGCGGCCGCAGGAGACGTGCGATGAAGGACGCGCGCATGGCCGCGCGCCGGCGGCTCGCGACCTACCTCGCCGCGCGCGCCAGCA
The DNA here is from genome assembly GCA_039916225.1 of Vicinamibacteraceae bacterium. GTDB lineage: Bacteria > Acidobacteriota > Vicinamibacteria > Vicinamibacterales > Vicinamibacteraceae > JBDSLU01. Next base: position 4,058 of record JBDSLU010000131.1, read on the forward strand.
GCCTGCCGCGCTATGTCTGGGACGGGATCGTGCTGTCTCTTTGCGGTTGGGTGCCCGGCCTGCCCGGCCTCGCGGTGCGCGCTCTCGCCTATCGCCTGATCCTGCGGGTCCGCGGCCTGCCGGCGATCGAGTCCGGCGTCCGCCTGCGCCGGCCCGAGGACAT
>JBDSLU010000132.1:0-10264 GCA_039916225.1 Vicinamibacteraceae bacterium
CGTCGCGCCGGCGGCCAGTGCTTCGTCGAGCTGCTCGAGGCTTTGCGCCTCGATCTCGATCGGCATGTCGCACTGGGCGGCGCGCATCCCCGCCATCGCCGCGGCCACGCCACCGGCGAGGCGGATGTGGTTGTCCTTGATCAGGATGCCGTCGTCGAGCGCCAGTCGATGATTGGTGCCGCCGCCGGCGCGGACGGCGTACTTCTCGAGCAGCCGCAGCCCGGGCGTCGTCTTGCGCGTGTCGAGCACGATGATGCGCCCGGCGGCGACCTCGACGTAGCGGCGCGTCACGGTGGCGATGCCCGACAGCTTCAGCAAATAGTTCAGCGCGGTGCGCTCGGCGGTGAGCAGCGGCCGCGCCAGGCCGTCGACCACGGCAATGACCGTGCCGGGCTGGCAGTACGAGCCGTCGCCATGGTGCACGGTGAAGACGACCGCCGGATCGAGTTGACGGAACACCTCGGCGGCCACGTCGAGCCCGGCGACGACGCACGACGCCTTGGCCAGGAAGGTGCCGCGCCCGCGGGCCTCGGCCGGCACCGTCGCCTCGGTGGTGACGTCGCCCCAGCCGAAGTCCTCGGCCAGGGCGCGCCGCACCGACTCGCGGTAGTGCGCCGGATCGAGCGGTCCGAACGGCTGCGACTTCACGCCGGCGTCCTGCCTGGCACATCGGGCGGCGACCCGGCCGGTGCCTCGGGCGGCGGTTCCAGCGTCAGCGTGACTTCGCCGTTGCCGCCCTCGGTGAGCTCGATCGTGTCGATGTGGAGCGCGCCCTTGGCGTCCGCCTCGATGGCGCGCACCTCGGTGATCCACTCCGCCGGCACCGCCCAGCGCAGGGTGGTGACGCGCGTCTTCTGCGACACCTTCTGCGCCGCCTTCTGGCGCCGCACTTCGGCGGACAGCGTCTGCGCGCGCTCGTAGCCGCGCTGCGCTTCCGAGTCCGGCAATCCGCCGAGCCCGGCCAGCACGTCCGCCGGCGTCGGCCACGCGGCATGGTGCACCGAGCCCTCGCGCCACCACGACCACACTTCCTCGGTCGCAAACGGCAGGTAGGGCGCGAACAGGCGCAGCAGCGTCTCGAGCGCGGTGCGCAGCGCGGCCTGCGCCGATGCCTGGCCCTCGGCCACCGTGGCGCCGCCGACCTTGGCGTCACCGTAGCGGCGCGCCTTCACCAGCTCGACGTAGTTGTCGCAGAAGTCCCAGAAGAACGCCTCGGTGCGCTGCAGCGCCTTGGCGTAGTCGTAATCGTCGAGCGCGCCAGTCACGTCGGCGACCAGCACCGCGAGGTTGGTGAGCATGCCGCGATCGAGGGCCGACGTCACCGGCTGCCCCCCGGCCAGAGAACGGGGCGCGGCCTCGAGCGGCAGATCGCCGGCGAGGATAAACTTCGAGGCGTTGAGCAGCTTGATCGCCAGCCGGCGCCCGACCTTCATCTGCGCCGGATCGAAGGCCGTGTCGACGCCCGGTCCGCCGCTCGCGGCCCAGTAGCGCACCGCGTCCGAGCCGTGCTCGTCGAGGAGCCCGGCCGGCGTCACGACGTTACCCTTCGACTTCGACATCTTCTTGCGATCGGGATCGAGCACCCAGCCCGAGATCGCGGCGTGCGCCCACGGCAGCGAGTCGTGCTCGAGCTCGGCGCGCAGCACGGTCGAAAACAGCCAGGTGCGGATGATGTCGTGCGCCTGCGGGCGCAGCGCCATCGGGAACACCTGGGCGAAGAGCGCGGGATCGACGCCCCAGCCGGACACGATCTGCGGCGTCAGCGACGACGTCGCCCACGTGTCCATGATGTCGGGGTCGCCCATGAAGCCGTTGGCCTGGCCGCGCTGCGCGGCGGTGTAGCCGGCCGGCACGTCGGTCGACGGATCCATCGGCAGCTGCGCGTCGTCGGGCAGGAGCGGCGAGGCGTAGTCCGGCTGGCCGTTCGCGTCGAGGCGGTACCAGACGGGGAACGGGACGCCGAAGAACCGCTGCCGGCTGACGCACCAGTCGCCGTTCAGGCCGCCGACCCAGTTCTCGAAGCGGGCCCGCATGTACGGCGGGTGCCACTGCAGCTCACGACCGCGCTCGAGCAACTGCTCGCGGAACGGCAGGGTGCGGATGAACCACTGCCGGCTGGTGATGATCTCGAGCGGGCGATCGCCCTTCTCGTAGAACTTGACCGCGTGGGTGATCGGCCGCGGCTCCCCCACCATCTCGCTGGAGGCACGCAGCAGCTCGACGATCCTGGCGCGCGCCTTGGTCAGCGAGAGCGAGGCGAGCTGATCGTAGGCGGCCTGCGCCGACGCGGCATCGCGCGACTCCCAGCCGGCGCCGCCCCACGCGACCTGCCGCAGCGTCCCGTTCGGCAGCACGATGGCGCGCACCGGCAGGCTCAGCTCGCGCCACCAGATGACGTCGGTGAGATCGCCAAAGGTGCAGATCATCGCCACGCCGGTGCCCTTGTCGGGGCTGGCCAGTGGATGCGCAAGGATCGGGACCGGCGCCTTGAACAACGGCGTCGTGACCAGCGTACCGAACAGCGGCTGGTATCGCTCGTCGTCGGGATGCGCGACCAGGGCGACGCAGGCCGGCAGCAGCTCCGGTCGCGTCGTCTCGATCTCGATCACGCCGCCGTCCCCCGCCTCGGATCGCGAGAACTGCAGCTTGTGGTACGCGCCCGGCTGCTCGCGGTCCTCGAGCTCGGCCTGCGCCACCGCCGTCCGGAAGTCGATGTCCCACAGCGTCGGCGCCTCGAGCTGGTAGGCGCGGTCCTTGCGCAGCAGGTTCAAGAAGGCCTGCTGCGAGACACGCTGCGATGCCCGGCTGATCGTCGCGTAGGTCATCGACCAGTCGACCGACAACCCGAGCTGCCGCCACAGCGCCTCGAACGCCTTCTCGTCCTCGACGGTGAGGCGCTCGCACAGCGCGATGAAGTTCGGCCGCGACACCGAGATGGCCTGCTTGCCCGGCTTGTCGGGCGGCTCGAACGTCGGGTCGAACGGCAGCGACGGATCGCAGCGGACGCCGTAATAGTTCTGGACCCGGCGTTCCGTCGGCAGCCCGTTGTCGTCCCACCCCATGGGGTAGAACACGGCCTTGCCGCACATGCGCTGGTAGCGCGCGATGACGTCGGTGTGGGTGTACGAGAAGACGTGGCCGACGTGCAGCGAGCCGCTCACCGTCGGCGGCGGCGTGTCGATGGCGTAGACCCGGTCGCGCGGGCTGTTGCGATCGAAGCGGTAGACCCCCTCCGTCTCCCAGCGCGGGCTCCATTTGGCTTCGAGGCCCTCGAGGGCCGGCTTCTCGGGCACGCGACCACCGGTCGGCGTCGCTGTCGTGTCGGACATAAGTGGGTGATCGTACTGAGTCGGGCCGGTTTTCTCAATGCGCAACGCGGATTTCCCCATGCGGACGCAGGGCCCTGTAGTGTATCGTCGCGCTGCGCGGGCGGTACGCCGCTTCGCTGTTCGGCCGGCAATGACTCCCCTGCTCAGCCTCTCAGACATCGCCGTCGCCTTCGGGGGCGTCCAGGCCGTGCGCGGCGTGTCCTTCGACGTCCGCCCCGGCGAGGTGCACGCGCTGGTCGGCGAGAACGGCGCCGGCAAGAGCACGCTCATCCGGGTCATGACCGGAGCCATCCGGGCCAACAGTGGCACCGTGTCGATCGCCGGCCAGCCCGTCGAGCGGCCCGAGCCGACGCGGATGCGGGCCCTCGGCGTGGCCCCGATCTACCAGCAGCCGGCGCTCCTGCCCGATCTGTCCGTCGCCGAGAACCTGGCTTTCGGCCTCGAGCAGGGCCGGGCGTTGCGCCGCATCGATTGGCGCGCCCGCCGCGCCCGCGCCACCGGACTGCTCGCCCGGGTCGGCGTGTCGCTCGACCTCGACCGGCCGGCCGGCACGCTGCGCATGGCCGAGCAGCAGCTCGTCGAGATCGCGCGCGCCCTCGGGACCCAGGCCAAGGTGCTGCTGCTCGACGAGCCGACCGCGGCCCTGACCGACGTCGAGGCGGCGCGGCTCTTCACGCTGGTCCGCGGCCTGCGCGCCGACGGCGTCGGCTGCGTCTACATCTCGCACCGCCTCGAGGAAGTGATGGCGCTGGCCGATCGCGTGTCGGTCCTGCGCGACGGCCGCCTGATGGCGACGCTGCCGATCGGCGAGGTGACGCGCGATGGCATGGTGCGGCTGATGGTCGGGCGTGACGTCGACATGGGCCTGGGCGCGCCGCCACTGGCGACCGGCGACAGCGTCGCCACGCCCAAGGACGTCCTGACGCTGCGTGACGTCAGCTGCGCCGCGTCGCGGATCGCCGGCGTCACGCTGCGGGTCGCGGCTGGCGAGATCGTCGGCCTGGCCGGTCTGGTCGGAGCCGGGCGCACCGAGCTGGCCCGCGTCCTGTTCGGCCTGACACCGGCCGACGGCGGATCGATCGCGATCGATGGAAAGGCGCGGGCCATCCGGACGCCGGCCGAAGCCGTGCGGCTGGGGATCGCCTACGTCCCGGAGGATCGGCGACAGCACGGCGTCATCGGCGCGATGTCGGTCGCCGCCAACACCACGCTCGCCTCGCTCGGTCGCGTCGCCCGCTTCGGGTTCCTCGATGGCGCCGCCGAACGCACGACGGCGCAACGCTTCGTCGGCGAGTTCGCCATCCGCACGCCGTCGATCGACGCCGCGGTCGGCACGCTCTCCGGCGGCAACCAGCAGAAGGTCGCGCTGGCCCGCTGGCTGGCCACGAAGCCGCGCCTGCTGATCCTCGACGAGCCGACGCAAGGCGTCGACATCGGCGCCAAGGCCGAAATCCATCGCCTGATCCGCACCCTCGCCGGCGACGGTCTGGCCATCCTCCTGATTTCATCCGAGCTGACCGAGTTGCTCGGCCTCGCGCATCGCATCGGCGTGATGCGCGGCGGACGCCTGGTCGGCGAGCTCGCCCGCGCCGAGGCCACTGAAGAACGTTTGATGTCGCTGGCGCTCGGCCACACGCCGCTGCCGGTCCGGGCCCAGCAACCGGGCCACGAGGCCCGGCTGGCGTGAACCGGCCGCTGTGGGTGGCACTGGCCTGGGCGGCCCTGCTGGCCCTGGTGGCCGCGGTGGCGCCGGCCTTCTTTGATCCCGTCAACGTCCGCGACCTGATCGTCCGCGCCTCGCCGCTGTTGATCGTCGCCTCCGGGATGACGATCGTGATCCTGGCGCGGCAGATCGACATCTCGGTCGGCTCGCAGTTCGCCATCTGCGGCGTCGTCGCCGGCCTGCTGGCGCGGGAAGGCGTGCCGATGCCGCTCGTGGCGGTCGGCACGATGCTGGCCGGCGCCGGCCTCGGCGCCATCAACGGCGTGCTGGTCGCCCGGCTCGGCCTGCCGGCGATCGTCGTGACGCTGGCCACGCTGGTCGCCTGGCGTGAAGGCCTGCGCTTCGCCACCGAGGGCGTCTGGGTACAGGATCTGCCGGGCACGTTCCAGTGGTTCGGGCTCGGGCAGGACATCGGCCGCTGGCTGATCGGCCTCGGCGCCGGCGCGGTGTGGGCGATCGTCGCGCTGGTCCTCGGCTGGACGCCGGCCGGCCGTGCCGTCTACGCGACCGGCTCGGACGCCGAAGTCGCGCGACTGCTCGGCGTGCGGCCGACCTGGGTGATCGGCGGCTCGTTCGTGGTGATGGGCGCGCTGACCGGCCTCGCCGCGCTGCTCTCGGCGGTGCAGTTCATCGACGTCCAGGCCAACGCCGGCATCGGCCTCGAGCTGTCGGTGATCGCCGCGGTCATCGTCGGTGGCACCGCGGTCTCGGGCGGACGCGGCTCGCTGACCGGCACGCTCGCCGGCGTGGCGCTGCTCGCGACGGTCGGCCCGGCGCTGACCTTCCTCGGCGCGCCGGTCGCATGGGAACGGGCGCTGCAAGGCGCCATCATCCTCATCGCGGTGTCGGCCGAAGGCTTCTCGCGCGTGCGCGGCGTGAAGGAGCGGCATGCCTGACGCCGCCATGCCGGCATCGGCACCAGCCGCGCCGACCGTGTCGTCGCACGGCCAGCGTCGGCTCGCCACGCCGGAACGGGTCCTGCTGGCCCTGCTCGTCGGCGAGCTGATCTGGTTCTCGCTCGCCGGCACCAACTTCCTGACGCTCGATAACGGGCTCGAGATCCTGCGCGCCAGCACCGAGGTCGGGCTGCTGGCGCTGGCCTTGACGCCGGTCATCCTTACCGGCGGCATCGATCTCTCGTGCGGCGCGCTGCTCGGATTGTCGGCCGTCGTCTTCGGCGCCATCTGGCGCGATGCCGGGCAGTCGATCACCGTCGCCGCCGCGGCCGCGATCGGGGTCGGCCTCGTCGGCGGGGCGATCAACGCCTGGATGGTGGCCGGGTTCGGCCGGCCGGCGCTGATCGTCACCCTGGGCACGGCGTCGCTGTTCCGCGGCCTGGCCGAGGGGCTGACCGGCGGCGCCGTCAACTATTCCGGATTCCCGGCCGCCTTTCTCCACCTCGGCCAAGGCCGCGTGCTCGGGCTGCCGACACAGGCGTGGGTGCTGATCGTCGCGGTCGCCCTGATCGCCGTGCTCGTGCATGCCGCCACCATTGGCCGCGGGTTGCGGGCGATCGGCTATGCGCCGGAGGGCGCGCGCTTCGCCGGGATTCCGGTCGGCCGCCGCCTCGCCCTGGTGTATCTCTTGTCTGGCGGCGCCGCCGGCGTCGCCGGACTCGTCTATGCCGCCCGGCTCGGCCAGGCCCGCGCCGACGCCGGTACCGGTTTCGAGTTGTCGGCGATCACGGCCGTCGTCCTCGGCGGCACGTCGATCTTCGGCGGACGTGGCAGTGTCTGGGGCACGATCCTCGGACTGGTCGCCCTCGGCGTGCTGACCAACGGCCTGCGCCTGGCCGACCAGCCGGCCGAGCTCGCCGGCGTGCTGACCGGCATCCTGCTGGTGGTGGCCATCGGCGTCGGGGCGCGCCGCGGCCGGACGTGAGCGCGAGAACGCGGCGGGGCGGTAGACACCCCATGGCGAATCGGCGAACCCCCGCTGAGCGGGTCGGCACACAGGAGATCAGATGACGCGACGGACGATCGGGATGGGACTCGCCCTCGGGCTCGGCCTGCTGACGCTCGGCGCCGCCGGCGCGTGCCGCGGCGGTGGCAGCGCGACGCCCGACGGGGCCCTCACCGTGGCGATGATGCCGAAGAACAAGGGCAATCCCTACTTCGTCAGCTGCCGGCAGGGCGCCGAGGAAGCGGCCCAGCAGCTCGGCGTCAAGCTGCTCTGGGACGGGCCCACCGAGACCGACCCGGCCAAGCAGAACGACGTCGTCGAGGCCTGGATCACGCGCGGCGTGCAGGCCATCGCGGTCAGCGTCGAGAACCGCGAGGCGATGTCGACCGTGCTGCGCAAGGCGCGCGGCAAGGGCATCAAGGTGGTGACCTGGGACGCCGACGCCGACCCTGACGCGCGCGACGCGTTCGTCAACCAGGCGACGCCAGCCGGCATCGCCGACGTCCTGCTCGGCCACGCCTCGCGCCTCGCCGGCCCCGCCGGCGGCGAGATCGGCATCATCACCGGATCGCTGACCGCCGCGAATCAGAACTCGTGGATCGCGGAGATGCGCAAGCTCCTGCCGACGAAGTACCCGAACCTGACCATCGTCGACATCCGGCCCAGCGACGACGATCGCAAGAAAGCGTTCGACGAGACGCAGACACTGCTGCGCGTCCACCCGAAGGTGAAGGTCGTCATGGCCATCGCCTCGCCGGCGGTGCCCGGTGCCGCCGAAGCCGTCAAGCAGTCGGGCCGCAAGGACGTCGGCGTCACCGGCCTCGGCCTGCCCAACGCGTCGAAGCCTTACCTGCTCGACGGCGTGCTCGACTCGGCCGTCCTGTGGAACACCAAGGACCTCGGCTACCTCACCGTGCAGGTCGCCACGGCGCTGGCCAAGGGCACGCCCATCGCCGGCACCACGCAGTTCCCGGGCGGCCGCCTCGGCCAGCTCGAGGTCCGCGGCGACAACATCATTCTCGGCACGCCGTTCACGTTCACCAAGGCGAACGTCGGCGGCTTCGACTTCTGATCCGCTCCGTTTCCAGGCACAACCCCGCACGCAAAGGAAGAGATCGCCCCATGTCCGCTCAGCCACTGCCCCGTTGGGACGACGCCGCCACGGCGGGGATGTCCGAAGCCCAGCTCCTGCTCTACCGGTCGAACCTGCTCGGCTCCGACCTCCGCATCACCAACTACGGCGGCGGCAACACGTCCGCCAAGATCCGGATGCCCGATCCGCTGACCGGTGACGACGTCGACGTGCTGTGGGTGAAGGGCTCGGGCGGTGACATCGGCAGCATGAAGATGGACGGCTTCGCGTCCTTGTATCTCGACAAGCTGCACGCGCTGAAGAAGCGCTACCGCGGCCTCGAGCACGAGGACGAGATGGTCGCCTACTTCCCGCACTGCACTTTCAACCTGAACCCGCGCGCGACCAGCATCGATACGCCGCCGCACTGCTTCACGCCGGCGCGTCACATCGATCACATGCACGCCGACGCATTGATCGCCTTCGCCGCGGCGAAGAACGGCGAGGCGCTGCTCACGAAGGCGTTCGGCGACGAGATCGGCTGGATTCCGTGGATGCGCCCGGGCTTCGAGCTGGGGCTGCGGTGTGAGCAGCTGTGCCAGGCCAACCCGAACATGAAGGGCCTGATCTTCGGCAGCCACGGGTTGGTGAACTGGGGCGATACGTCGAAGGAGTGCTACCAGCGCACCATCAGCATCATCGAGCGCGCCGCGGCGTGGCTCGACGCCAACGGCAAGGCCGAGCCGTTCGGCGCGCAGATCGTGGCGCCGATGCCGGAGGCCGAGCGCCGGGCCTTCGTCGCCGAGCTCGGCCCGCTCGTCCGCGGCATGCTGAGCGCGACGTCGCCCAAGGTGATGCACTACGCCGATGGACCGGCGATCCTCGAGTTCGTCGGATCGGCGCGCGGCGAGGCGCTCGCGGCCAAGGGCACGACCTGCCCGGACCACTTCCTCCGCACCAAGATCCTGCCGCTGTGGGTGCCGTTCACGCCCGGCCAGGACACGGCCGCCCAGCTCGCCGAGAAGCTCGGCCCGCTGGTCGAACGCTACGCCACCGACTATGCCGCCTACTACGAGCGCTGCAAGCGTTCGGACTCGCCGGCGATGCGCGATCCGATGCCGGTGCTGCTGCTGATCCCGGGCCTCGGGATGCTCGCGTTCCAGAAAGACAAGCAGACGGCGCGGGTGGCGGCCGAGTACTTCGTCAACACCATCAACGTCGTGCGCTGGGCCGAGGGCGTCGACGAGTACGTGCCGATCCCCGAGCAGGAAGCCTTCGACATCGAATACTGGCTGCTCGAAGAGGCCAAGCTGCAGCGGCTGCCCAAGGCCAAGGCGCTCGAAGGCCGGATCGCCCTGATCACCGGCGGCGCCGGCGGCATCGGCCAGGCGGTGGCACGGCGGCTGCTTGCCGAAGGCGCCCACGTGGTGCTGAGCGATCGCGATCAGGCGGCGCTCGACGACACGCGAGCGGCGCTGGGCACGGCGTTCGGCACCGACAAGGTGCGCGGCGTCGTCTGCGACGTCCGCGACGAATCGTCGGTGGCCGCGTCGATGGCCCACGCGGCGGCCGAGTTCGGCGGCCTCGACATCCTGGTCTCCAATGCCGGCATCGCCTCGGCGTCGCCCATCGAGGCCACGACGCTGGCGACGTGGCAGCTCAACATGGACATCCTCGCCACCGGCTATTTCCTGGTCGGCCGCGACGCCTTCGCCCTGATGAAGCGCCAAGGCCTCGGCGGCTCGATCGTCTTCGTCGGCAGCAAGAACGCACTGGTCGCCTCGCCCGGGGCCGCCGCCTACTGCTCGGCCAAGGCCGCCGCGCTGCACCTCGCCCGCTGCCTGGCGGCGGAGGGCGCGCCGATCGGCATACGCGCCAACGTCGTCAACCCCGACGCGGTCATCCGCGGGTCGAAGATCTGGTCCGGCACCTGGCGCAGCGAGCGCGCCGCCAGCAACAAGATCGAAGAGACCGACGTCGAGGACTTCTACCGCCAGCGCAGCATGCTGAAGCGCAGCGTGCTGCCCGAGGACGTCGCCGAAGCGGTCTACTTCCTGGCCTCGCCGCTGGCCGACAAGTCGACCGGCAACATCCTCAACGTCGACGCCGGAAACCTGGCGGCGTTCGCCCGATGAGCGCGCTGTCCGACGCCGTCGAGCGCGACAACACCGCCCGGCGCGCGGCGCTCGACGAGGACTACGCCCACCTGGAGCGGCAGCTCGATCGCCGACACGTCGA
>JBDSLU010000133.1:0-4777 GCA_039916225.1 Vicinamibacteraceae bacterium
CCGGCTTCCTCCGTCGCGCGACGCCACCGTCCACCCATGTCCTCGCCGATCCCAATCATGCGTGGCGGTTCGGCACGTCGCTCCGCGTCCTCGCCGCGCGCGACGTGTTCCTCGAGAACGTGAAGGACGAGGCGATGAGCATGTACGATCGGCGGATGGCGCAGCGCATCGCCGAACGCCGCGTCGCGCTCGGCGATTTCGAGGCCCGCACCGAAAGCGAGCTGCAGGCGCTGAGCCGTCGCTACGATCTCGATGTCGTGGTCTCGGAGCGCGACCTGCGCCTGCCCGAGCTCTATCGCAACAGCCGTTTCCGCGTCTATCGCCTCAAGCCGTGACCACCGCCGCTGCTCCGCCGCCGACTGCGCCTCACCCGCGCACCGATCTCGCCGCCTACGTGCCGCATCCGCGCTGGACCGGCGGGCACTGGATGACGATCGTCACCTGGGCGCGGCGCCGCCGCTTCGCCCGGCTGCCGGCGCCCGAGGCCCGCTACTTCGACGTCGCGCCCGAGGCCCGCGTGCTGGCGCACGTCCATTGGCAGCCGCGCCGGCAGGACGCGCCGACGCTGCTGGCGCTGCACGGATTGGAAGGCTCGAGCTCGGCGCACTACATGGTCGGCCTCGCCGACAAGGCGTTCGCGCGCGGGTTCAACGTGGTGCGGCTCAACCAGCGCAACTGCGGCGGCACCGAGACGCTGTCGGCCGGCCTCTATCATTCCGGCCTGACCAACGATCCGCTGGCGGTGATGCGGGAACTGGCGGCGACCGACGGTCTGACCCGCTTCGGTGTGGTCGGCTATTCGCTCGGCGGCAACCTGACGCTGAAGCTGGCCGGCGAGGCCGGCGCCGATCCCTCGCTGGCGCCCTGGCTGCGCGGCGTCTGCGCGGTGTCACCGACGATGGATCTGGCGTTGTGCGTCGACGCGCTCGAGCGTCGCAGCAACGCCGTCTATCAGTGGAACTTCATGCGCAACCTGAAGAGCCGCATGCGCCGCAAGGCGGCGGCGTGGCCGGGCCGCTACGAGACCGCGCCACTGTCCGCGCTCCGCAGCGTGCGGGGCTTCGACGACGCCTACACCGCGCCACACCACGGCTTTGCCGGTGCCGCGGACTACTACCATCGCGCCAGCGCCCTGCGCATCGTCGATCGGATCCGCGTGCCGGCCCTGATCGTCGCGTCGGACAACGATCCGTTCGTGCCGCACGAGCAGTTCGCGTCACCGGAAGTCGCCGGCAACGCCAGCATCCGCGTGCTCATCACGCGCGACGGTGGACACTGCGGCTTCCTCAGCGTGCCCGGTCCCGACTTCGACGGCTACTGGGCCGAGCGCACCGCCGTCGAGTTCCTGGCCGGGATCGTCTAGACGCGGACCTCGCGGCGCTACGGTGCGGCCGGCACCTGGCCGAGCAGCCGCATCAGCGCCTGCCCGAACTCCGGTCCCTTCCCCTCGTCTTCGTGCTTGAAGTAGACGAAGACCTCGCGCCACCGTGAGGCGCGCGTCTCGATCTCGCTGGCCCAGCGCGCCAGGTCCTCGGCCTGATAGCCCTCGTCGCGCAGCCGGAAGTAGCCGTAGTCGGCCGTCTCGATGAGCGGTGTCGTCTTGTCGCCGGTGTCGGCAATGCAGAGGGCCAGGTTGCGCGCCTTCAGGCGTTCGTAGACGGCCTCGTCGAGCCACGAGGCGTTGCGGAACTCGAAGGCCGCCGGCACCTTCGGCGGCAGCGTGTCGAGGAATGCGTCGAAGACATCGAGGTTGCACTTCAGGTTCGGCGGCAGCTGGAACAGCAGCGTCGCCAGCCGCGGTCCGAGGCCGCCGGCGAGATCGCAGAACCCTCGCACCAGATCGCCGACGTCCTTCAGCCGCTTGTCGTGGGTGATCCGCTTGGGCGCCTTGAGGGTGAAGCGGAAGGTGTCCGGCGTGGCCGCCAGCCAGCCGTCGACGGCCTTGGCGGTCGGCATCCGGTAGAAGGTGTAGTTGATCTCGACGGTGCGGAAACGCGCCGCGTAGAACGGCAGCATCTTCGACGCCGGCAGGTCGGCCGGGTAGAAGTGGCCCTTCCATTCCGGGTAGTTGTAGCCGGACGTGCCGATCCAGGTCTCCATGCGCGCCAGTCTGTCCCGGGGCGGCCGCCGCTGTCCACGAGCGGCCCGGAAGTGACCGGAACCGAACACCTGGCGCACCACGGCGGGCGGCAGGATCCTCGATCACCCCGGTATTGCCGGGGTTTTACGCGGCATCGGCGAGGGGGCCGGCGTGGCACGGCGTTTGGGTAACGGAGGCCATGACATGGACGCTCCGCGTCGGCGCGCTCCTGATGCTGGCCGGCATGGCCGTGGCGCCGGCGCTCGCCTGGCGGACGCGCCCCGCCGAACCGGTGCGCGGCACCGGCACGCCAGTCGCAGATACCCGGATCGACGCCGCGAACGGTCGGACCGGAATCGGCGTCGAACTGGAAGTGATGCACCTGCACATCGAGCTCGCCTGGTTCGAGTCGGTGCCGGTGTCGCCGGGTCGGCGGCTGGTCGTCTCGTGGCTGGCGGGTCCCACCCGGGACGAGTAGACTCGATCGACCGCCTTCCACGGAGATTCCCAGCGATGCTGTTCGGCAAGTCGAAACCCGCCGCGTCCCCCGCCGCCACCGAGATGGTCGACGGACCGCTCATCCAGCTGCGCAACATCGAGAAGGGCTATCAGCACGGCCCGACCACGACGTTCGTGCTGCGCCGCGTGACCCTGGACATCAAGGCCGGCGAGTTCGTGTCGATCATGGGCCCGTCGGGCGCCGGCAAGTCGTCGCTGCTCCACATCCTCGGCATGCACGACACCTCGTGGACCGGTGAGTACTGGTTCAACGGCGCGCCGATCCACGCGCTGGCCAAGAAAGAGCGCGCCGAGGTGAACAAGAAGCACATCGGCTTCGTGTTCCAGAGCTATCACCTGCTCGACAACCTGACGGTCTACGAGAACCTCGACGTTCCGCTGTCCTATCGCAACATCCGGAAGCAGGAGCGCGACAGCATCGTCTGCGACGTCCTCGACCGCTTCCACATCGTCGGGAAAAAGGACCTCTACCCGAACCAGCTCTCGGGCGGACAGCAGCAGCTGGTCGCGGTGGCGCGCGCCGTCGTCGCCGGACCCAAGGTGATCCTCGCCGACGAACCGACCGGCAACCTGCACTCCGAGCAGGGCCGCGAGATCATGGAGCTGTTCAAGAAGCTGAACGGCGAGGGCACCACCATCATCCAGGTGACGCACTCCGAGGCCAACGCCAGCTACGGCGATCGGATCATCCGTCTGCGCGACGGATGGCTCGTCGAAGCGTAGCGAGTAGCGCTCCGCCCCTCAGCCCATCCGGCCCAGCGAGCCCATCCGGCCCAGTGACCGCTGCTCCGCCCCGCGAGCAGAGCGCCGCCCGCGTCGGCCGCTGAGGGCGGCCGGCGCCGACCAGCAGCAGCTGGTCGGGCCGCGATCAATTGTCAGCGCCGCGTCACCAGCGGGGTTCGCGAGAACCTCGGCCGCCGCCGAAGTCCCCTCCCCCGCCACCGCCACCGCCGAAGTCACCGCCGCCGCCACCGCCGCGGCCGAACCCGCGGCCGGCGCCAGCCGCGAACTCCGGCTTCGGCTTGGCTTCGTTGACGACGAGCGGACGCCCCTGCATCTCGTGCTCGTGGAATTGCGCGATCGCCTTTTCAGCTTCGGCGTCGGTGGCCATCTGGACGAACCCGAACCCGCGCGCCCGGCCGGTGGCCATGTCGCGCATGACGCGTACGTTCTCGACAGTCCCCACCTGCGAGAAAAGCGTCGTCAGATCCTGATCCGTCGTGCTGTACGGCAGATTTCCAATGTAGAGCCTGCGACCCATAATCCGTAGTGTTCTGGCGTGGCAGCGCGAAGCTAGACTTGGGCCGCACACCCGCGCGCTCGGGTGCGATGCCCAGTTCGAACCAGTCAAGCAGGGGGAGCTTGCTCAATGAACGGCGGGAGTATACCAGACGGCCGACGCGACATCGCACGCCACCTCCCGCCCCCGGATCTCCCGTTCACGCCCGCCGAGCGACGGATGGTCGACGCGCTGCGAAAGCCGGCGGCGGTGCAGACGTGGCTCAATCAGCTGCCCTATAACACCGAGAAGGACGGGCCGTCGCAGCGCAGCTTCCGCGGGGTGATCCGTCACGGGATGGCGCACTGCATGGAGGCGGCCCTGTCGGCCGCCACCATTCTCGAGCAGCGCGGCTACCCGCCGCTGGTGATGAGCCTGGAGTCGATCGATCAGCTCGACCATGTGATCTTCGTCTATCGGACGCCGCACGGCTGGGGCTCGATCGCGCGCTCTCGCGATCCCGGACTGCACGGCCGCAAGCCGGTGTTCCGACGACTGCGCGACCTGGCCCTGAGCTACGTCGATCCGTACGTCGACCTGACCGGCGGCGTCCGCGGCTATGGTGTGGCGGATCTGCGGACGATGATGGGCGCCTACGACTGGCGGCTGTCGCCGAAGAACGTGTGGGCCGTCGAACAGGCACTGATCGAACTGCCGCACCGGGCGATCAAGACCGACCGCGTGCGGATCGAACGGCTGCGCGCGAAGTACCGCGCCTACCTCTCCACCAACGGCGGCCGCAAGCCGATCTTCTACGACCGCACGCGCTGGACGCCGATCCCGGCGTCGTTCGAGGGCTGACCGCGCGGCACCAGGCACCGCGCGCCAATCGAGACGCCGCCCGCGCACCGCCGCCGCGGCGTGCCCAGCGCCGCGAATAGCAGCCGGTGCGCCCAGCG
>JBDSLU010000134.1:0-8646 GCA_039916225.1 Vicinamibacteraceae bacterium
CGTCGAGGATCGCCTCGCGCGACAGCTCTTGCCGGAAGGCGGCGTGGTCGCCGTCCCGCACGAGGACGCCGACCCCCAACGACTCTTCGAAGCCGGCGTCGGTCTCGTCGAAGGCCGCAAGGAGCGCCAGCGGGAAGCGCGGACCGAGGACCGCCGCGGCATCGAGGACGCGGCGCCCGGACGAGGTGAGACGCGCGGCCCGCGCGAGCACGGCGTCGCGGAGCGTCGGCGGCAGCGACGGCTGTCCGCTCGCCAGCACCTCGGTGACGAAGAACGGATTGCCACCGGTGCGGCGGTGCAACTCGGACGCGTCCACACCACTGGCCGCGGCCAGCGTGCGCACCCCGTCCTGAGTGAGGTTGGGCAGGCGCATCCGCTGGACGGCGGCCGCCGTCGCCAGGTCGCCGAGCAGCAGCTGCAGCGGATGCCCGCGCCGCACTTCGTCGTCCCGATAGGTCGCCACCAGCAGGCTGCGGGTCGTGTCCATCCGACGGCCGAGGTAGCGCATCAGATCGAGCGTGGCGTCGTCGGCCCAGTGCAGATCCTCGATGACCAGGACGTGCGTCGAGGCGGCGAGAATGTCGCGGAGCGCGGCGAACAGCTGCGCCCGCGGCGCGTCGGCATCGAGCAGCCGCTTGAAATCGGGGCCGACCGCGGCGGCGAAGTCGATGACGGGACCAAGCGGGCGCGGCAGCGACAGTGGATCGCAGGCGCCCCACCGGAGGCGGACGGTGGGCGGCAGCGTGCGCCCGAAGTGCCGGACCAGCGTCGTCTTGCCGGCGCCGGCCTCGCCGCCGACGAGCAGGAGCTGGCCGCGGCCGGCCACGGCGTCGCTCGTCGACCGATCGAGCGTCACCAGTTGCGACGATCGTTCGAGCAGTGTCACGGCCACGCGAGCGTACCCGCGGGGGCCGTTCGGAGTCATAAGCGACTGGTAAGAATGCGGTAAGCGACGGCCGTCAAAGCGAGTCGGTGATGCCGGGAGCGCGAGCGGCCCCGGCGCCTCTGTCGAACACGTAGCGCGGGTAGCCGTGCCGGGCCTGCGCCGCCCTCGTCAGGTCGATCTCACGAGTCGCGAACGGCTCGCCGGCCGAGGTGACGGCCAGGACTTCGCCGGCCGGATCGATGATCCAGCCGCCCCCGCCGCACGCGCCCGTCGCGTCGACGCGATTGGACGAGACGCTGAACGCACCCGAACGCACCGCCGCGACGACGCCCACGGCCAGCCATCGTGCCGTCGTCGCCATCGCCGTCGCGCGCGGTGACAGCAGCAGATCGACGCCGAGGCCAGCGTAGGCGGCATAGGTTTCGAGCGCCCACAACTCGGTGCAGATGTTGACGCCGAACGACGCGGCGCCGGCGTGATAGATGGGGAACACCGGATCGCCGCGCTGGAACCACGTCGCTTCCCAGCTGCCGGGCTCTTCGGGCAGGAAATACTTGCTCCGCAGCGGCTGCAGGCCGGCCGCGGTAGACCAGAGATATCCCTGGTTGACGCAGCGTCCCTTGACGCTCACCGGTCGCGTGCCGACCACGAACTCGGCCCCGAGCTCGGGCAGACGACGGAGCCGCGTGTCGCTCAGCGCTTCGACAGCCGCCCAGCGGGCGATGTCGAACGGCCGCGACTCCCACACGGGCTCCACCATCGCGAACTCGGGCAGCAGCACGAGATCCGTGCGATGCGCGATGGTGTGCTGGGACAGGGCCGCCCACGCCGCGGCAAGGGCGTCGGGTTCGTGCGGCAGCTCGCAGACGGTGACACGCATGCGCTCGTCTCCGTTCCGCTACCAGACGCGCACGCGAGCCTGCGGCTCGACGTACAGCCGCTGCCCGGGGACGACGTCGAAGGCCTCGTACCACGCGTCGACATTGCGCACCGTGCTCATGCGGAACGTTTCCGGCGCGTGGTCGCCGGCGACCTGCGCACGCAGGCCGGCATCGGTCATCTTGGAGCCGAAGGCCTGGGCGAACGCGATGAAGAACTCGCGGTCGGCACGCCGCACGTGATCCTTGTCCGCGGCCCGTGCCCCGAGCGCCGTGCGATGCGCCTCGAAGGCGGCGACGAGGCCGGCGAGATCGGCGACGTTCTCGGTTCGCGTGAGGCGCCCATCGACATGGAGTCCGGGCAGCGGCTCGTAGGCGGCGAACTGCCGGACGAGCGGCTCGGCGGCCGCATCGAACGCCGCAGTCTCGGCGGGCGTCCACCACCGGCGCATGCGTCCGTCGGGCTCGTAGCCGGCGCCGAGGACGTCCACGAAGTGGCTCAGGTCGTGGCCGATGAGCGCGCCGATGGCGCCGTAGGTCGCGGCGTCGGACGCCGTGGCGTCGTACTTCGGCGGCTGCAGCAGCGCCGCCGCGAAGAGATAGGCGTTCTGCTGGAAGTTCAGGACGGCGCCCGAGGTCTGCGGCGTCAGCGCCCACTCGCGCTGATCGTACGGCTTGGTGAGCCGGGCCAGCGCCAGTCGGCGGCTGCGCTCGGCCAGGCGTTGCGCGTTGCCGCATGCATCCGCGGCATCGATGCGAACATCGCTCCAGTCGGGCCACGCGTCCGGATAGCCGATGCCGACATAGACCTTGTCGATCTTGGCGACCGCGATCTGGCGGCCAGCCGGCGACAGCCACGCGGCCTGGGTCAGACGGGCGCGAAAGGCCTTGGTGACGTTGGCGACGATGCCGTGCACGCGCGCCTTCTGATCGGCCGGGACGTGGCGCGCCACGTAGAGCTCGCCGATGGCATCGGCCATCGCCTCCTGGGTCGCCGCCAGCGCCCGCTCACCGCGAGAGCGCCGATCGCCACGCATCTCGGCCGCCGCCTCGGCGAGCGCGCGCGGCAGCACGTCGGCGTGGTCGGCGATGGCGTGAAAGCGGAGATAGTCCTTCCAGGCGTCGAGGGGGCGCGACGCGACGAGCGCCGCGACGCCCTTCACGGCCGAGGGCTGCCACGCCACGATCACCGGCTGCCCGCCGAGCCCGGCGGCTTCCAGCCATGCCGCCCAGTCCACGCCGGGGGCGTCGCGGGCGAAGTCGGCGCGCGACCATTGGTGGTCGGCGTTCCGGTCGACGGCCGAGACCTGACGCGTGGCGTGCGTCTCGGCGATGGCCATCTCGAGCGCCAGCACCGACTCGGCGCGCCGCTCGGCGTCGTCGAAGCCGCCGAGTGTCAGCATGCGAGCGACGTAGAGGCGGTAGCGACGGCGCTGCTCGACAGCAGCGGGGTCCTGGCTCAGATAGCGTTCGCGATCCTCGAGGCCGAGTCCGCCCTGCACCAGGAAGGCGCTGTAGGTCTGCTCGCCGTGAATGCTGTGCTCGACGGAGAAGCCGAGCACCGACGACGACGCGTAGATGCCGATGTTCAGCGGATCCACGTCGGCGCGCATGCTGCTGCCGAGCAGCCGCGTGAGCGCCGCCTTGTCACCCACCTTGTCGATCCGCGCCAGCATCGGCGCGATCGGCGCGAGTCCCTTCCGCTCGATGGCCGCCTCGTTTAGGAGCGCGGCACGGAAGTCGGCCACCATGCGGGCGACCGTGCCAGGGGGCGCCGGGTGGGGATCGTCGAGGATCGCCGCGATCTGCCGTCGCGTGAGCGCGTTGAGGTCGTCGCGAACCGTCCAGCGGTCCTTGCCGGGCGGGATGACGGCCGCCTTCAGCCAGGCGCCGTTGGCATAGGCGAAGAAATCGTCGCCAGGGGCCGCGCTCGTGTCGACGCGGCTCTCCGGCTTCGAGACGACCGGACCGTGCGATGAACCGTCCGATGTCTGGGCCCGGACGTCAGCCGTCGCGAGCGCAAAGAACGAGAGCGACAGCAGTGCGATACTCAGTGGCACGCGACCTGGGCCGAGGTGACTCCGCATCTGGATCAACGTAGCAGCGCGGCTGCGGGTTGTCGCATCGAGGACCGACAGGTTTCGATCACTTTCGGACACATGCTCACACCCGCCCCGGTGATCGACGTCCTGTTCGTGATCGTGCCGCACTCGCTGCTGCTCGACATCGCCGGTCCCGCCGAAGCGTTCCGCCTGGCCAACCAGCACCGCGATCGAGGCGGCCTGCCGCCGCGGTTCCGTCTGCGTTTCGCCGCGCCGGCGGACCTCCAGGACACCTCGGTCGGGCTCTCGATCGCCGGCCTCGAGCCGCTGCCGGAGACGCTGGCCACGCCCACGTGGGTCGTCGTGGTGGGCCAGCCGACGGAACATCTCGGCAACGTCACACCGGCGGTGACGACCACGGCGCGCTGGTTGAACAGGCGCCTGGGCGCATCGTTGCGCGGGCCCGCCGCGGATCATCGACTGGTGACCATCTGCTCCGGCACGCTGCTGGCGGCGCGCGCCGGGCTGCTGAACGGCCGGCGCTGCACGACGCACCACGAGCTGCTGGACGCGCTGCGCGCCCTGGCGCCGCAGGCGAAGGTCGTCGACAACCGCGTCTTCGTGGTGGACGGCCCGATCGCCTCGAGTGCCGGCATCACCGCGGGGATCGACGTCGCGCTGCACCTCATCGCCGGCGAATGCGGCGAAGCGCTGGCGGCCAGCGTCGCCGAAGACATGGTGGTCTACCTCCGGCGCTCGGACCGGGATCCGGAGCAGTCACCCTTTCGCATCCATCGCGGGCACCTCCACGCCACCGTCCATCGCGTCCAGGACGTGATCATCAAGGAGCCCGAGCGCGACTGGAACATGGCGGCGCTGGCGTTGGCGGGGCACACGACCGAGCGGCACCTGCTGCGGCTCTTCGTCGAGCATGCCGGCGTGTCGCCGTTGCAGTATCTCCAGGCCATCCGGCTGGAACGGGCGAGGCAGGCGCTCGAGCACGGCACCACGGTCACGGAAGCGGCAGAGCTCGCCGGCTTCCGGTCGGGCCTGCAGATGCGGCGGGCCTGGATCCGGCACTGGGGCGGCTCACCCCGGGATGTGCTCAAGAGCCAGCGCAGTCCGCGTGGCGATGATCAGCCAGCCTCGGCCAGAAGGAGCTGACCCGGCGGCCCGCTACAGCGCTCTTCCGATGTGCTGGTGCACGAAGCTGACGGCGATCGCGCCCTCGCCGACCGCCGAGGCGCAGCGCTTCACCGAGCCGCTGCGGACGTCACCGGCGGCGAACACGCCGGGCAGGCTCGTTTCCAGCAGGAACGGCGAACGACCGGCCGCCGCCCACCTGGCTCCCCCGACGGTCCGGCGCGACAGCTGCGGGCCGGTCAGGACGAAGCCCTTGGCATCGAGGTCGATGCAGCCATTCAGCCAGTTGGTGTTGGGATCGGCGCCGATGAACATGAAGAGCGCCGGGGTCGTCAACGGCGTCTCCGTGCCGGAGCCGTTGCGGACGCGCACGGTGGCCAGGTGCCCGTCGCCTTCGACGGCGCTGACCTCGGCGCCGCGATGGATCACGACGTTGTCGAGATGTTCGACGCGATCGACGAGATAACGCGACATGCTCCTGCCGAGGTCGTCGCCGCGGACGACGACATGGACCTGACGGGCGTAGCGCGACAGATGCACGATCGCCTGTCCCGCCGAATTGCCGGCCCCGACGACGACCACGTCGTCGCCGCGACAGAGCCGCGCTTCCATGTCGGTGGCGGCGTAGTAGACGCCGGCGCCCTCGAACTCGGCGAAGCGCGGCAGATCGAGCCGCCGGTACGACACGCCCGTCGTCACCAGCACGCAGCGCGTCCGCAGCTGCGTGCCATCTCCGAGGGTCACGAGCCGGATCCCGTCGTTGATCGCGAGCTTCGTCACCGTGCCCGGGACGGTGATCCGGGCGCCGAAACGCTGCGCCTGCAGCAGCGCGTTGCGGGTCAGCTCGGCGCCGGAGATGCCGGCCGGGAACCCGAGATAGTTCTCGATGCGCGCGCTCGTGCCGGCCTGGCCGCCGGTGGCCAGGCGCTCCAGTACGACGACGTCCAGGCCTTCGGAGGCCCCGTACACGGCGGCGGCGAGCCCCGACGGGCCGGCACCGACGACGATCAGGTCGTGCACTTCGGCCGGATCGAAGGCGATGACGAGACCGGCGCAGTTCGCCAGGGCCTCGATCGACGGGCGCCGGTGGAACTTGCCGTCGCGGCCGATCACGACCGGGGTTTCCGAGGCAGGGATATTGAACTGGCGGAGGAGCTGCTCGGCCTGCGGGTCGGCTTCGAGGTCGATCCACGTGAACGGAATCGCGTTGCGGGTCGCGAAGTCGCGCAGGCCATGCGCCTCGACGGAGAAGCGCGAGCCGATGATCTTGACGCCTTCGAAGCCGTCGCTCAGCAGCAGCGATCGGCGCATCAGGAAGGCCTTGACGATGATCTCGCCCAGCTCCGGCTCGCCGTCGACGGCCTCACGGAGGGCCGAGGCGCCGAGCTCGATCAGCTCGCCGTCGGCCGCGGCGCGCGCGGTGATGAGGGCGGCCCGCCCGGTCAGCATGTCGACGTCGCCGGTGAATTCCTGCGGCTGGTGGACGGCGACGGTGTGCGGAAGGCCGCGCGAGCTCTCGAGGATCTCGACGGCGCCGGTGATGACGACGTAGAAACAGAACCCGCGGTCGCCTTCGGCGAACAGCACCTCGCCGGCCTGCACGGTGCGCCGATGTCCGCGGGCAGCCAGCGTGGCGACCTGTGCCGCGGTCAACCTCGGAAACGCGATGTCTCTCTCGCTGACCACCACAACCCTCCCGTCATGACCCTCGAACCGGTGCGGTACACTGGCGACGAGACGGGACGTCGCCCGCACATCGGGTAGCAAAGGACCTGAACATGCCCAGCAGCGCCTGCGGTCACATCCGCGCCGTCACCACGGTGAAGATGCCGCATCGACACGTCTGCGAGGACTGCGTCCAGAGTGGCGGCCGCTGGGTCCACCTGCGCACGTGCCAGGAGTGCGGCCGCACGCTCTGCTGCGACACCTCGCCGAACAAGCATGCCACGGCGCATGCTCGCTCGACCGGGCATCCGGTGGTCGCCTCGGCCGAGTCCGGGGAGCAGTGGCTCTACTGCTATCCGGATGACGCGTTTGCCGAGTACTGACGGGAATCCGGTGGCCGCGGTCAGCCGATCCGCTTCTCGAGGCGGATGGTCACGCGGGCTCCGGCTTCCTTGCCCAAGGCCTTGCGCACAGCGGCCTTGACCGGCAGCTTGTGGGTGCCGTCTCCGAGCGCCATGAAGGCACTCGTGAACGGCTCGCCGTCCGCGGTCCCCGTGACCTTCACCAGACCGCGGGTGCCGAAGTAGTCGACCGACTTCGGCCAGACCACGTAGGTCCAGCCACCCTTGTTTGGACTCTTTTGCAGGATGGCCGTGAATGTCTTGTCGATGCGGCGCGGGCGGATCATAGGCATGGAGATGGCTGGGGTCGAATTCCTGGACGTGTCGTTCGGACACACTCACCGGAAACCCATTCTCGACGCATTCACGCTGACCGTCCAGGCCGGCGAGACGGTGGCGCTCGTCGGCGCGAGCGGCGCCGGCAAGACCACCGCCCTCAAGCTGGTCAATCGGTTGCTCGTCCCCGATGCGGGCGAAGTGCGCGTCCAGGGCCGGGACACGCGCGAGTGGGACCCGATTCGCCTGCGCCGCGCGGTCGGCTACGTCATCCAGGACGGGGGTCTCTTCCCGCACCTGACCGTCGCCGACAACATCGCCGTGGTGCCGCGGCTCGAACGATGGGAACCGGCGCGGGTGGGCTCCCGCGTCCGTGAGCTGCTCGATCTGATCGGGCTGGCGAACGACGAGTACGCCGCTCGATGGCCCGACGAGCTCTCCGGTGGCCAGCGCCAGCGGGTCGGCGTGGCCCGGGCGCTCGCCGCCGATCCGCCGGTGCTGCTGATGGACGAGCCGTTCGGCGCGCTCGATCCGGTGACGCGACGGCAGCTGCAGGGCGAGTTCCGCCGCCTCCAGTCGCGGCTGCGCAAGACGGTCCTGATCGTCACGCACGACATCGCCGAGGCCATTGGGCTGGCCGACCGCATCGGGGTCCTCGACGCCGGCCGCCTGATCTGGTGTGGCCCGGCCCGGTCGATTCTCCAGTCGGACGACGACCGCGTGCGCCGGCTGGTCGAAGCCGTCACGATCGCACCGCCCTCCCCCGCCGAGGACGTCCGGGCGTAATGGACGTCATCCGCTTCTGGCTCGCCCACCAGCAGGAACTGGCCACCCTCGCCGGCCAGCACGTGCTGCTCGTCACCTTCTCGACCGTCATCGCCGTGGCGATCGGTGTGCCGATCGGCATCTTCGCCGCGCGGCGTCCCCGGCTGGCGTCTCCGCTGGTCGCCATCGCCAACGCCGTCCAGACGATTCCGAGCCTGGCGATGTTCGGCTTCCTCCTGCCGGTACCGTTCGTCGGCGGCATCGGCGCCCGCGCCGCGCTGTTCGTGCTGGTGCTCTACGCGCTGCTGCCGATCGTGCGGTCGACCATCGTCGGCCTCACCGGCGTCGACCGATCGGTCCGTGAAGCGGGCGTGGCGATGGGCATGACGGCGCCCCAGCTGCTGCGGCAGGTCGAGCTGCCGCTGGCGCTGCCCTCGATCGTCGCCGGCGTCCGCGTGGCCAGCGTCGTCGGGGTCGGCTCGGCGACCATCGCCGCGGCGATCGGCGCCGGCGGCCTGGGGCAGTACATCTATCGCGGCCTGTCGATGGTCGACACCACCGTCATCCTGGCGGGCGCCATTCCGTCGGCG
>JBDSLU010000135.1:0-12370 GCA_039916225.1 Vicinamibacteraceae bacterium
TGACCGGGCGGAGGCCGCACAGCCCGGCGACCATGTGCTGCCAGTTCGCCTCGCGACCGGTGCCCAGCGACGAGACGATGCCGATGCCGGTGATGGCGACGCGGCGATCGCCCGCGTTGGGGCTCACAGTCCGGGCTCCGCCTCGATCTCGGCCGGACGCGCCGACGCGCCCGAGGGAAGGCCGAGCGCCCTCGCCGACGACTCGACCCACCGCGCCTCGCGCTGCTTGGAGCGGGCGGCGACGATCAGCGGCACGAACTCGCCGGGCATCGTCGCCAGCGAGAAGCTGGCGCCGAGGATCCGCCGCGGCACGCTGATCTCGTGACGGCGCAGGCCGACCAGGCTGAGCCAGTACTGGGCAATGACACCGTAGATGTCCGCGGCGAGCTGGAACGTGCCGCCGTGCACCCCGCCGACGCGGCCCCGCCCGGCCGCGACGTGGGCCAGGAACTCCTCGCGGGTCGTCCCGGGCGCCGCCGTCCAGGTCGTGCCGACGCGCCGCAGGGTGTGCGCATCGCTGCCGCCGACGACGACCTTGCCGCGCGACGCGGCCAGCGACGCCGCCAGCTGGTTGTGCGCCGGCAGCATCGCGCCGTTGCGGGTCTCGATGGCGGGCGCCGCTTCGATCAGCAACGCGAGGTAGCGCTCGAGCGGCAGCTGGCCCTGGTAGAAGTGGAAGGGATGGTTGAAGGCGAAGAAGATGCCGGCGCGGCGCAGGTAAGCGGCCACATCCAGGGCGTTGCCGCGCAACGGCTGCAGCTCGCGGTGCGCCGTCTCGGTCATCCCCCACGTGCCGAAGTGGACCTCGACGCGCCTGGCGTCACCGGTCGCGCCGGGAACCGGCAGCCAGCACGAC
Source organism: Vicinamibacteraceae bacterium (assembly GCA_039916225.1). Classification (GTDB taxonomy): domain Bacteria; phylum Acidobacteriota; class Vicinamibacteria; order Vicinamibacterales; family Vicinamibacteraceae; genus JBDSLU01. Next base: position 857 of record JBDSLU010000135.1, read on the forward strand.
ACTTCTTCGCCGAGGATGACGTCGCGTCCGTCCGGCGCGCGGCTGAGCAGATCGAGCCCGCCGTCGATGCTGTCGTGGTCGGTGATCGCGACCAGGTCCATGCCCCGCGCCTTGGCCGACTGGTAGACCGCCAGGGGATCGGCGAAGCAGTCCCGGCTCTTGAGGAACGGGAGATCGTGGTTGTAGCCGGAATGCCAGGTGTGGACGTGGAGGTCGGCCCGCAGCACGCGTCAATTGTGGCCGAGCCCCCCGGTCGGCGCAACCGCGGCCGGAACGGCGTCGGAGCCCTGTTCAGGGCTTGTGCGTCGCCTCCAGGTCGAAGCCGGGTTTGATGGTGCCCTTGGCCTTCGCCACGGTCAGCAGTTCGGGGTAGAACTGCACAAAGGTGTTGTCGACGGCGCCGTGCTCGGTGTGGCAGGCGTTGCACGACGACGTCGCGGACAGCGGGCTGCCGGCGCTCTTGCCGTCGAAGTCGTAGAAGCGCGACCCGCCCTTGGCGGCGTCGAGGACGTGCGCCTCGAGGCCGACGGCCTCCGCCTGGAACAGGCCGGCGCGGTTCGGACGCCGGTCGGTGCCCGTGTGGCGCACCTCGAGCATGAAGATCGTTTTGTCGGGCCACCGGCCGGTCCCGACGAAGGCCCGGTAGGACGCCGGGTTCACGAACACGTTGGTGAACATGTGGTGGTCCGGCTCGGCGTTCGCCGCCCGGGATCCGTAGGTCATGTCGAGCCCCGCGCCCAGGAAGACCCACTCGCGGTACTCGGGTCGCAGCAGCTTGCCATCGGCGTCGTAGCGGACCGGTTCGGTCTCTTCGATCGGGAGCGGCGTGATCGCCGCGGCACCGCCGACGGTCATCGCCCCCAGCCAGATTGCCGCCGAGGCCCCCAGAAGCTTGGTCGTGAGCGTCATGCCGCGATGATGCCGCCGCAGCGCGCGGGTGTCAGGCCGTTTGCAGCGAGACGTCAGCCGGCCGCAGCGAGCGGCATACGCTCAGTGCCGCCCGACGTCGGCGGAGCCCTGCAGATGCCGGATGAACGGCAGCAGGAGCGGGCGAGTACCGAATTCGACGAGGAGCCGCCGGCCCTCCGACCGAAGGGCGTCGTCGGCAACTCCGAAACCGCTCAAGACACCTGGCTGCTGGCGCAGCGCCGCCAGGAGCCGGGCGTCCTCGCCGCTCGGCGCGACCGCCTCCACGATGATCACGCCGGACACGGCGTCGCCGTGCCGGGCGCGGATACGGTACAGGCCGGGGCGATCGAAGGCGAATCGAGCCGACGCGTTGATCGACGCGGCCCCGGAGAGGTCAGACGGCGGGTCGAGCGCTTCGAGCCCGACCGTGCTTTCGACGACGAAGCTGCGGCCGGGGCCCAAATCGCTCCCGCCGAACATGCACACCACGGCCGCGAACGCCTCGACGTGCTCGACGAACCCATGGCCGGCATCGACGTCGATCGCGACGTCGCGATCGCAGAGCTTCACGCGATGCCGGGCGGTCACTGTGGTCCGCACCGTGAGGAACTCACCGACCATCAGGCGCGTCGGCGCAGTCGTGACCAGCCGCAGATCGGCGTCGGTCGCAACCGGAGGGTCGACATCCTCGAGCGCGGCGCCGAGGACGCCGGAGAGAGCTGCGGCGAGCAACAGCAGGGGGGCCATGCGAGATCGGCTTCAGCGTAACAGCCTTTGCGCGCTGCCGCCCGCATCAGCCGAGGACTGACGCGACCGCGTGCACGGCCGTGCAGCGTGTTCCTACTTCGCTTTGCTCTTGAGGGGCTTGAGGAACAGGATCTGCGCGACGACCGAGCCGTTCTCGCGGTAACGCGAGGCGAGGAAGCTCTTGCCGATTTCTCCGCGCATGATGGTGTTCCACGGCGCGCGCATGTTGAAGGCCGCGCCGATGCCGGTGATGCCTTCCCAGTCGGTGCCGCCGGTGCCGCGCAGCCGGCCCCAGCCGCGATCGACGAAGGCGTCGAAGCGGTATTGCTCGAAGGCGTTGAACGAGTAGGAGCCGCGGACCATGGCGAGCTCGTCGTAGCGCACGCCGGCGGCGGGCACGCCGTGGATCTTGGTGTCGTCGAACAGCCCGAACTGATACGTGCTGAAGCGATCGAGGTCGCGGCCGCCGAAATAGGCGGCGTTGATCCGCGCCTTGGTCAGCAGTGACAGGAAGATCTCTTTCGTCACCGAGGCGCTGTACTTCGTGTAGGTGCGCGGCGTCTCGGTCACGGCACCCGCCGGTCCCCACGCGTCCCACGCCTGCCGGCCGTACCAGGTGCCGTTGGTGACGACCGAGTAGCCGCCGCGGCGGTACTCGTAGCCGAGGCCGATGCCATGGGTGATCGTAGTGCGGGGCACGACGAAGTCCTCGGCCGTCGTCCGATCCTTGAGGTAGGCGTTGAAGGCGAACTGGTAGTTGGCCAGCAGTTTCTGGTAGCTGGTGTACTGCCAGCCCAGGTTGCCGCCGGCCGAGAGCGGCCACGTCAGGACGCGCTCGGCGTCGCGCTGACCGCCGGCGTCGTAGACGGAATCGCTGCCGGGCACGGCGATGGCGAAGAAGTCGACGCTGCCGTCGATCGGCCCGAGCAGCTTGGGGCGCTGGATGTTGCCGAGCACGAGCACGCCGCCGAACAGGAGCGCGAGCTGCGAGTCGGGGCTGCCGAACTCGAAGTCGAGATAGTTGATGCCGAGGATCGGGAGCGGGAAGGCGAACGACGGATCGATCGTCGTGCCGATGGCCATCGCCTTGGCGCTGGTCGTGGCCTTGTCGCTGACGACGCGCGTCTCGCCTTCCTTGACGTAGTAACGCATCCCCTTGTCGGTGTCGCGGTACATCACGCGCTCGCTGCGCCGCGCCTCGAGGCGCCGGGCGTCGAAGTCGGCGGGATTGAGCTGGTAGTCACTGAAGCGCGTCGTCTTCTCGACCAGGATGTTGCGCCCGGCGACGAGCACGATCTGGCGCGTCACCGTCTCGATCGGCAGGAAGATCTGGCGGCCGCCGGCCTCGCCGGCCCTGGTGAACCGCACCGTCTCGTCGTTCGACACGACCGGCGCGGCCAGGCCGGTCTGCACCGCCTGCAGCTTGCGGCGGCGGAACGTCTCGCGATCGATCCACACCGTGCCGCGATACAGCGACTTCACGGTCGACGCCGCGCTCGGCGTGAACCGCACGACATAGCAGGCGGCGCCGTCGATCGTCTCGGTGCCATCGAGGCGATAGCGGTAGTCGGCGTCGAGGCGCAGGTCGAGCGGAGGCGACAGGACCTTTTCCGGCTGCAGCAGCGGGAAGGCCGGCCGGTCGGCGCCCCACTTGGTGCCGTTGACGGAGAACGACAGCTCTTCCCACTCGACGCCGGCGCGATCGGCGAAGAAGCGGTTCTCGGTGACGACGTCGAAGCCCGGGTCGGTCGTGGTCGGCCGGAAGTGCTGCTCCATCCGCGCCAGCACCACGTGGCGCTCGAGCGCGCGATCGTCGGCGGCGCGCGCCTGTTGATGCCGCGCCACGATCTCGCCGACCGACAGCTCGCTACGGCCGGTGACATCGCTGCGTTCAGTGACGGCGTCGGCGAGACCGTCGCCGAAGTCGAGGACGAGCGGCGCCTGACGGATCGGCACACGCACCACGGTGCGGTTGGTGGCCGGATCGCGGCGGGTGCTGATCGGCGGACGCCGTGTGCCGGTGTAGGGGTCGCGGACCGATGGCGTGCCAGCGGCGCGCAGCGTGATCGTCACGTCGAGGGCGGCGTTCGGCTGGGCGATCTGCTCGGGCGTGCCGGCGTAGATCAGCGCGGTGCCGAAGCGCGTCGTGTCGTAGACGAGCGTCGCCAGCGGAATGGCCGGCGACAGCGTGAGCGACGCGGCGGCCGGTTCGAGGCGCACGACGTCGGGCCCGATCAGATCGCCGACGTGCGCCACCGATCGCAGGCCCAGGCGCAGCGCCTCGTCCGCGCCGTGATACGAGGCGAGTGTGGTCGGCGAGCCGATACGCACGACTTCGGCATCGACCAACTGCGTACCTTCGGAGATCTCGACGCCGGTCATCGCGATGGTGCCGCCCGGATCCCGGGTCGCAGCGATGGCCGCGGCGCCGGCGTGCGCCCCCGCTCCGGCGCGCGAGGACGCCACCGGCACGGCGATGCCGTCGACGTACGACGCGACGTCCTCGGCATAGACGCGTTCCAGCCAGACCGGATCGCCGGCCGGCGGCCCGCCGACCAGCAGCCGGCCATTGGCGGAGACGGCGTGCAGATCGACCGCGGCGCGCTTCAACGCGAAGGCGACGAGGCGCGGGTCACCGGGCGTCGTGAACCGCAGTTCGAGCCAGCCGACGCGCGTGCCGAAGCGGTTGCTGACGGCGGCAATCGAGGCGCCCCACGCCTCGATCGCGTCGGCGGCCGGCGGAGCGGACTCGATCACCAGCCACACCGCCACGTCGCGGGCCAGCAGCGCGGTGGCGCGGGCGTCGAGGCGCTCGAGCACGGCCTCGTCGCCGAGCGCGCCGTGCGACACGACGATTCGCGCCGCGACGGGTACGGCATCGGCGGCGCGCGGCTCGCCGAGGAGGGCGATCGGCGCGTCCAGGGTTTCGTCGAGCGCAATCCGCGCCCGCGGCGGCTCGCCGGCCGGCGGCGCGACGGCCTGCGCGAACGCCGGCCGGGCGACCGCCAGTGCGACGAGGGCAAGTGCGAGCACCGCGCACGTCCGCGAGGAACGTCGGCGAGAGCGGAATCGCCGCATGTCAGTGGGGCTGGGGTGGGGTCGGCAACGAGGCGAGCATCGCACTGATGGTACCGAAAGGCGCACCACGCACGATCGTTTCCAGCCGGCTCATCCATCCCGACAGGCGGAAGTAGTGCGCGAAGGCCACGCCCCGCGGGAAGGTCATCCGCGGCGGAGCGGGATCGAGTTCCCACGGATGGATCCAGCAGGTGACCGGCTCGCCGCGGGCGTTGCGCCGGGCGATTTCGCCAATCACCCGACCGGGCCGGGCAAGACGCAGTCCCCAACCGCCCCCGAACGGCGTCCGCTGACCCAGCCTTCGCTCGACGGCCGGCGGCACCTCGAGGATGGTCCCGCGCGGTGTGGCGATCGTGTGCGGCGCGACGGGATACATGGGATCTCCGACGACGCGGAGCGGCGCGCGGCTGGAATCGACGGTGACGCCTTCGGCGACGAGGCGCTCGAGGGCCCACGGCGCACGGCCGTTGATCGACCACTCCGGCGCGCGGAACTGCGTAACCGGCGGCGCCCCGGCCGCCGTCAACGCCGCGCTCGCCAGCCGCAGGTCACGGCTGAACTCGTCAGCGTCGAGCTCGTAGACCCGGCGATGCCACTGGCCGTGGCTGCCGATCTCGTGGCCGCCGTCGCGGATGCGGCCGATCAGCCGCGGATGGCGCTCGGCCACCCAGCCGACGACGAAGCAGGTGGCCCGCACGCCGCAGCGATCGAGCAGATCGAGGGTGCGTTCGGTGTCGTCGACGACGCGCGATTCGAGCGCGCCCCACGCCGCCGGATCGGCGACCGCCGGCACGCCGCAGACGTGAAACCACTCCTCGACGTCGACGGTGAACGCGTTGATCACGCGTCGATCCTGCCGCCCGCGGTCAGGACGGTGGGGCGGCCCGCTGCGCCGTGACGAACTCAGCGATGGCGTCGACCGAGCGCAGCACCTGACCGCCGGTCTGTTCATCGCCGACGACGACGCCGAACGAGCGCTCGAGCTCGAGCACCAGCTCGAGGGCGTCGATGGAGTCGAGGCCGAGACCGGCGCCGAACAGGGGGGCGGCGCTGTCGATTTCGGTGGGGTCGATCGGCAGCTTGAGGCTGCGGACAATCGCCTGCTTGATCTGGCTCTTCAGCTCGTCGGACATCGCTCTCTTCAGTGTGCTCCGCGCGCGCTCAGGGGAGCCCGCCGTCCACGCCAATCACCTGGCCGGTGATGTAACTCGCCGCCGGGGACGCCAGGAACGCCACCAGCGCGCCGACCTCCGCCGGCGTCCCGGGGCGGCCCAGCGCGACCGCCGCCAGCAGCTTCTCCCGCGCCGCGGCCGGCATCGCCTCGAGCAGATCGGTCTCGATCAGTCCCGGCGACACCGCGTTCACCAGCACGTTCTTGGGCGCCAGCTCGCGCGCCGCGACCCGCGTCAGCCCGATCAGGCCGGCCTTCGAGGCCGCGTAGTTGGCCTGGCCGGGCAGCCCGGAGTGGGCCGACGGCGAGGTGATGTTGATGATCCGCCCCCAGCCGCGCATCAGCATCGCACGGACCGTCGCGCGGATGCAGAAGTAGGCGCCGTCGAGATTGACCCGCAGGACGCGGTCCCACTTGGCGCGGTCCATCATCATCAGGAAGCCGTCGGCGGTGACGCCGGCGTTGTTGACCAGGATGTCGATGGGCCCCAGGGCCTTGGTGGCCGCGGCGGCCATGGCCTGGACCTGTTCTTCGACGGCGACGTCGCAGGCGATGGCGACCGCTCGACCGCCGGACGCCTGAAGCTCGGCCTCCAGCTCGCGGGCCGGCGCTTCGCGCTCGCGATAGGAGAAGGCCACCGCCGCCCCCTGCCGCGCCAGCGCCAGCACGATGCCGCGCCCGATGCCGCGCGAGCCGCCGGTGACGAGTGCGACCCGGCCGGCCAGACTGGCAGCCTCCGGATGGCCGGGTTGGAGCGGTTCGGACACGGCGAGGGAGGATACCAGTAGTTGGCAGCCGGGCCGCTCAGGCGGCTTCGATGACCACCGCGACCACCGTTCCGCCGCTGCCGACGCTGAGAATCAGCGCGCGGGGGCCGGCGATCGGCTGCGGCTCGGCGCGCACGCCGGCGGGCGTGTCGGGGCCACGCTGGGCGAGGCCCACCGTCGGCGGCGCGACGCGGCGCTGGGCGAAGAGGAGCGCCGCCGCGATCCCGGCGCATCCGGCGGCGCCCGACTCGCCGAGCGCGCCCTTGATGGCGACGACGGGGACGGCGCGGTCGCCGAAGACGAGCCGCAGCGCCTGCGCCTCGGTCGCGTCGAGCACGCGGCTGCCGTTGGCTGCGGCGTAGACGACGTCGATGGCGTCCGGCGTGACGCCGGCACGGCCGATCGCATCGCGCATCACGCGAACCAGGGTGTCGGGCGCGGCTGGCCAGGCGTTGAAGGCGTCGGGCGAGCCGGCCGACGCCGTGCCGCTGACGTAGCCGAGGATGCGTGCGCCCCGCGCCCAGGCCCGTTCGTCGTCTTCGAGCACGAACAGGAACGCCCCCTCGCCCATCAGGAAGCCATTGCGTTCGGCGTCGTAGGGCCGGCACGGCGCGTCGCCCGGCGCCATCACCGCGAACCAATCGTGGACCCGATAGAACACGAGCTCGAGGACGTCGGCCCCGCCGGCGAGCACGGCCGGCGCCCGGCCGCGCCGCACCAGCCGTGCCGCGAACTCGATCGCCGCCAGACCCGAGGCTTCCTTATGGGTCAGCGTGGCGTTCGGGCCGCGCAGGCCGAGCTCGAGCGCGCAGACCGAGGCGGGGGCGTTGCCGACGGTGTTGCTGAAGAGGATCGCCGGCGAGGCGGCAGCTCCCTGTCGCAGGTAGATTTCGAGGTACTCGGCCGAGGCGTGCACGCCGGCGGTGAACGAGCCGAGCGCGACGCCGAGATCGTGGTAGCCGTCGGGCCGGCGCGGCAGGCCGGCCTGCGCCATCGCTTCGATCGCGGCGCCGATGGTGATCCGCCCGACCTCGTCGATCCGTCGCAGCTTCAGAGGCGCGATCAGTGTGGTCGGATCGAAGCCGGCGACACGGGCGGCGCGCGGCGTGCGGAGCGGGACCTGCGCGAACTCGGTGAGCGGGCGGAAGCCGTCCGCCCCGCGGAGGAGCGCCTCGCCGAAGATCGGCGCCGACCCGCCCAGGCTCGACACGCTTCCCAGGCCCGTGATCGCCACCCGACCCGCCACGGAGCGGTACGTTACCATGCGATCCGTGCGGTCACAACGCGAGCGCGCGGGCCTGTCGGGGTGCCAGCCGGGTCTGCGAAGGCCGGGTCTGGGAACCGGGCTCCTGACGATGTTCGCGGCGCTGGCGATCGCCGCCTCGGCGACGGTGCGGGCCAGCGCGCCGGCCGATCTCTTCGACGACATCTATCGGCGCGGCCAGCCGATGGAGCAGTCGCTCAAGACCATCCGCGCCCACTTCACCGAGAGCACGACGTCGAGCCTCCTGGTCAAGCCGGTGGTCGCCGAAGGCACGCTGCTGGCGGTGCGGCCGTCGGACATCCTGCTGTCCTACACCAAGCCGGAAAAGAAGCTCCTGCGCATCGACGCCACCACGCTGCGTTTCGTCTGGCCGGATCGCAACCTGCGCGAGTCGCGCGACATCCGCGAGAGCCAGAGTCGCGTACAGAAATACTTCGTCGACAAGACGCCCGACGAGCTGCGCCGCCATTTCGCCATCACCGCCACCAACGACACGACGCGGGCCGGCACCTGGCGCCTCGAGATGCTGCCGAAGCGCAAGCAGATCCAGCAGGGCGTGACCAAAATCGAGCTGTGGATCGATCAGCGCACCTCGATCCTGTCGGCGATGACGCTGACGTTCGCCGGCGGCGACACCAAGACGATGACGTTCACCAACGTCGAGGTGAACGCACCGATTACGCTGGCCGACCTCGGCCTGCCGTCGGCCGGGTAGCGTGATCCGCCCCATTCTCCGCTGGGCCCACGCCCACCGGATCGCCGTGCTCGCCACCGCGGCGCTGCTGGCGATCGCCTCCGCGCTGTCACTGCCCCGCCTCCAGTTCGACGCCAACGTGCTCCACCTGCTGCCGCGCGGCGGCGTGGCCGTGCCGGCGTTCCGCGACTATCTCGAACGTTTCGGCAGCCTCGACTATCTCTACGTGATCGTCGACGCGCCGTCGGACGCCGAGATCGGCGACTCCGACGAGACCGTCGAGTGGCTGGCGACGGCCCTGCGGCAGGCCCCGGAGATTGCCCAGGTCGACGCCGGGCCGCGCGATCGCGGCCGCGATTGGAGCTACCTGTCGAACCGGGTGCTGCTGCTCGTGGCGCCGGGGCAGCCCGAGTTGCTCGAGCGCTTCCGGCCCGGACCGCTGGCGGTGCAGGTCGCGTCGACGCGCGAGCTGCTCAGCCTGCCGTCGCCGGAGATGGCGGAGCTGGTACAGGCCGATCCGCTCGGGCTCCTGCTGTCGCTTCGCGAGCGGCTGGCCGGCGCGGCGTCGGGCATGAAGCTCGACGCGGCCTCCGGCGCCTACCTGTCACGCGACGGCCGTAGTCGCCTGCTCCTCGCCCGGCCGAAGCGACCGCCCTTCGACACCGACTTCGGGCGGGCGCTGTTCGGCCGCCTCGACGGCATCGAAGCGGCTCTGGCCAAGCGACAGGAGGATCCGGCCCTCGGCCGAGACACGCCGCAGCTGCGTGTCCGCTTCGCCGGCGGCCACGCCATCGCCCTCGAGATGGAAGGGCTGATGCGCGGCGAGTCGATCTGGAACGCGATCGGTGCGCTGGTCGTGATCCTGCCGCTCCTCTATTTCGCCTTCCGCAGCCCCTGGCTGGTCGCGGTCGGCGCCATTCCGTCGGCGCTGTCGGTGCTGATCGTGATGGGCGCCTACGCCTGGCTCGGCATCCCGCTCTCGGCCGCGGCCGCCGGCGCCGCCGCCATGCAGTTCGGCCTCGGTATCGACGGCGTGGTGCTGCTGTTCGTCGCCTACCGGCACGTCGGGCGCGTCGTCGCCGACGACGGATCGGAGGATCTGTCCGGGCCGTCGCTGAGCATGCTCCTCGGGATGTGGACGACGGCGGCGACGTTCTACGGCCTGGCCGTCGTCGACTTCCCCAGCCTCGAGGAGCTGGGGCTGCTCATCGGCCACAGCATGATGGTCTGCGGCCTGCTGACACTGGTCATGGTGCCCGCGCTGCTGCCGTCCAGGCCGCCGGCGGTCACGGCCCTCACTACCGCCTGGCTCCCCCGCCTGGTCATCCGCCGGCGCGGTCTGATTCTCGGCGCCGCGGCGGTGATCACCGTCGCCGCCGCGTTCGCCGCCCCGCGCCTGCGCATCGATCCGTCGCTCGATCGGCTCCGCTCGACGTCGCCCGCCTCCGGCTTCGAGGCCGAGGTGGCCTCTCGCTTCGGCCTGCCACGCGACGTCTACCTGGTCGTCGACGAGGGGCCGGCGCTCGAACCCCTGCTCGAAGCCAACGAGCGGCTCGTCGCGGCGCTCGCCCGCGAGGCCACCGGTGTCGCGTTCCACGCGCCGACGTCGCTCCTGCCGTCGGCAAGAACACAGGACGCCGCGGCGGCACTGGTCGCGGCGCAGGGCATCGTGCCGGCGCGCGTCCAGGATGGCCTGACGACGGCGGCGGCCGCGGCCGGATTCCGGCCGGGCACCTTCGACCGCTTCGCCTCGACGCTGCCGGTGCTGCTCGACCCGCGCGCCCGCCTGACCTACGACGGCTTCATGGGCCACGGTCTCGGCGATCTGCTCGACCGCTCGATCGTGCGGCGCGACGGCACGTGGACGGTGGTCACGTATCTCTACCCGGGATCCCCGACCGCGGTCGACGGCGTGCGCCGTGCCCTTGCCGCCGCGGGGGGAACGGCCCGGCTGTCGGGGCTGCCGGCTGTGAACCGCGAGATGGCCGAGCGGTTCACCCCGGAGTTCGTCAAGGGCGTCTCGGTCGGATCCTTGATCGTGCTGGTGCTGCTCATCGCCGCCTTCCGCCGCTGGGACTTCACCCTGCTGGCGCTGGTGCCGACCGCGCTGGCACTCACGTGGACGGCCGGTGTGCTGGCCGTGTCCGGCGTCAGCCTCGACCTGTTCAGCATGTTCGCGGTGATGACCTTCGTCGGCATCGGCGTCGACTACGGCATCCACCTGGTGCATCGGTGCGCCCACGGTCAAGACGAGGCGCGGACCGACGCGGTGGCACACCTCGGACCGGTCATCCTCGTCGCCGCGCTGACCACGGTCTTCGGCTTCGGCACGCTGGTGACCTCGTCCTACCCGCCGCTGCGCCTGCTCGGCATCGTCTCGACGGTGGCGATCGTCGCGCTCGGCGCGGCGTCTCTGTTCGTCCTGCCCGCGCTGTTGTTGAAGCCGCGCCAATGAGCGCCTCGACACCGCTGCGCGTCGTCGCGGTCGTGGCGGCCTTCAACGAAGGCCGGCACATCGGCGAGGTGGTGCTCGGGACGCTGCCGCACGTCGAGGCCGTGGTCGTCGTCGACGACGGATCGACCGACGAGACGGCGGCCGCGGCCGGGGCCGCCGGCGCCGAGGTGGTCCGGCATCAAGGCAACCGCGGCAAGGGCGTCGCCGTACGCAGCGGCCTGGCCGCCGTCCGGGGCCGCGGCTTCACCCATGTCCTGCTGATGGACGGCGACCTGCAGCACCGGCCGTCGGACGTGCCGCGGCTGATCGCGGCAGCGGCCGACCCGGCGGAAGCGGCTGACGTCATCGTCGGCGCCCGGTCCTTCGACCGGGCGCACATGCCGGCGTCGCGCTACTGGTCGAACGTCATCGGGAGTTGGGCGCTCGGCG
>JBDSLU010000136.1:0-13306 GCA_039916225.1 Vicinamibacteraceae bacterium
GTTGTGGTATTGCAGGACGCGGGCGCCGGGCAGCGTCGCGAAGGCGCCGGTCATCGGCGACGGCAGCGCGAAGTGGAAGATGGTGACGTCGCCGCGGCGGGCGGCGGCGTCGGCGAAGGGCCGGACATCGTCGCGCAGGTCGTCGTCGATGGTCAGCGCGAACAGGTCCGAGGTGTGGCCCTTGGCCCGCAGCAGAGCGCGGACGCGGCGGGCGCTGTCGCCAATGGCGTCGCCCCGGTGGGCGGCCGGCACCCACTGGTTGATGATCATGGCGCCGCCGGGGCGGTCTGGCCCTCATGTGCGGCGTCGATCGGGGCCGAGTCGACCCGGCGCGGCAGCGCGCCGTAGGCGCCCGGGCGGTACTGGTGCAGCTCCTCCAGCTGCTGGGTGTAGGCGAAGCGATCCCAGAAGTCGAAGGCGATGGGTGGCGCCGGCTGCGGCGGCATCGCCCGCACGCGCTCGACGAAACCGCAGACCAGGCCGGCGAAGTCGCGAGCCAGCAGGCGCGCCAGGGCCGCGTCCTGGTTGTCGATGATCTGCGCTTCGAGATCGGGATCGCTGACGACCGCGTCGACGATGGCGGCGACGTGGGCCGGATCGGTGTCGGTGTAGAGCACGCCGCCGCCGTCCATCGTCGCGGGGATCGCGGTCGCGGCGTAGGCGACGACCGGCAGGCCGACGTGGAACGCTTCCATCAGCGGCACGCAGAAGCCCTCGTGCTCGCTGGCACAGAGGAACAGGTCGGCGACCTCGTAGTAGGCGGCGAGCTCGGCGTCCGAGACGTGGCCGAGGAAGTGGACGTCGTGGGCGCCGAGATCCGCGATCAGCTTCTGCAGCATCGCGAAGTAGCGCTCGAAGCCGCCCGACGAGCCCACCAGCAGCAGCCGCGACCGCACGTTGTGGCGCGTCTTGTAGGCGTGGAAGTGCCGGATGACGTTCTCGATCTTCTTGTTCGGGATGACCCGGCCGACGAAGAGCAGATTGGTCCAGCCGTCGTCGAAGGCGTGCGCCATCGTGCGATCGGGCACGACGTCGAGGTGCGCGAAGCTCGGGACCACCGGCAGCACGTCGGTGCGCGGGAAGCCGAGCTCGACCAGCTCCTGCCGGTTGAACTCGGAGTCGCCGAGCGCCAGCGCGCAGCGTGACGCGTAGGCGCCCAGCTCGCGCCGACCGAGGTAGCAGAGCTCCACCAGCAGCGGATGGATGCCGGCGAAGTACACCGGCGGCGTGATGTTGTGGTAGACGAGGATCATCCGCCCGGGCAGGGCGTAGGCGACGCGCGAGGCCCGCGATCCGATCGAGAAGTGATGGATGAGGACGGTGTCGGGCGTCGCCTCGTCGATCAGCTCGCGGTAGTCGCGGGTCAGGTCTTCGAGCCGCGAGTCGGCGGTCTCGACGAAGATGTCCGAGCGGTAGCCGGCGGCGCGCAGCACCTTCTGGATGCCGAGCACCTCGTGGCCGATGGCGTCGCCGTAGCCGAGCGTGGCCAGGACCTGATGCACGGCCGGTCCGGACGACGTCGAGACGGCCGGATCGTCCGCAGCGGACACATCGCCGACCGCCGGACCGGTCACCCGTTCCTCCGCGGCGGCCGCCGTGGACGGCCCTGCCGGCTCTGGCCCCGGCGCCCGTCCTGGCGATCCCGCGATCCCTTCTGCCCCCCGCCGCCCTTGCCCGGCGATCCTTGTCCGCCCGCTCCGGGCCCGCCGCCTCCAGGATTGCCACCGCCGGGATTGCCACCGCCGGCGTTGCCGGTGGTGCCGGTGGTGCCGCCGGCGTGGGCGCCAGGCTGTCCCGGCCGACCGCCGCCGCCCCCAGGTCGTTCGGGACGTTTGCCGTTCGGGCGCGGACCGCGGCCGTGCGGACCACTGCGGACCGCTTGTCGACCCGCCACCGGCGACGGTCGCGGTGCCGGGCCGGGCGATGGCGCCGATTGGACGCGCGCCGGCTCGTTCACGGGCGCTGGTTCGTCGTAGGCGACCGGACCCTTGGCGATGGCCTCGACGACGTCCTGCGCCGGCGGCAGGGTCCGACGTCGGCGGGCCAGCCAGCCGGGCAGCGCCTCGAGCGCCGCCGGCGCCGCGTTGGCGCGCGACAGCTGGCCGAGCATGTCCTCGTACTTCCGCTGGATCACCGGCCAGGCGTAGTGCCGCTCGTAGAACCGGCGGCCGTTCTCGCCGAACGCCTGGTGCAGCGGCCGGTTCGAGGTCAGCGTGAAGAGCGCTTCCGCGAACTCGGCGAAGTCGTCGTAGTAGAGCCCGCCGCGGCTGCGGATCGTCTGGCCGCGCAGCACGTCGCAGCGGCCATTGGCCAGCACCGGCCGGCCCAGCCCCCAGGCCTCGAGGGCGACCATCGACAGGCTCTCGAAGCGCGACGGCATCATCAGCGCTTCCGAAGCGGCGATGGCGTCGAACTTGTCGCGATCGGAGATGAAGCCGAGATGCCTGATGCGCGGGTGCGCCGGGATCGGCAGGATCGAGTTGCCGGCGAGGATCAGCGAGAGCTGCTGGCCGAGGCGCGGCCGGTAGTTGCTGAAGTAGTCGAACAGCTCGGCGCAGCCTTTGTTCCGGTCGATGCGCCCGACGTAGATCACGAACGGACCGGACACCTGGTACTTGCGGCGGAATCGCTCCGGGGCGGTTTCACGCGGCAGATCCGAGCCGATACCGACGACGACGCCGGGCACCGACGTGTTGCCCGTGGCGGCCTGGATGATGGCCCGCTCTTCCGGCGAGTTGTACATCAGCGCCCGTGCGGCGCGGAACACCGGCCCGAAGATCGAGAGCCCCAACGCGGCGTCGCGCTCGGCCGTCGGCACGAGGATCGCCTTGTGCGGCACGCAGCGCACGCCGTGGTAGGCGTGGTAATAGCGATAGCTGAAGAAGAGGAAGAAGTCGAAGCCGTCGGCGTGCTGGCCGATGTAGTCGATGAGCGCCGGGCTGTTCGGGCCTTCGCTGTCCAGCCAGGCGAGCTCGTCGGCGATCGAGTGCCGTCGCTCGAACACCTGCCGCGACCGCTCGCCGAAGTCGTGCGGGTCACGCTCGTGCGCCACCGGGAAGCGGCGCACCGCGACACCGTTGATGGTCTCGGTGCCTTCCGCGTAGTGCGCCTTCCACGTGACGTAGTCGTGGGCGCAGGTGGTCAGCACCTCGACCTTGTGCCGACGCGCCAGCATCTCGGCGACGTAGCGGGCGTGCAGCTCCGCGCCGCCGTTGATGTCGGCGCCGTAGCGCTGGACGACGACCGCGAGCTTCACGGTTCGCCCGAGTCGTCAGAAGGACGCGAAGGGGGAGCGTCGTGGTCGCGCGGCGAGGCCGGCGCGTCCTGCGGGGCCGATTCGGCGGCGGCCATCGGCGCGTTCGACGGCGCGGACGCGTCGTCCGGTCCCTCGTCGTCGCCCGCACCTTCGCCGGCTTCCGGACCGCCGTCGTCGCCGTCGTCGCTGCCATCGGCGTCGTCGCCGGCCGCTTCACTGCCGGGCGCCGCGGCTTCCGCAGCGCCGGGCTGACCGGCTTCCAGTCCGCCACGGCGGCGACCGCGTCGCCGGCGTCGGCGTCGCGGCCCGCGTCCGTCGCCCGCGTCGGCGCCAGCCGCACCAGGTGCGGCCGGTGCGGCGCCGTCGCCCTCATCGGCGCTCGTCGAGGCCGAGGCCGAAGCCGGCATCGACGTCGGTGCCGCGACCGGGGCGGGCGGCGGCGGCGGCGGCGGGGCGAGCGGCGTGCCGGGGCGGTACTGCACGACGCCTTCGAGCGCTCGCGCACGCCGTTCGTCGAAGTCGAGCCGGGTGCTCAGCGACTCGACCAGCATCCGCAGGTTCTTCACTTCGATGCCCAGCCGCGTCGTCTCGACGACGAGGTTGTTGAACATCTCGAAGTTGAGGGCGTCGAGCTCGTCACGCGTCTGCAGGCGCTGGCTGACGCGCCCGAACAGCTCGCGGTGCTTGGCGTTGATCGCCGGCTGCATGTGCAGCGGGTGGGTGATCGCCCCGAGGTTGATGAACAGCTGGAGCACCGGGCGCAGCAGCTTCCGGATGCCGCGCAGGATGCGGCGCGGCAGATCGCGCGCCGAGCCCAGCGTCAGGTCGGGTTCGAAGTGGTAGTCGGGCGGAAACTCTTCGCTGGCGAGGAAGAGTGGCGCCGGTTGGTGCTGGCGCTTGAAATGCCCGAGCAGGTCGGACCGAACGGCGCGCGGATCCAGGAACCGATCCAGCTTGACGCTGGCCAGTTCGCGGATCTCCGCCTCGGTGTAGTCAGCGCCGCGCTTGTCGCGGATCCGCGCCCGAATCTGGCGCATGATCTGCTCGACGTCAACGTGATCAGCGCGGACGGAGAAATCAGACATGGTCTTCCGGCAACCGCGCCGTGGACGCGGTCGCGGCCCCGATCGAAGTGTGCCGTCCGGCGTGACGGGGTGGGTCGACTGCGGCTAGGCCGCGAAGCTCTTGACCGCTTCGCCTTCGGCTTCGTAGCTGTCGAAAATCGTGATGAGCTTGGTGATCACGAGGAGATCCTGGATGCGCTTCGACACGTTCAGGAGCTTCAAGCGGCCATTCTGCCGGCTGATGCTCGTGTAGGTGCGCACGATCTCGCCGAGGCCGGCGCTGTCGATGTAGGGAACTGCTTCGAGGTTCAGGAGGATCTTTTTCTTCCCCTGGCTGACCAGGCTCGCGATCTTGTCCTTGAGCAGCTCGTCGCCTTCGCCCAACGTCATCTTGCCCTTGAGATCCAGGATCGTGACGTCGTCGACGACCCGTTCTTCGATCTGCATTCCCGATACTCCTGTGGCTCGCAAGTCCTAGACGCAGCGGACACTAACACGAGTATCCACACGCGTCAACGAAGCGCGCCCGCTGTCGCCGCGCCAGAGCGCGACAATGAAATTACAGGCCTGCCCCTGGCGCTTTCCTCTGTTGGAAGCACGAGCGGCAGAGAACCGGCCGCCCTTGCGTGGGCTTGAACGGCACCGTCGTCTCGCGCCCGCACGACGCGCAGGTGGCGGTGGTCTCGACCCGCTCCCTCGGCGCACCGGGGGCCGGGCCTTGTGCTGCGCGCTTGGCCTTGCACGCGCGGCACCGTTTCGGCTCGTTACGAAAACCCTTGTCGGCGAAAAACGCCTGCTCTCCCGCCGTCCAGATGAAGCCGCTCCCGCAGTCGATGCACTGCAGAGTCTTGTCCTGGAACTCCATTGGCCCGCTCCCAAGCCGCGCCCCACGAGCAGGCGGCCTGCTTCAGGGGACAACTTCAGGCGCCTGACCCAGGGCGGCGGGGAGGCGGACACGAACCCGAACGGCGTGCTCTCGGGCCCGTGCCTGCGGCACCGTGGCCATGGAGGAGGGTCCGAATCGGCCCCTAATCCAAATCCCGGCGTTGCTTCTTGCGGCTCCGCTTCCGGGCCAGCGCCTGCTTTGCGCGACGCTTGTCTCCCGGCTTCAGATAGAACGAATGTTTCTTGATATCCTTGATGATATCTTCTTGCTGAACCTTACGCTTGAAACGGCGGAGGGCGCTTTCGATCGATTCGCCGTCCTGCACTTTCACTTCAGCCAAAAACGAGCACCCCCTCCCGGCTGAGATTTCCCGGCGGCCATCGGCGCGTCGGGATTTCCTCCCAGGAAACGGCCTGGGAGGCAAACAAGCACTATAGAGAGCATGGGCTGGCGGCGTCAATAGCGCCGGTGCTCCGCGTGCGGTCCTGGCCCACGCCGACTGGCAAACCAACATACAATCGCTCGCCTATGAAGGTCCTGGTGGTGGGCGGAGGCGCGCGCGAGCACGCCTTGGCGTGGAAATTCAGGCAGGAAGCCTCGGTGACGGAGGTCCTGACCACGCCAGGCAATCCCGGAACGGCTCAGCTGGGACGCGCTTACCCGGTCTCGGCGACCGATATCGACGGGCTGGTCGACCTCGCCCGGTCCGAATCGATCGACCTGACCGTGGTCGGGCCGGAGGCGCCCCTCGAGCGCGGCCTGGCCGATGCCTTTGCCTCCGAAGGACTCGTGATCTTCGGGCCGAGCCGGCAGGCGGCCCGGCTCGAGACCAGCAAAGCGTTCGCCAAGCACCTGATGGGCATCGCCGGCGTGCCGACGGCTCGATACCGCGTCACCGAGAGCCCCGAGCAGGCGATTGCGGCGGTCGGAGAGTTGGGGGGCGCGGTCGCCCTCAAGGCCGACGGTCTCGCCGGCGGCAAGGGCGTCATCGTCGTCGACAACGCCGAAGCGGCCCTCGACGCCATCGAGTCGCTGATGGTCCACCGCAAGGTCGGCGATGCTGGCCGGACGCTGGTGGTCGAAGAGCGTCTGGAAGGCCCCGAGGTGTCGTTCTTCGTCGTCGCCGACGGCGATCGGGCGGTCTCGCTGGGATCGGCGCAGGACCACAAGCGCGCCTACGACGACGACCAGGGCCCCAACACCGGCGGCATGGGCGCCTTCTCGCCGAGTCCGCTGCTGACCGCCGATCTCGAGGCGCGGGTGATGCGCGAGATCGTCGAGCCGGTCATCGACGCGATGAAGGCCGACGGGTCGCCGTTCCGCGGCTTCCTCTACGTCGGCCTGATGCTGACGACCGACGGGCCGAAGGTCATCGAGTTCAACGTTCGCCTCGGCGATCCCGAAGCGCAGGTCCTGCTGCCGAGAATGAGGTTCGACCTGGCCGACCTCCTGATGGCGGCGGCGTCGGACGGGATTCCGGCCGGCTTCCGCGCCCACGCCGACGACCAGCCCCACGTCGGCGTCGTGCTCGCCTCCGCCGGCTATCCCGACCACATCCACGTCGGGCAACCGATCGCCGGCTTCGACGCCGCGGCGGCGCTCGAGGACGTGCTCGTCTTCCACGGCGGTACGCGCAAGGACAAGGATCGGATCGTCACCGCCGGCGGGCGCGTGGTGACGGTCGTGGGCCGCGGCCGCGATTTCCGCGCCGCCATCGATCGGGCCTACGCCGGGGTCGAGGCGATCCAGTTCGATGGCCGCCATGTCCGCCGCGACATCGGCCGCAAAGCGCTGGGAGGTGTCCTGTGATCCGTCGAATCGTGCTGGTCGCGGCCGTGCTGGGCCTGGCCGTGGCGTCGTTCTGGTTGCCGCGCGAAGAAAACGTCGCGGCCGACTCGCTCAACGAGCTGCCGCCGGCGGTGGTCTTCCGCGCCGATCGCGGCAACGCCACGCCTCCCTTCGTCGGACGCTGGGAGCTGACCTTTCCGGAGCAGCCGCCGACGGCGCAGGCGCTGACGCTGCAGATCGGCACCCCGATCGACGGCACGGCACCGGGTCGACTCACGGCGGCCGCCGGCGACCCGGCCGCTCTGCTCGCTCAGATCGCCGACGTGCTGAGCGACCGGCCAGCCGGTGCCGAGCTCCCGCCCGTGAGCGAGCTGGCCCTGCGGCTGAACCTGATCGGCGATCACGTGTCGGTCGGGCACGGCGACGTCGGCTCGATGGTCATCGCCGGCGCGTTCGTCGCCGACCCGGCCGGCGACTGGCGCGTCTATCGGGTGATGCTCGGCGAGGGCGGACCGGAGTGCTTCCTGGCCATCAGTCCCGGACAGCACGTCGCCGCGCTGCTGCCGCGGGCCATCGAGGACGGTCCGGCCATCCAGGCGCGCTTCCGCTCGTTGCTGAAGCCGCGTCCGGCGACCAGCTGAAGGCGCGTCCACAGTGGCCATCATCGATGCGCGCGGCCTCGCCCGCGCGTTCAACACCAAGCAGGGACGGGTCGAAGCCGTCTGCGGCGTCGACCTCCTGGTCGAGCCCGGCGAGATCGTCGGCTTCCTCGGTCCGAACGGGGCCGGCAAGACCACCACGCTGCGGATGCTGACCACGCTGCTTCAGCCGACCGCCGGCTCGGCGACGGTCGTCGGCTGTGACCTGCTCGCCGACCCGCAGGGCGTCCGCGAGCGCATCGGCTACGTGTCGCAGGTCGGCGGAACCGATCCCTCGTGCCCGGTGGGGGAAGAGCTCATTCTGCAGGGCGAGCTGCACGGCCTGTCCCGCGTGGAAGCGAAGCGCCGGGCCGAAGGCCTCTACGACGACCTCGACCTGCGCGCCATCGCGACGCGGCCAGCGGGATCCCTGTCGGGCGGCCAGCGCCGGCGGCTCGACATCGCCCTCGGGCTCGTCCACCGGCCGCCGCTGCTCTTCCTCGACGAGCCGAGTACCGGCCTCGATCCGCAGAGCCGCAGCCATCTCTGGGATCTGGTGCGGCGGCTCCGCAGCGATCTCAAGACGACCGTGTTCCTGACCACGCATTACCTCGACGAGGCCGACGCCCTGGCCGATCGGCTGCTGATCATCGATCACGGCCGCATCGTCGCCGAAGGGACGCCGGACGCGCTCAAGCGCCGCATCTCGGGCGACGTGGTCACCCTCGAGATCCGCGGCGACGTCGAGCGGGCCCGGCAGGCGATCGTCGGGCATCCTGGCGTGCGCGACGTCACCGGCAGCGGATCGACGCTGCGCCTCACCGTCGACCACGGCGAGCGTGCGTTGGTCGAGCTCGTCCGCCTCCTCGACGAAACCGGGGCGACGCTGGTGTCGGTGAACCTGTCGCGACCCACCCTCGACGACGTCTTCCTGACCGTCACCGGCCGATCGCTGCGCGAAGACGCCGCCCCGGCGGCCTGAGTTCCCGATGCGAGTGCTCCGCGACATCCTGCTGATCTACCGCCGTCAGGTGCGGCAATCGCTGCGCGTGCCGATGACCCTCGTGCTCGGCCTGCTGCAGCCGATGCTCTACCTGCTCTTCTTCGGACCGGTGTTCTCGCGCGTGTCGGCGTCGTTCGGGACCGAAGCCACCGGCCTGCAGCTGTTCGTGCCCGGCATCCTGGTGCAGCTCGGGATGTTCAGCAGCGCCTTCGTCGGCTTCGGCATCATCGCCGAGCTGCGGCTGGGCATCATCGAGCGCTTCCGGGTCACGCCGGTCAGCCGCTTGGCGCTGCTGCTCGGCCGCGTGCTCCGGGACGCCTCGCTCCTCGGTCTCCAGGGGTGCGTGCTGCTCATCCTGGCGCTGGCGCTCGGGTTGCGGGCTCCGTTCCTCGGGCTCGCCATCGCCCTGGCCCTGGTCATCCTGCTGGGCATCGCGCTGTCGTCGCTGTCCTACGCGCTGGGCCTGGTGACGCGGCAGGAGTTCGTCTTCGCGCCCTTCCTGAACATGGTCCTGGTGCCCGTGCTGCTGCTGTCGGGCATCCTGCTGCCGATGTCGATGGGCCCGCCCTGGCTGCGGACCCTGTCGCGCTTCAATCCCCTGTCGCACGTCGTCGACGCCATCCGGGACGCCTTCCTCGGCCGCTACGCGACCATGAACGTGGTGGGGGGCACGCTGGCGGCCGTGGCGCTGGCCATTGTCGCGGTGACGTTGGCGACACGATTGTTCCTTAGGGAGAATGCCTGAACAGAACAGTCGAGCTCGACTTCGAATTGCACCGCCGCCTTTACGCCGCCGTCAAATTGCCGTAGACTCTACAGTTACGGCCGGCTGCTCGTCACGAGTGGGCGGCCGTGTCAGTTTCCGCCCATGTCCAATCGGCCCGTCGAGGTGAGCCTCGAGGTCAATCCCGCCGCCCGGCTCGACGTCATCGACGTCGGGCGGGAGGTCCGGGATCAACACGGCGACGCGCTCCAGCCCTTCCCGCGGGCGCTGTACTGCTCCTTTCACACGACGGCCGGCTACCTCGATCAGAGCCTGGCGACGCGTCTCGAGCAGGAAGGTGAGCCGGGCGTCGAGCCCTTCGTGAAGGTCTTCAAGACGATCTTCCCGGAAGGCGCCGGCTACGAGCACGACAAGCTGGAGAAGCGGACCGAGCTCTCCGACGAGCAGAAGCGCAACGAGCCGCACAACGCCGACTCACACCTTGCGTTCATCGGAGCCGGGCTGCGCAACTGCGTCACCTACCGCCATCGCCCGGGTGAGCCGGTCTATTTCGTCGACCTGGACGGGATGAACGAGGGCCAGGCCCGCCAGCGCCAGACGACGATCGTCGGCTTCAGCGATGAAGAGGAAGTCGTCCGGGAGCGCTTGGTGATCCCGGTCTCGGCGCACCCGATCGACTCGGTGAACCTCAAGGATCCGAAGCTCGGGCTCTACGAGCAGATCGAGGCGCTCACCGCCAAGTACGACGTCCCCAAGGGCCGCGTCCGCATCGAGCTGGCCAAGGGCGAGCGTCACGCCGGGCTGACCGTCAACGAATACGAAACGCTGCTGATGCGGCACGATCTCGCCGAGGTGCTGCGCGAGCCGCTGCGCTTCATGCGCGAGAAGGCGTCGCACCTGCTGGCCCGCCCGCGCGCCATCCCCAATCGCAGCCTCGACTACGCCAAGTACGACATGGTCCAGATCTTCAACCAGCTGTTCGACACGTTCCGGATGAACGAGTCGATGGTCGAGCGTCTGGCCGCGCGCGTGCTGGCGGTGCCCGCCGCGCGCTTCCTGCGCATGAAGCGCTCGGTCAGCCTGCTGGTGTCCGATCGGCAGACGGAAGGCGTCGGGCGCCCGGTGCAAGGCACCTACCAGAGCCCGATCCTCGTGCAGTGGGCCAAGGCCTCCGCCAAGCAGCGCGAGGTCGACATCGTCCTGACCCGCTTCAAATAGCCGCGCTCAGCGCGGCTGAACGGCTGTTCCGGTGGCCCCCGTCGTGGGCGCGGCCTCGCCGCCCGGTTCGTCGTCTCCCAACACGATCTCCAGCTTCGGTGCGGCCGCGCGCAGGCGTTCGACGCCGGCTGGCGTCACCGCCGTCTGCCACAGGTAGACGCGGCGCAGCCGCGGCAGCGTGGCCAGCGACGCCAGGCCGGCGTCGGTGACCGGCGTGCCGTAGGCGTTCAGTGATTCGAGCTGCGCCAGCGGCGCCAGCGCCTGGAGGCCGCGGTCGGTCACCGCGGTGCGGCTGACGTCCAGGCGCGTGAGGTTGGTCAGCTTGGCGATCGCCGGAAACGCAGCGTCCGTGATGGCCGTGTCGGCCACCGTCAGCCACAGGACGTGCGGCGCGATCGGGCCCAGGCTCGCGACACGGCCGTCATCGGCCGGCGGCTCGCGGCCGGAGAGCCGAACCTGCAGGAACGGCGAGCCGTCGGCGACGGTGCGGACATCGATGCCGCGATCGCGGATGGCGGCCAGCTGTCTGGCATCGGGTATCGCCAGCGAGACAGCCGGGATCGTCGGGCCGCCGCGTGACAGCGGTCCGAGGCGGGCCTCGACGACCGGCAGGACGTCGGGCGGCACCTCGAGTTCGCCGAGCGGCTGCTCGAAGGACGCGCCGCTGTCGATCCACCAGCGCAGTACGCTGGCGTCCGCGGCCGGCAGCGGGCGCTGGCCGCGCGGCGGCATCGCGTCCGGATGATCGGGCGGCAACCAGACGCGGCGCACCAGCTCGCTCGCGAGCGCCCGGCCCGGGGTGATGACCGGCCCGTGATCGCCGCCCTTCAGGATCGCGTCTGGCGTATCGAGCACGAGACCGCCACGCGCGGCGCCGGGCGCGTGGCAGCTGACGCAGTGGCGCTGCAGCACCGGCTGCACGAGCGCCGGGAAGACCGGGGCGCGTTCCACGGATCCGGCGAACGCCGCGGCCGGCGTGCCGGCGCCACCGAACAGCGTCAGCAGCGGCGCTGGCGCGAACTCGGTCAGGTAGCCCTCGCCGTGCGTCAGCGTCGCACCGAGATGGCCGGCCCCGGTCAGCGCGATCAGCGTCAGCGCGAGCGCCGCGCCCACGACCCGATCGCCGGCCCCGGTGCGCTGGCGTCGCCACGCCGCGAGCGCCGTGATCAGCGCGCCGATGGCGACCACGATGCCCAGCTGCAGATGACGCTCGAAGGTCGGGCCGCCGTAGCCGCCCGACGCGCCGAGCAGGTAGCCGGCGGTGGCGGCGACCGCCGCGACCAGGGCCGCGACGACCAGCAGCGGGAAGCGGGCGGCAAGCCACGGCGGCCCGGTGCGGCGTCGAAGGGCGAGCAGTTCGAGCGCGCCGGCGAGCAGCAGGAACGCGATCGGGAAGTGAACGAGCAGCGGATGGAAGCGGCCGACGAAGGCGGCCAGTTGCGGGCCCAGTTCGCTCACGCGAGCAGGTCTTTCACCACGTGGCCGTGCACGTCGGTGAGGCGATAGCGCCGGCCCTGATGCTTGAACAGGAGGCGCTCGTGGTCGATGCCGAGCAGGTGCATGAGCGTCGCCTGGAAGTCGTGCACGTGCACGGGATCGCGGACCACGTTGTAGCCGAGCTCGTCGGTCTCGCCGTGCGTGTAGCCGCGCTTCACGCCGCCGCCAGCCATCCAGATCGAGAAGCAGCGCGGATGGTGATCGCGCCCGTAGTTGTCTTTTTCGAGCTTGCCCTGCGAGTAGTTGGTGCGGCCGAACTCGCCGCCCCAGATGACCAGCGTGTCCTCGAGCAGGCCGCGCCTCTCGAGATCGACGACCAGCGCGGCGGACGCCTGATCGACCGAGCTGGTCATCGTCCGGATGTCCCTCGGCAGGTCGCCGTGCTGGTCCCAGCCCTGGTGATAGAGCTGGATGAAGCGCACGTTGCGCTCGGCCAGGCGCCGCGCCAGCAGGCAGTTGGCGGCGTAGGTGCCGGGCTTGCGGGCGTCCTCGCCGTAGAGGTCGAAGACGGAATCCGGCTCGGTCGAGAGATCCATCGCGTCCGGGACGGCCGTCTGCATGCGGTAGGCCATCTCGTACTGGGCGACGCGCGCGTCGATCTCGGGATCCATGGTCCGCGCGTGCTGCTGCTGCTCGAGCGTCCGCAGCGTGTCGAGCATCCGCCGGCGACTGGTGCGATCGATGCCCTTGGGATCGTTCAGGAACAGCACCGGGTCCTTGCCGCCGCGGAACTGCACGCCCTGATGTTGCGAGGGGAGGAACCCACTGCCCCACAGCCACGAGTAGAGGGGCTGATCGCCTTCGCGGGCGCGCGACAGCAGCACGATGAAGCCGGGCAGGTTGGCGTTCTCGGAGCCCAGGCCGTAGGAGAGCCAGGCGCCGATCGACGGCCGGCCCGCCTGCTGCGATCCGGTCTGGACGAACGTCACCGCCGGATCGTGGTTGATGGCGTCGGTGTGCATCGAGCGGACGATGCACAGCTTGTCGACGATCCGCGCGGTGTGCGGGAGCAGGTTGCTGACCCAGGTGCCGCTCTTGCCATGCCGCGAGAAGTCGAACTGCGAGCCCGCCATCGGGAACGACTTCTGGTGCGCCGTCATCCCGGTGAGCCGTTGACCCATCCGGATCGACGCCGGCAGCTCCTCGCCGTTCATCGCTCGCAGCCGCGGCTTGTAGTCGAACAGCTCGATCTGCGACGGGCCGCCGCTCTGGAACAGGTAGATGACCCGCTT
>JBDSLU010000137.1:0-4428 GCA_039916225.1 Vicinamibacteraceae bacterium
TGCAGGTTAAGCAACGAGCATTTTGAAAATGAGGGCCATAATTGAAAGAGATGGCAAAAGTGTCGACATTCTTGTGCGTGTTTGGCAGATTTCGAGGTACAGGCTCAAGCAGGCCCAAACGCTGGCCAAGGGCCCGGCAGGTCCCCGGTGCCATAATCGGAGTGGATGGAGACGACGGATCGATTCGGCCGGCCGCTCGGCACGCTGCGCGTCTCGGTGACGGATCGCTGCAACCTGCGCTGCACCTACTGCATGCCGGAGGCCGAGTACGTCTGGCTGCCGCGGGCCGACTTGCTCACCTTCGAGGAGATCGACCGCATCGTGTCGATCTTCGTGGCACTGGGTGTCGCACGTGTCCGGCTGACCGGGGGCGAGCCCTTGCTGCGACGGGATCTGCCCAGCCTCGTCCGCCGGCTTGCCGCGCGGCCCGGCCTGCAGGAGCGCGCGCTCACCACCAACGGTGTCCACCTGGCAGATCAGGCGGCGGCCCTCCGCGACGCCGGGCTCGACCGCGTCACCGTGAGCCTCGACACACTGGACGCCGCGCGTTTCCTGCGCCTGTCACGGTCGCGCGACCTGGACGCGGTGCTGGCAGGCATCGATGCCGCTGCGGCGACATTCGGCGGGCTGAAGATCGACACGGTCGTCATTCGCGATGAAAACGACGGCGAATTGCCGGCCTTGGTGGAGTACGCCGGACGGGTCGGCGCCGAGATTCGCTTCATCGAATACATGGACGTCGGCGGCGCCACGCGCTGGGCCGAGTCCCGCGTCGTGCCGCGGACGGAGATCCTGGCCCGGCTCGAGTCGGCGTACGGGCCTCCGACGCCAATCGGCCAGCCCCGGCAGGCTCCAGCGACACGCTATGCGCTCCCCAACGGCCAGGTCATCGGGGTCATCGCCTCGACCACGCAGCCCTTTTGCGGGGACTGCGATCGCGCGCGGCTGACGGCCGACGGGCAGCTGCTCACCTGCCTCTACGCGACCAGCGGGCTGGACCTGCGCGGGCCGTTGCGAGCCGGCGCGACCGACGGCGACTTGGCGGCGCTCGTCGGCGACACCTGGCGTCGCCGGGTCGATCGGGGTGCCGAAGCACGCCTGGCGGTCGAGCATCGAGCGGCGTTCATCCCCAGGGACGCGCTCCGGGCCCAGCCGCACCTCGAAATGCACACGCGCGGCGGCTGAAGCACTCGCCGCTGCTCGCCCACGACTTGAATTTCGGCTCTCGCGCCGGGCCGCGGTGCTGCGCCTCGTCAAGTTCATCCACATGAGCCAGCAAAGCCATGTTTGCGCAGAATGCGCACATTTAGCTGCGCACATCGAACACAGATGGGCCATTTTTGACGGCGTGATCCGAAATATTTGCAATTTTGGCTGTAATACGCCTACACTCTGCGCCAGCCTTCAAGCTCGAGCGCGAAGGTCATGACGCGGCTACGCGTCATGCGGCCATGGCCCGGCGCACGACCTGCGACCGGACGCAAGGAGAGGCGATGCACGTGAGCGCTGCGAGCGGCTTAACACCCACCCGGAACTCGGTAACCTCGGCACGGCCAGCGGCCGCCGCCTTGCGGCGGCCCTGGGCCCGGCCGCGTGCCGCGGCGCTGGCGGCGCTGGCGGTCGGCACCGCCGTCGCCGCTGCGGTCGGCGCGCAACTCCCGATCGCCGGTGTCGTGGGCCAGGCCGCGCGAAGCGCGCTGACCGACACCAGCATCGTGCCGCTCCACGTCGTGCTCACGCTGTGCGCGGGCGCGCTGATGTTCGGCCTCGCCAAGCGCTATCCCGCCGTCGTGCTGCAGCGGACGGCTTTCACCTTGGTGGCGTTCGCCTTGTGCACGCAGGCCCTGCGCATCGGTGCCCAGGACGCTGCGGCGCCCGCCGGGCCCGTCATCGACAACACCAAGGTCGCGCTCGACACCCTCTGGACGCTGATCACCGGGTTCATGGTCTTCTTCATGAACCTCGGCTTCGCGCTCGTCGAGAGCGGCCTCTGCCGGGCCAAGAACGCGGTCAACATCCTGGCGAAGAACTACATCGTCTTCTGCGTGTCGTCGATCGCCTTCCTCGTCATCGGCTTCGGCCTGATGTTCGGCGACGGCAGCCCGTACCTCGGCATGCAGGGATTGTTCTTCGTCGGCGGACCGGACAACAGTCCGTTCACCGGCAAGGACTACCAGGGCGTCTACAGCGCGCTCAACTGGACGGGCACGCCGCTGTGGACGAAGTTCTTCTTCCAGCTGGTGTTCGCCGGCACCGCCGGCACCATCGTGTCGGGCGCCGTCGCCGAACGCATCAAGTTCTCGGCGTTCATGATCTTCTCGTTCGTCATGATCGGCGTCATCTATCCGATCGGCGGGCACTGGATCTGGGGAGGCGGCTGGCTGGCGCAGAAGGGCATGTTCGACTTCGCCGGTTCGACCGTCGTCCACTCCATCGGTGGCTGGGCGGCCCTCTCGGGCATCTGGATTCTGGGCGCCCGTATCGGCCGCTACAAGGACGGCAAGGCCTACCCGATTCCCGGCCACAGCATGACGTCGGCCACGATCGGCGTGTTCGTGCTGTGGTTCGGCTGGTTCGGGTTCAACCCCGGTTCGACGATGGCCGCCGACTGGGCCTCGATCGGCCACATCGCGGTCACCACCAACACCGCGGCTGCGGCGGCGTCGCTCAGCGCTCTCATCACCATCTGGTTCATCGGCGGCAAGCCGGACCTGAGCATGACGCTGAACGGCGGCCTCGCCGGTCTCGTCGCGATCACCGCGCCCTGCGCCTTCGTCAGCATGGGCAGCGCGCTGCTCATCGGCCTGATCGCCGGCGTGCTCGTGGTCTTCGCGGTGTTGTTCTTCGACAAGCTGCAGTTGGACGATCCGGTCGGCGCCACGTCGGTGCACCTGGTCAACGGCATCTTCGGGACGCTGTGCGTCGGCTTGTTCTCCGACCCGACGGTCTGTCCGGCGGCCGCAGCGGTGAAGGCGGGCCTGTTCATGGGCGGGGGGACCGCACAGTTGATCCCGCAGGTCATCGGCATCGTCGCGATCGGCGCCTTCGTGTTCCTCTCGACGTCGGCCGTGTGGTTCGTGCTGAAGGCCACCATCGGGATCCGGGTCAGCGCCGACGAGGAGATCGAAGGCCTCGACATCGGCGAACATGGCAACGACGCCTACCCGGACTTCCAGCCGAGCGCACACGCCTGATTGCCACCTCGCGCCGCTGGTGGATCCTCACCAGCGGCGTCCGCTCCGTCCATCGCCTCCGGATGCGCACCTCGACGGGCGCGCCGGAGGCTCGTGTCCCTGACATATGCTTGG
Organism: Vicinamibacteraceae bacterium; assembly: GCA_039916225.1. Taxonomy (GTDB): domain Bacteria; phylum Acidobacteriota; class Vicinamibacteria; order Vicinamibacterales; family Vicinamibacteraceae; genus JBDSLU01. The sequence goes on from JBDSLU010000137.1 coordinate 3,309, forward strand.
CCTGACGGCGGGAGCCTTCTCCCTCGACACCATGGCGGGCGCCAGCATGCGCGACGGGACTCCGGCCGAAGATCGGCGGCGGCCACGTGAATTGCTCGCGGCGGCCCGCGAGCAGTTCACGACAGCCATCCAGCGCGGGCTGGGCGGACGCGCGGCGCACGCGCGCTTCTCCGACCACATGGACGATCTGATCCGTGGCCTGGTCGGAGCCGCACTCGCCGAGGCGCCGGTGTCGATGATGGTGGCGGCACTGGGCGGCTACGGACGCCGGGCGCTGTCGCTGCACTCCGACATCGACCTGCTCATCGTCTTCGCCGAGGTCATCGGCCCTGCCGACGAGGCGTTCCTGAAGCGGGTGCTCCATCCGCTCTGGGATCTCGGGCTGACGGTCGGCCACCAGGTCCGCACCCTCGACGAAGCGTTGACGATCGACGTCGACAACCCGACGTTTCTGCTCGCGCAGGCCGATGCTCGGCTTCTCGCCGGCGACCCCGCCCTCTTCGCCCGTATCGATCGCCGTGCCCCCGTGCTCGACGGCGAGGCGCGCGAGCACGTCATCGAGGCGCTGCTGCGGCTGACCACCGACCGCTACGACACATTCAACGACACGATTTATCAGCTCGAGCCGGACGTGAAAGAAGCGCCGGGCGGACTGCGGGACATCGTGGCGGCGAGGCTGCTGGCGTCGCTGGCGCACGATCCGGCGGCCATCGACGAGGACGATCTCGAACAGGCCGAGAACTTCGTGCTGCGGGTCCGCGGCATCCTCCACCTGGCGTCCAGGCGCAACTCGAACGTCCTCAGCCACGAGCTGCAGGAACGCGTCGCCGAGTGCCTCCGTTTCCCCGGTGCAGATCCCACGCAGAGGGTCGAAGCGCTGATGAGCCGCTATTTCGCCCACGCCCGGACCGTGGCACGTGCGCTCGAGACCGTGGTCGCGCGGGCGATGCCAACGCCCCAGGCCCTGGCGGTACCGGTGGGGCCGAACATTGAGCTGGCCGCCGGCGCCATTCGCTTCATCGACGCCGCACGCGCGGCCACCGAACCGGCCTCGTGGCTCGGCGTCTTCGAGGCCGCGATGGACCACGGCGCTCCGGTGGCGCCCGAAACGCTCGGGCTG
>JBDSLU010000138.1:0-15979 GCA_039916225.1 Vicinamibacteraceae bacterium
ACTACCGGGGTCGCACGCATCTCCTGATCACGACCGACCACGGTCGCGGCCACACCCCCGAAGGTTGGCGGCACCACGGTGAGAAGTACCCGGAGGCTCAGGGCGTGTGGATGGCCTTCGTCACGCCGAAGTGGAGCCGGCGCGGCGAATGGCGGGGCGGCCCGCCGGTGTTCACCAACCAGATCGCTGCGACGCTGGCGTCGTGGGTCGACGTCGACTGGACCGCGGATCATCCGCTGGCTGGCAAAGCGATCCGATGAGGAAGGCCGCAGCCCGACGTCGCCGGAAATTTGCGGTGTCGCCAGACAATCGTCGCATAGCACAGGCATCCTCGGGCAGGAGGAGCCGCGCATGACGTTTTCTGAAGCCCTGACCGAACAGCGCTGGGACGACCACCGCTACTATCATCACAACCGAGTCAATCAGGCCCTGCATCTGGTGAGCGCGCTCAGCTTCATCACGGCCTACGTGCTGCTGTTCGTCGAACCGTTCGCGGCGGTCATGTTGGCCTGGCTCGTGGCCATGCCGACGCGGCAGCTCGGGCACTTCTGGTTCGAGCCACACGACTACGACCAGGTCAACCAGGCCACTCACGAGCACAAAGAGGCGATCAAGGTCGGCTACAACCTGCAGCGGAAGACGATCCTGTTGACCATCTGGGCGCTGCTGCCGCTCGTCCTCCTCGTCTCCCCGACAGGGTTCGGCATGCTCGACCATCCTCAGGGCTGGTATGCCGTCGCACAGAACGTATCGCGGGTGTGGCTGGTGCTCGGCCTTGGGGCCGTGATCGCCCGCTCCGTGCAGCTCTTCTTCCTGCGCGACCTTCAGACCGGTCTGGTGTGGGCCGCGAAGATCCTGACCGATCCGTTTCACGACGTGAAGCTCTATCGGCATGCGCCGGCCCAGGTGCTGCGCGGCGAGCTGTGGGAGCAGCGCGTCGAGGAACCCCGGCGGGCCGACGCGCTCTGATCCGCGGTCAGGCGTGGTCGAAAAGCCGCGCGGTCAGCATCTCGAACAGCACCTGCCGACGGATGCCGGCATTGGTGAGGGACGGCTGGTGCCACCACCAGCCGTCCTCGCGCATCGCCCTCGCTGCCTCGACGAACCGCGTGGTGACGTCGGCCATGTCGGCATCGGTGTAGTCGTGGCTGAACACCAGACGGCCGCTGCCCACCCAGCTCAGGGCCAGGCCGGCGGCGCGGAGGTAGTACTGGAACATCCAGTTGTAGCGCGACGGCGTGTCGTAGCAGATGGTCGCGATCGACACCAGGTTGGCCAGACGAACGGGCAGGTGCTCGACGGTCAAGGCGTTGTTGAGGCGCTCGATGCGCCCGTCCCAGACCTCGCCGATGCGCGCATAACTCTCGCGTCCGTCTGGCCCGTCCAGGTGCGTCAGGAAGGCATCCATGGCGCCCATGACGTAGGGGTGGGAATTGAACGTGCCCCGGGCAAAGCAGATGTCCGTAGGCCGATCCTCACGAAAGCGTCGCATCAGGTCCCGGCGGCCGCACACGACACCAATGGGGAGGCCGCCGGCGATCGTCTTGCCGTAGGTCACCAGATCCGCCCGGACGCCGAAGTATTCTTGCGCTCCGCCGCGTGCCAGCCGGAAGCCGACGAACACTTCGTCGAAGATCAGCGGGATGCCGCGCGCGGTGCAGACGCTGCGCAGCGCCTGCAGCCAGCGCGTGTAGGCCTCGCGATCGCAGCCGGCGCGACGGTCGCTGGCGAGCAGGGTCGCGTCGCCGGGTGCGCTGGCGTTTGGGTGGAGCGCCTGCAGCGGGTTGACCAGCACGCAGGCAATGTCGCGCCGCGAGCGCAGGACGCGCAGCGTCGCGTCGTCGAGCTCCTTCAGCGTGTAGACGTCGCGCACCGGACGCGGATTGCCCACCCCGGCCTGCACGCCGTCCCACCAGCCGTGGTACGCGCCGGCGAACTGCACCAGGTGCGATCGGCCGGTGTGGTAGCGGGCCAGCCGGACAGCCTGCATGACCGCCTCGGTCCCGGACATGTGGAAGGACACCTCGTCGAGGCCGGAGATCCGCCGCAGCCGCTCGGCGTTGTCGATGACGACTGGATGGTAGTTGCCAAGAACGGGCCCGAGCGCGCGAACGCGCGCGGCGCCATCCTCGATGCAGCGCTTGTAGAGTTCGTGTCCGAACACGTTGACACCGTACGACCCGGTCAGGTCGAAGGCGACGTTGCCGTCGAGATCGCGGACGCGGACGCCGTCCGACGACTCGAGGAAGCTGCCGACCTTGAGCTGTTCGCCGACCAGTCGCCGAAACTGGAAGGGCACGCGATAGCGACCAGTGAACTGCAGATCGGAAATGCCGTCGGCCGCCGCCGCCGTAGCCGCCAGCGTCAGGGGGGCGCGTGTCGAAAGCGTGTGCGCGAGCCGGGCGAAACCGGCGCGGCGCTGCTCCGCGACGTCGAACGGCGCACCGTCGACGGCGAAGAAGCGATCCGGTCCGTATTCGTAGAACGGCACCAGTCGGGCCAGCCGCTTCGAGATGCGAGCGTGGCCCTGCAGCGACCGGTGCTTGGCGCGCGACAACTGCAGGCGCTGGATGGTGGAGGTCAGCATTGGTGAGAACCCTCATGCGGGCGGCCGTCGGCCGCGACGGCGTCAACTATTTGGTGACCAACCACATTCCGCGACGCCTTGCGACGCGGCTCATGGGCTGGTTCAGCCGTGTCGAGCAGCCGCTCGTAGCGCGGCTCTCGCTAGCCATCTGGCGAGCCGCCGCCGGTGACGCGCTGCGCCTGGACGAAGCCGACCGCACTGAGTTCCGCAGCATCCACGACTGCTTCACCCGCGCCCTGAAACCCGGCGCGCGGCCGATCGATTCGAGGGCCGGTATCGTCGTCAGCCCCTGCGACGGCGTCGTCGTCGCCGCCGGCCGCATCGCGGACGCCACGCTCGTCCAGGCCAAGGGTTTCATTTACACGCTTGATGACTTGCTGCAGGACCGCGAGCTCGTGTCGCGCTGCCGGGATGGCCACTACGTGACGATCCGGCTCACATCGACGATGTACCACCGGTTCCATGCGCCGGGTGACGGCTGCGTAACGACCGTGTGTCACGTGCCTGGTGATCTCTGGAACGTGAACCCGCCGGCGCTGGCGCGCGTGCCGCGCCTCTACTGCCGAAACGAGCGAGTGATCATCCCGATTGCGCTCGTCGGGATGCCATCGCCGCTCGTGCTGGTGCCGGTCGGAGCGATCCTCGTGGGGAGTGTGCACCTGCACTTCGCCAGGCTGAGCAGCCGACGCCGGTATGACCGCACCCGTCGCGTCCGCTGCCAGGCGTCCTTCCGGCGGGGAGAGGAGCTCGGCTACTTCCATCATGGGTCCACGATCATCGTGCTGGCCCCGCCCGGCCTCGAGCCGGTCCCGGGCGTGACCGAGGGGATGCGTCTGCGTGTGGGCCAACCGCTGCTGCGTCACGCGAGCGACGCCGGCGGTGTGGCGTCGTCCTCGAGGAACGCCCCGGCGACGTAGTACGCGGTCTCGAGGAGCGGCAGCACGATCCAGTCGGGGTTCGGGAACCGCAGCGCCAGGAACACGCCCCAAATCGTCGCGACGGTCCCCACGTATTGCGGATGGCGAAGCCAGGAGAAGGGGAAGCCGTAGCGCCAGTGGACCGCATGGCCGAAGCGGTTTCCGTAGAACACCCCGGTCAGGCCGAGCCTCACGAAGACTGCGGCGTTCAGCACCTGGCCGACGACGATCAGCATGGTGCCAGCCGCCAGCACGGGCAGCGGCGCGTCAGCCGGCAGCAGCCGTCCGCCGCCGAAGTAGAGGCACCAGCCGAGAAAGACCGCCGCCTGAACCACCTTGAAGAGGACGAATAAGTTGGCCAAGGCCCCAACCGGCTCAGCGGCCGGTCCTATCCGATCGACGATGATCTGTCGGAAGCGGGCCGGCTCCCGCCACACCGAGAGGTAGCAGGCGCGCTCGAGAGCGAGCAGGAGCGCGGCGATCAGGACGAGGCTGAGGTCGGTCCATGTCACGCCCTGACGACCTCGTCGGCCAGGGTCGTGTTCATCGTGCGGAAGGCGACGCCGACCATCGGGCGGAGCAGCGGGCTGGTCAGCAGGTGCAAGACGCGGACCGACGAGCGGACCCAGAACGGTCCGCCGTGTGGCCACACGTCGGACAATGGCCTGAGGCCGTTGGCTTCGTACGAGACGCGGTCGGTCCAGTATTGGCCCTCGGGCCGCCAGGGGTAGTGCCGCATCACGTCGGACGCCGAGGCCAGTGTCCGCAGCAGGAGATGCTGGCGATACTCCGGCATGATCAAGACCCTGCTGCAGCCGCCGCGAACCTCCTCGGCGAACTCGGCGAACGTGCTCGCCGCCGTCAGATTGAGCAGGGCGTTGGGGGCGCAGCCGTGCCTGTCACCGCCGGAGATGACCGGCAGCTCGACCTCCGCAGCCAGCGTCCGCACGCGATCGTTCTCGGCCTGACTTCGATAACCGTTCAGTTCGAGCGCATGCAGCCGATTGCCGTGCGCGCGCAGGAAATGGTCCAGCATCGCCGTGTGCGTGGTAGCCCCGACGTCGGCAAGGTCCCACCAGGGATGGTTGAACACGGTCAGGACCTCGCGACATGCCTGCAGCTCGCCGAGCAGGGCCGCTAGGGCCGCAGAGTCGGGTTGGGCCGTGAATGCCGATAGCCGAGCGAACCAGTCCGCGGCACCAACAGGCGGCAGGTTATGGATGCCGAGATGGAAGTAGCCCGGGCCGTAGGGCACCGTCCACTCGAACGAGATCGGTGCGCGCCCCACGTCCTGCACCTGCTGCACGTCGAGGCCGGCGCGCAGATCGTCGTGGTCGGATAGCGAGACGATTGGCATCAGCTGAAGGCGGTCTGCGATCTGTGCCGACTCGGAGTCGAATACTTCGCGTGCGGTGACCGGCGGATGCCACCATCCCTTCGAGAAGTCGATCGCGCACTCGGTTCGAAGCTCGCGCTCGACCCGTGAGCCGACGAACGGAATCTGCACCAGGTAGCGCGGCAGGTCCACGAGCGCCTCGCGCGAGTAGCTCGTATGCGCGTGCAGCGAGACCGCGGATCGGAACTCGTGCCAGCGGCTGCCGCGCTCGTGCCGCCAGACCGAGACGTGGAGGGCCATCGAACGTCGTCGCACCATGATCGCGTCCTCGTGGCTGCGCGGAAGAGCCCGCGACCGCAGGGTAGCGGGGCCGGTTCACAGCACGGCGACGGGGATGCAAACGTCTAGCGATGAACACGTTGCGGCTACGTATCGCCACGCCGTCCGTCGCGCCGGCCTCTCAGCTCGGACGCCGCCGTCAGGCTCAGCGTCGCCATCAGGGGCCGTCACCCGCGCTCGTCTCGCTCAGCCCAGCGTGGCGCGTCCGGTCACCAGGGAACCACGAGCGGGCAGCGCACGCGCGGTGACCGCGACGTCCCGGTACGCGTCGAAGAGCGGGGCGAGAGCGTTCGTCCACGTGCGCGATTCCGCGTAGGTGCGTGCCGCAGCCGACATTCGTTGACGGCGGGCCGGCCGACGGAGGAGCGCCGCCAGCGTTGACGCCCAGGACATCGGGTCCATGTCGTGCAGCACATGCCCGCTCTCCCCGTTCACCACGTTCTCCTGCGGCCCACCAGCGTTCGTCACGAGCACCGGCAGCCCCGATGCTTGCGCCTCGAGAACGACGTTGCCGGCGGTATCGGTCCGGCTCGGAAAGACGAACACGTCCGATGAGGCACAGGCCTCGGCAACGCCATCCCGATCGAGCACGCCGGTGAAGACGGCATCCGGCAGCTGCGCCTCCAGTTCCTCGCGCATCGGGCCCTGGCCGACGATGACAAACCGATGCGGCAGCCCGAGTCGGTGGAGCGCCCTCTGGATCCGCGGGAGAAGGTCGAGACCCTTCTCACGGGAGACGCGACCGACGTAGAGGATCGCGGGCCGCGCGTCGGACACGCCCCAGCGGCGTCGCAGCGCCTCGCTGCGGCGTTCCGGATGGAAGCAGGCGTTGTCGACGCCTCGCCGCCAGATGCCGATCCGGTCGCCGTCGCTCTCGGTCCGCATCAGCAGTCGTCGGGTGGCCTCGGACGGAGCGAGGACGCGCGCGCAGCGGCCGTACGGCCACCGCATGAACTGACCCAGCGCGGCTCCGAGTCGCGACGAGCCGCTGAGGATGCTGGCGTAGGCCGCCAGGTCGGTGTGGAAGCTGCCGACCATTGGCACGCCGAGCTGACGCGCCACCCGCATCGCCGCCAGCCCGACGGGACCCGGTGTAGTCATGTGGATGACGTCGACCGAATCAGCGCGCGCGGCCTGGCGGAAACGCCCCAGCGGCGGGACGTAGATCCGCATCTCGCCATAGAACGGCAGCGGGGCCCCGAGCGCCTCGACCGCCAGATACGCGGGCGTGTCGACCGGCGCACGCGCGGCCGTGTAGACGCGGACGTGCACACCGGGCGGAGCGTGCTGCAGGACGGCTCTGAGCGTGGTCGTCACGCCGTTCACCTTTTCGAAGTCGTTGTCCGTGAAGATGGCGACATTCATCGGCTGGCGGCCTCCTGATCGGCGAACCGGTGAAGACCGGTCGAGGACAGCATGGAACGGCCACATCACGCGCGGATGTCAGTGGTGGAAACACGGTACGCGGGCCGGGACTCGCCACCGCTGTGCGCCGGCTGTCCACCGCCGCTCACTCAGCTGAAGAGCGTGGTTCACCAACCGCATCGGCATGCAGGACATGACGCTCGAGGCTATCGTCAGCGGGCCAGACAGCAACGACCGCCCGGCATTCCGCAGGTGCCGGTCATAGACCGCGTGCGACTTGTTGTTCGTGTCCTGCCGCCTCCTCGCTCTCCCCAGCTGCAGGAAGATGTCTTGTGGTCCTGCACGACGGCGAGTTGTCGCTGGATGATCCCAGGAAGTGCTGGTCATCGTCGGCTTCCGCTGAAGTCACAGCCTCAACAGCCACGGGTGCGGTACCATGACGAGGTCCGCCGATGTGCCGGCCAGTCAAGGAGATGCTCATGCGTCGGGCCGTTTCGATCGCTGTGGTCGCGCTGAGCATGGCAAGCGCCCCTGAGGTACGTAGCCAGGACCGATTGCCCCGCCAGACGTCCCAGCCTGCCTTTCGAGCTGGGGTCGACCTCATCTCGCTGAATGTCACTGTGACCGACAGCGCCCGACGTTTCGTCACCACCTTGGACCAGCAGGACTTCCTCGTCCTGGAGGATGGCCATCCGCAAGCGGTCACGTTCTTCATGCGGACGGGGCTTCCCGTGACGGTGGCCATCGTCGTCGACACCAGCGCGAGCATGGCCGGGGCCCTCGCGACGGCCCAGGAGTCGGCCATCGGCTTCGTGCGCCGCCTCAGACCCGACGACAGGGCGGCCGTCGTCGATTTCGACTCGCGCGTGCGTATCCTCCAATCGTTCACATCGGATCAACCCGCCCTCGAGCGAGCGATTCGTTCGACCATCGCCGACGGCTCGACCGCGCTCTACAACGCCGTGTACATCTCGCTCAATGAACTCACCAAGCTGGCGCGAAGCGACATCGACGCGCCCGGGCGGCGCGCGATTGTCTTGCTCTCGGACGGCGAAGACACATCCAGCTTGATGAATCTCGAAGAAGTGCTCGACGCGGCCAACAGATCGGACACGGCCATCTACACGATCGGTTTGGGTGAACGGGACGCGCAAGGCCGGCTCGCCAAACACGACGCCGAATTCGCCTTGCGAAGACTCGCCCAGCAGACCGGGGGCCGGTCATTTTTCCCAAATGACTTGAACCAGCTCGCCGGTATTTACAACGAGATCACCAACGAGCTCGCCAGCCAGTACGCGCTGGCCTACGCATCGAGCAACGGGCGGCGGGACGGGCAGTGGCGGCGCATCAGCATTCGGCTCGCGCAGCGCGACCTCGCGGCTCGGACGAAGCCCGGCTATTTCGGCCCGCGATAGGCAGCGCACGCGCAGATGGTTGTCGGAACGGCGGATGATGGACGGCCTCGACGCGTCCCTATCGTCCTGCTGACGTCCGCGCTTGTTTCGTTCCTGTCGGTCTGGCGGGCCACCGCCCTCGCCGTTACCGAGCTCGCCCTCGGCCTGTTCTTCGTGATGGGAGTATCTGGCTCCCGCGTCGGTGCCTGGACGCTGCCGGCGATGGTGGGCGGCGCGGCGCTGGCCGTCTGGCTCCGGCGGCTCGACATCGAGAGCTGGACGTTGCTCATCCCCGGCGGGCTGCCTGGTCGGGTCGAGCGAGCATTCGGCGACCGCGCGTCTCGCGTCGCATCGGCCGCCGTTCTGGGCGAACGGCTATTCCTGGCCGCGCTCGCCAGCCTTGTCGCCGGCGACTATCTGGCCAGCCTGCTCGCTTCGGCGTTCGGCGGCTGGGCGCTGAGCACGCAGCTGACGACGCAAGACCTCGCCACCCTCGTGGCCGTGGCCGTCATCGGAACGCTCTGGCTGTCGCTGCGCCTCGGTCGGGCACTGGGACCAGCGCGAGTCGCAACCGGTGTCTGGGTGGGCGTTGGCGTGCTGGGTGTCGTCGCCGCCTGGGTCGTGACGTCGCTGTTTCTCGCAGGTTCCGCGCGCCTGAGCGCGGCCGTGGCGCTGCCCGTTCCGGCCGCGAGCGCGTTCGGCCGCGACGGCGCCAGCTCGCTGTTGGCGGCCCTGCTCGCCTGCGGGCTGGCGCTGCCGGCGATCGGCGCGGGCGATGCGCTGACGCGACTCGCGCACGAGTTCCCCGCGCCTCGCGTGGGCGCGCTGCGGCGCACAAGCCTCATCGTCGCTGCGATCCATGGCGTCGGACTCGTCGCGTTCACGCTCGGGTACTTGGTGCTGATCCCGATCGCCGAGCGGCCGATGTGGACAGACATCCCGCTCTTGGGCATCGTGCAGCACGTGACGGGGCCGCAAGCCCCGCGTCCGTTCCTGCAGCTCGCGCTGGTCGCCGCCGCTATGCTGCTGCTCGTTCCGGCGGTTCAAAGCGCGCTCGGCGATGCGGAGCAGTTGCTGCGCCGCCTCGCCACTGCCGGCATTCTGCCCTCGGCCCTGACGCGGCCCCATCGACGCCTCGGCACACTCACCCGCAGCATCGACGCGGTCGCCGCCCTCTCCGTGGGTATCGTGGTTGCCAGTGCGGGTCGCGTCGGCTGGATGGCAGGCGGCTACGCGGCCGCCGTGGCGTTCACGCTCGTGCTGCGCTGCCTCACGCTCGCGCGGCTCCGACGCACCCTACCGAAGGCGCCGGCCTTGTCGGTGCCGCGAGGGCAGGAGGGCATGTCCCGGCGCGGGACCACCGCGCTCGTTCTCCTGGCGGCGGGAGTGACGCTGGTGAGTGTCGCGATGCTGGCGCACGGCGATGGCGCATGGCTCGCCTCGACAGCCCTGCTCGTGGTGCTCGTCCTGGCGTTGCTGCGACCGCGCCGGGCGTTAGAGGACGACGAGGCGGCAGAGGCTCAGGGGTTCGAGCTCCTCGCCTCGTCGGCCATCGCGCTGCAGGAGGCGCAGGCGCAGCCCGGCAACCTGCTCGTCGCGGTCCGGCATCCACACGCGCTCGACCACGTCGCCGCGGCCCTGCAGAGCGCGGCCGATCGCGAGGTCGTGGTGGTGACGGTGCGCCTGCGCGGCACCGACGCGGACGGCGCGAGCACGGACGGCTCGACGCCCTTGCCGGCGGAGCGCCTGCTCTTCGCGCGAGTAATCACGCTGGTCGAGCGCTACGCCCGACCGGTCCGGCTCCTCGTCGTCTCGGCTCCGACGGTCGCCGACGGCCTCGCCACTGCCGTGGTCCAACTGCGCTCTGCGGCCGTCTACGTCGGCGAGTCGGCCACCCTGTCAGCAGCCGATCAGGCGCGCCTGCTGGGCGAAGCGTGGGAGCGCACGGCCAAGCCGGGCGATCTCGACGTGCGCCTCGTGATCCATCACCGCAGCGGCCGGACGGACAGTTATCAGCTCGGCGCGCATGTGCCTGCGCTCAGCTCAGCCGATCTCGATCTCATCCACCGCGTCTGGCGCGACGCGGTGCGAACCATCGGTCCTCATGTCCACCACCACGACGTCGTTAGAGCGGCCCTTACGCACATGGAAGAACAGCTGAACAGTTCAGACCGGGCCGATGTCATGGCGCGAATCCGCGCGACCGCACAGCCGGCCGAGGAGCTCACGGCCGTCATCCGCGCCCGCGACTTCACGCAGCTGCGCGACATGGTGCGGAACCGGCCGCCCAACGACGTCGCCGAAGTGCTCACCGCCCTCGGCGTCGAGGATCAGGTCGTCGCCTTTCGCGTCCTGCCGCGCAAGGATGCCGCCGCGGTCTTCGAGTACCTGTCCCACGATTCGCAGGAGGCCCTGCTCAAGGCCATGGCGCAGGAGGACGTCGCCGCCCTCCTGAACGAGATGGCGCCAGACGATCGCACGATGTTCCTCGAGGAGCTTCCGGCCGCCGCGACCCGCCAGCTGCTCGCCTTGCTGACGGCGGAGGAGCGGGCCGTCGCGGTCAACCTGCTCGGCTACCCGGACGGTTCCATCGGCCGGCTGATGACGCCGGACTACGTGGCCGTCAGGGAGCACTGGACGGTGCGCGAGGTCCTCGAGTACGTCCGCACGCATGGCCGCGACAGCGAGACGCTGAACGTCCTCTACGTCGTCGACGACCACCACGCACTGGTGGACGACATCCGCATCCGCGAGTTCCTGCTCACGGACCCGGAGCGCCAGGTATCGGAGCTGATGGATCGCCGGTTCGTCGCGCTCAAGGCGACCGACGATCAGGACACCGCCGTCGCGGCGTTCCGCCAGCACGATCGCACCGCGCTGCCGGTGACCGACACGGCCGGCGTGCTCATCGGGATCGTCACCATCGACGACGTGCTCGACGTGGCCGAGGCGACGGCAACGCGAGAGATTCACCGAATTGGCGGCTCGGAAGCCCTCGACGAGCCGTACATGCGCATCGCCTTCGGCAAGATGATCCGGAAGCGCGCCGGCTGGCTCACGGCGCTGTTCCTGGGCGAGATGTTGACCGCGACCGCGATGGGGGCCTTCGAGGAGGAGATCGCCAAGGCCGTCGTGCTCGCCCTGTTCGTGCCGCTGATCATCTCGAGCGGCGGCAACTCGGGATCGCAGGCCTCGACCTTGGTGATTCGCGCCCTGGCGCTCGGGGAGCTCAGGCTGTCGGACTGGTGGCGCGTGATGCGCCGCGAACTGCTCGCCGGCCTGGCGCTCGGCACCATCCTCGGCAGCATCGGCTTCCTGCGCATCACCGTGTGGAGCGGCTTTTCGGACATCTACGGGCCACACTGGCTGCTCGTGGCAATCACGGTGGCGCTGGCACTGGTCGGCATCGTGCTCTGGGGCACGCTGATCGGATCGCTGCTGCCATTCCTGCTCCGCCGGCTCGGCTTCGATCCCGCCACGTCGTCCGCGCCGTTCGTGGCCACGCTGGTCGATGTCACGGGACTCGTGCTGTACTTCTCGGTCGCGATGGTCATCCTAAGGGGAACGCTGCTCTGAGCGCCGCGAGCATCCTGCCCGTTCTCTTTAGGCGTCACGTTCGCCCTTGGTGCTGTGGTGCGCGGACAAGTCACGCCGCGAGTGGTGCCATCCGCCGAGCCGGTCACCGTCTCGCTTCCGCTCGAGCTTGTTGGCGCAGCCGCCGCGTGGTTACGTGATCGATGTGGAGATCGGAGCCGTGCCGATGCCCGCTATCGCTGCCGAGCCGATCGACATGACGACCTTGGTGCCGGAGTTCGGTCCAGCTTCGCGGCCGAAAGGCATTTTGGGAGCCGAGGTATGGAAGGGCCGTCTCGTCACGATCGACTACGCGGCCTGGAAGGTCGCGATCGCGACAGGACACCTGCCCGCCCCGGATGGCGTGTCCATCTTTGGCATTGGGCAGGCCGCTCACGACGCGGGTGTGCCCGTTGCGATCGCCCGAACGCGAGGTGAAGTGCGCGCTCGACTTGTGGTTCGCGGGTGGGATCGTTCTTCCGGCAACGATGGCCGCCCAGCTACCGCTCGAGAAACGGTCCAGCGCGAGCCATACGATCCGGTCCAGAGGCGGCGTCATCGCCGTGACCGAAGCGCAGCTCGCCGGAGACGTCAGCCTGCTGGAGCGATCACACGCACGACCGAGTGTGCTGTTCTCCAGTCAGGTACGTGTTCCGACAATGGGGACGGAGTGGCTCCGCAACGTCCTGGTCATCCTCGATCCGTCCAACCAGCGCGTCAGACTCGTACGGCGGCCCAGCCGCTGAGTGGCGGCCCGCCCGCGAGGTCAGGGCCTATGAGGCGCCCGACCGCGGCCGCACATCACGCCGCGAGGCCCGGCTCGGAAAGGCCGGCTTGGCACCGCCCCCGAAGTAGCCGCTGCGGGCGCGAACGCTCGCACCCTTCCGCCGCACCTGGACCTCGAGGTCGTACCAGCCACGGGCTCGAGTCGATTCGAAGGCCAGCAGATACTGATGCCGCAGTTGCGTCAGGATGTCGCGCGCCGCTTCGCTCGCGTGCGCCGGCGAGCTGGCCATGATCAGGTCACCGCCCGTCCAGAACGCGAGGTTCGCGAGCTGGGTGGCTACTGGCGATCCCGTCGCGCTCGGCACGGCGTAGTCAGTGCCGGGGTGGTCCAGCGGCGAGAGCACCGCGATGACGTACACGGGCACGTCGATCGCGCTCGCAAGCCCCGAGACCTCCGCTGCCGTCAAGGTGCTGCTCGTGTCGACGCCGTCCGTGATCACGATCACCGCGCGCCGCGGCGACGGACGGTCGCCGAGGGTCTTGGCGGTGAGCGCGATCGCGTCGTAGAGGGAAGTCTGGCCCATTCCTTCCAGGCTGGCGACGCCGTTGCGAATGAGCGCGAGATCCTTGGTGAATCCGACCTCCTGGCGAAGGTCGCGATCGAACGAGAACAGCCCGACTTCGTCGGCGGCCGGCTGCACCCAGCTTAGGAGATACTCCACGGCCTCGCGCGAGGCCTCACGCAGGCGCCCGACCCGCATGCTGCCGCTGGTGTCCATCAGGAGAGCCAGGCTTACCGGCCCCTGGTCCCTGACGTCGAAATCAACGATGGGACGCGGCCGGCCGCCTTCGAGCACCACGAACTCCTCCCGCCGCAGGTCGCGAATGGGGCGTCCACGCTCGTCCCGAACGACGGCTGTTACCGGCACCAAGTCGACGAACGCTCGGAAGACAGGCGCGTGTGGCACCTCTTGGGCCGCGGGGGAAGGGGCGAACAGCGCAACAACGGCCCACACGCAGGTTGCGCGGGCCAGAAGTCGGGCAAGAACGAGCGTATGGCGCATGCGAATGGAAGACAGGACGCAGCCTCAACACAGGCTATCGGCAGTATCCGGTCGTCCGGACAGTCCAATCAAGGAGAACCCAGGCGCGCGAGGTGCCAACGCTCCTGGAACTGCGGGCGAGTAATCCCCTTGTCCATCAACGACCGGATGAGCTCGACGGGCGCGGACACCGTCATCAAGGGTTGCGGGACAACCAGCTCGATGTCGCTGAACGCGGACACCCATCCCCGGCGCTCCAGGACGGCAAAGGCGGACTCGACATCGTCGACGAGGTCCTCGCGGAGCCCGGGTTCGGAGGGCGGCGTTCCGACGACGAGTGTTCGCTCGCCAGGGCGCGACCCCGGCCTGATCTCGACGAACGCTCGCACGAGGCGTGGACTTTGCGTACTATCTCGCGCTCGACGGCATCGTGGACGACACATTTCCCATCCTGGATCGCGTGGCCGGCGAGCTCGACGTCATCGAAGACTCTGTCTTGTCGTCGCCGAAACCGGAGCACCGGCATCGCATCTTCGCGTTGAAGCGACAGCTTGTCCTGATGCGTAAGGTGCTCTCGCCGCAACGCGATGTGCAAGGGCTGCTGTCGAAGCGCGGCGACCCACGGATCAGCGAACGGACGGCGCTCTACCTGCGGGACGTCTACGACCATCTCATCCGCATCAACGAATCGATCGAAGCCAACCGCGACCTGCTGGGCAACGCGCTCGACGCCTACCTGTCGGCGATAGGGTTGCGCACGAACGAGATGATGAAATACCTCACGGTGATGAGTGCGGTGTTCCTGCCACTGTCGTTCGTGGTCGGTTTCTCCGGGCAGAACTTCGAGAACCTACCGTTCCTAAAAGAGTGGGTCCATTCCGACGCGTTGATGTGGTCGATGATCGCCGTGGGTCTCATGCTGCCGATCGGCATGCTGGCCTGGTTTCAACACAGACACTGGTTGTAAGCCGTGACGCTGCCGCTCTCGACGGACGCTCGTGACCCAACATTTGGTAGCCGCCTGGCTTTTGCTCCTCGCCCTGCTGGCAGCAGCGTCGATGGGCTGTGCGTCGAGAATCGCGCTCGACCGCGCGGTGATTGCCTAAATACGACGGCTGCGGACAGCGTGTCGAAGGAGATCCAGCTAAACATCGCGCGGGCTCGGCACAACCAGCCGATGCACTTCACGGCCATCTCGACCCTCGCCGCCACGTACCGATCAGTGCTGCAGCCGGCCTCGGTCCGGCCCTCACGGTGAGCGCGGCGGGCTGCTCCTGCCGGTGCTGAGCGGAAGCGCCGAGGAGAACCCACGATCAGCATCGCGCCGATGCAGGGTGAGGAGTTCACCCAACGGCTGCTGACGCCCTTCCAAGAGGAGAAGCTCACGCTCCTGCTGCGCCAAGGGTGTGACGTGGACGCGTTGCTCCGTCTCATGGGAGCGGAACTTCGATTGGAACCAGGAGCCTCGAGACCGGTCGCCGTGCACACCAACCGGCCCGCCACCGAGTCGCTGCCTCCCGGTCTGCCTCTAGACCATTTCGGCAGCGGTTCGGCACATGGGTGGATAACCCACCCACGTGCCAGCCAGCCAAATCGGACCTTTTCGAGGGCTATGAGGCGAAGAACCCGGCGACGCCGCGCACGCGAAGAGCACGCGGACATAAACACAACAATATAAGCCTGTTTTTTTCAGCAGGTTAGAATGGCGGAGAGGGTGGGATTCGAACCCGATCACTTCCTGTAGATTTGCAACTTACAGAAACCACGTTGCCGAGAGTGCCGTGAATGCCATCGCTGCCGTGGCGCCTTGCACCTGGTTGCACCACCCGGAGTTCCTCGAACCCTCCCGGCTACCGCTCACGGCTGGCGTCGTCGGTCCGTGCGTTCCCTGCGTCGCTCTGAGGCAAGTCCCGTCATAACTCGCGGCTGAATTTTCAACAGATGGCGTCCGTTGTGCCCTTGGAGACAGACGAAGGTCCCGGGTTTGCTACTTGGGCCCAATGCGCTGCAGGTCGGCGATTTCGTCGACCAACGCGTCGAGGGCCCATTCGCCAAAGGGCCTTGAAGGACGGCCCCCAAGAGCCTCTAGGTAGCTGACTAACGCCCGTCGCAGCCTGTCCGGCACCACCTCTTCGGAGGGTGTCAGTCTGACTCGCTTGGCCAGCAAATGCCTAGTGACACTGCTGATCAGTACGCGCCCATCCGCATCGAACACCTCACCCTGCCCGATATCTTCAGGCTCCAGGAAACGCTCCGCTTCTTCTATGGAAGCGAACGCCGATACGTCACCAGAATCATTCACGACGATCGGGAGGCGAATCTCAGCCATTGTTAGAATCTCTCCCAGAACGATTTGTCGCCAGGTTTGCCATCCCATGGGCGATGACGTCGCAGTCCCTGGTTGGGCATCGATTCGCCGGGGCGCTGCGGGTCTGGCGTAGCACGATGATAGTGCGGTAGTTCGCCCGTCTTGTTACCGGTCCGATTGCCGAAAGGGGCGATGCGGCAACGTGGCCCGACCCAGAATTCACCTCCGCGTCCTGCAAGGCCACCGCCTACTGCCCCGCCGGCGAGACCAGCAGCTACGTCGATTCTGTCTTCAATCGTCAGAGGTCTTCCTGTGTACGGGTCGTACCCGAGTATCAGCTCCTGCAACGCGATCGTACCTTGATAAGCACCAATCCCCACCGCGCCAACGG
>JBDSLU010000139.1:0-13864 GCA_039916225.1 Vicinamibacteraceae bacterium
GGCGATTCGGATCGCGTCTGGACGATCGGGGAGATCGTGGGGCTGCTTGACACCTAGAACACGTCAAACGGCGAGAGCTGCATGATCCAGACCAGGACGGCCAGGATAGCTAGCGTCAAGACGATCCAACCCCAAGCGCCGAGGGTAAGCGTGACCGGTCGCAAGTTTCGCCCCGTCGAACGTTTCTCCACAGCTTCCTCCGTGGAATCAGACACCGGACTCGTGAAATGGATCAGGCGAGTTACCGTGCCACGTCAAGCGGTTTCAGCCCAGGGCCATTTCCGAACTGGTCCACTACCCCCGCTTGCTGCTCGGGACGCCGCGGTGGAGCGGGGCGGGCGTTCCCGGAGTGCGACTGTGGAGCAAGCCGACGCCGGCGACAGCGTAGACCGCGCGGAAGCTCACTGCCGGCAGGTCGCGCGAAGGCGCGACCGGTTTAGGTCCGGCGACGTCAGTTGCGGCCGTGCAGCGCGCCGCTTGGCGGCGCGTCAACGGCCGGCGCGGCTGGCGCGCGGTCTACCGGCTTGCGTAACCGGAGCGCGTAGGGAATGTTCGCCCCGCCTCAGGGCGTCGGCGCCCAAGCGCGACGTCGACACTCTCGGAGGAAGGAGCGCTGACGGCGTCAGCGCTTGCCGAACAGCGCGTGGAAGTTGGCGGCCGTCTGCTGGACGATCGCCGCCGGCGTACTGCGGCGCGCCGCGGCCAGGGCCTCGGCCACGTGGATGACCAGCGCCGGTTCGTTCCGCTTGCCCCGATGCGGCACCGGGGCCAGGTACGGGCTGTCGGTTTCGATGAGCAGCCGGTCGGCTGGCACCGTCGCGGCCACGGCGCGCAACGCGTCCGACTTCGGGAACGACACGATCCCCGAAAACGACAGGAAGAACCCCAGCTCGAGGGCGGCCGAGGCGAGGGCGGCGTCGCCCGTGAAGCAGTGGAACACGCCCCGGACCTCGCCCTTGCCCGAGTCCTTCAAGATCCGGATCGTGTCCTGGTCCGCTTCCCTGGTGTGGACGATGACCGGCAGCCGCCGCGTCCGCGCCAGCTTGACCTGGGCGGCGAACACGGCCTGCTGGAGGGCCGGCTTGGCGTAGTCGTAGTGGTAGTCGAGCCCCATCTCGCCGAGCGCGCAGGCGTCGGGGACGGCGGCCAGCGCCTTCTCGATCGCCGGGACCACGCCCTGCGGATCGCTGCGGTAGGTGTCGGCGCGCATCGGGTGCACGCCGACCGAGAACCGCACGCTCGACCACAGCTCCTTCAGCGCCGGCACACGGCGGAGCTCCTCGGCTTCGCCGGCGTCGATGATGCAGAGCGCGGTCGGCGCGCCGGCCGTCCGCGCCCGCAGCACCACGTCGATGATGTCGGCCTTGAAGGCGTCGTCAGCGAGGTGACAGTGCGAGTCGATCGGCCGGAGCGGATCGGACGGCGTCGACCCGGCGGGGCCGCCGGGCTCGGTCATCGAATCCTCGACCCCGGTGGCGGCGGCGGATCCGCGAACGTGACCAGCTCCGGCTTGGCGCCGTCCGGTCCGCCGGCGAGCACCATGCCGTTCGACTCGATGCCCATCATTTTGCGCGGCGCCAGATTGGCGACGATGGCGATCGTCCGACCGACCATCGCCTCGGGCTCGTAGGCCTCGCCGAGACCGGCGACGATCGTGCGCGTCTCGGTGCCGACGTCGACGCTCAGCTTGAGCAGCTTGCTCGACTTCGGCACGCGCTCGGCGGCGAGCACCTTGGCGACGCGCAGGTCGACCCTCATCAGATCGTCGAACGTGATGCGCGCCACGTCGGCGGCGGCGGGTGCCGTCGGCGGTGCCGCGCCTGGGCCGGCGTTCGGCGTCGGGGCCTCGGCCGGGGTCGAGGCGACGCTCGCCGATGGAGCCGGCGGTGTGGCAGGGCTCGCCGGCGACGGTGCCGGCGGCGGAGTCGGAGAATCGCTCATAGCTCCTCGTACGGGCGGCGCCGGCGCGCTCGCGGCCTCGAGCCGCGGCCACAGGGCCTCCCCTTTCACCAGCGTCCGCTCACCGGACGGCTTCCACGCCGCGTCATCGAGCCGCAGCGTCGCCGGATCGGCGGTCTCGCCCACCCGCCGCAGTATTTCACGAGCCGAGCCGGGCATCACCGGCAGCAGCAGCACGGCGGCGACGCGCAACACCTCGGCCACGTCGAACAGCACCTGGCCGAGTCGATCCGCGTGGGCCGGATCCTTCGCCAGCTTCCACGGCGCCGTCTGTTCGATGTACTCGTTGGCGGCGCCGAGCAGGCGGTAGATGGCGTTGGCGGCGTCGTGCAGCGCGTAGACGTCCATCGCCGCGCGGTAAGCCGCCAGCGTCTCGCCGGCGGCCGCCGCCAGCGGTCCGGGATCGCCGGTCGGCGCCACCCGTCCGGCGACGTAGCGCTCGGCCATGCTGGCGACCCGGCTCACCAGGTTGCCGAGGTTGTTGGCCAGGTCGGCGTTGTAGCGCTCCTCGAAGCGTTCCCACGAGAAATCGCCGTCGCCGCCGTACGGCACTTCCTTCACCAGGTAGAGCCGCAGCGGATCGCAGCCGAGGCGCTCGGCGGCTTCGAGCGGATCGACCGCCGTGCCGAGCGACTTGCTCATCTTCTCGCCCTTGAAATGGACCCAGCCGTGGCCGAAGACCTGCCGCGGCAGTGCCTCGCCGGCGCTCATCAGCATCGCCGGCCACACCACGGCGTGGAAGCGGGTGATGTCCTTGCCGACGATGTGCAGGTCGGCCGGCCACCACTTGGCGAGGCGCTCGGGATCGGCCCCGTAGCCGACCGCGGTGATGTAGTTGATCAGCGCGTCGAACCAGACGTAGACCACGCTCGACGGATCGTGCGGGACCGGGATGCCCCACGGCTGCCCGGCCCGGCTGATCGAGATGTCCTCGAGGCCGGCTTCGAGCAGGCGCAGGATCTCGTTGCGCCGCACGTCCGGCTGGAGGAACTCCGGATGCGCGGCGAAGTGCGCCAGCAGCCGATCGCGATACGCCGAGAGGCGGAAGAAATGGTTCGTCTCGCGGATCCACGCCGGCGTGGTCCGATGGATCGGACACAGACCGTCGACCAGATCCTTCTCCGGCTTGAACGCCTCGCACGATTCGCAGTACCAGCCTTCGTAGACGCCTTCGTAGAGGTCGCCGGCGGCCCGGATCTTCTCGGTCATCGCCTGCACCGCGACGCGATGCCGCGGCTCGGTCGTGCGGATGAAGTCGTCGAACGAGATGTCCAGCCGCGCCCAGACGTCGCGGAAGATCGCGGCCATCTGGTCGCAGTAGGTCAGCGGATCGAGGCCCTGCTCGCGCGCCTTGCGGTAGACGTTCAGCGAGTGCTCGTCGAGGCCCATCAGGAAGTGGGTCTCGATGCCGGACAGCCGCTTGTAGCGGGCGATGACGTCGGCCGTGATCTTCTCGTAGGCCGTGCCCAGGTGGGGCCGGCCGTTGGCGTAGTCGATCGCGGTGGTGAGGAAGAAGGGAGAAGGCACGGGGAACCGGACCGGATGCTGGACGTGAAAAATGGACGGATCAGGCGCGATCGAGCCAGGCTTTCATCGCCGCCGCCTGGATGTCCTTGACCGGCACGTCGTGGCTGCGGGCCAGGGCCACGCACGCCTCGAACTCCGGCGCGGCGTTGGCGACCGCGCTACCGAGCCGCGCCACCTTGATCGGCACCCCGCCCCAGGGCGTCGTCACCGTCACGATCTCGCGGTCCAGGACCTCGCGCGCTTCGTCATGGTAGCGCACGCCGAGGGTGGTCGTCTCCCGGAAGACGATGGCCGACAGCGCCGCCCGCCGCTCGGGGGGCGTCATCACCGTCACCAGGGTGCCGGGCCGGCTTTTCTTCATCTGGACCGCCGTGTAGTAGACGTCGAGGGCGCCCGCCTGCAGCAGCATGTCGATGAGAATCCCGTAGATCTGGGGATTCATGTCGTCGATCTCGAAGGTCAGGAGGGTGACCCGCTCCCGCGTCGGCGTGGCCGCCGCCGACGGGCCATCGGCTTCCCCAACCAGGACACGCAGCACGTTGGGGCGATCCGCGAAGTCGCGCTGGCCGGCGCCGTAGCCGATCCGGTCGATCCGCATCGGCGGCATCGGCCCGTAGGCGGTGGCGAAACCGGTGACCAGCAGCGCTCCGGTCGGCGTCGTCAGTTCCACCGCCGGCCCGTCCTGGTAGACCGGCACGCCTTGGACCAGGCGTGCCGTCGCGGGGGCTGGTACGGGCAAGGTGCCGTGGGCGCAGCGCACCGTGCCGCTGCCAAGGTTCAACGGCGAGACGACGATCTGCGCGGCGCCGAACCACTCCAGCGCGAAGACGCCGCCGACGATGTCGACGATCGAGTCGAGGGCGCCGACCTCGTGCAGGTGCACGTCCTCGATGGGCATCTGGTGGATGTCCGCCTCGATCGCCGCCAGGCGGCGGATCAGAGCGATCGCCCGCTCGCGCGACGCCGGGGCCAGCGCCGACTGCGCGATCAGCCGCTCGATCTGCGCGATGTGCCGGTGTGGGTGCCCGTGTCCCCCGTCCTGGGCCGGCACCGTGTCCGCCGGCAGCCGTTCGTCGAGAAGCCAGCGCGTGGCGGCGATGCCGGACCGGAGCACCCGCTCCGACGACACCGCGTAGTCGTCGAGGCCGAGGCTGCCCAGCGCGTCGCGCAGCGCATCGAGGGGCAGGCCGGCGTCGAGGCAGGCCCCGAGCAGCATGTCGCCCGAGACGCCGGAGAAGCAGTCGAGGTAGAGGACTTTGGTCACGGTCAGGTGTCGAGGGCGGCGAGCCCACCCGACTCGCGAAAGCTGTAGTAGCGATGGTCGGCGAGGATCAGGTGATCGATCACCTCGATGCCCATCACCTCGCCGGCGCGGACCAGACGGGCGGTCAACCGCACGTCGTCGGGGCTCGGCGTGGGGTCCCCAGACGGGTGATTATGGAACAGAACCACGCTCGACGCACCGGCGACCGTCGCCTCGCGAAAGACCTCGCGCGGATGGACGGTGGTCGCGTCGATGGTGCCGACCGACAACAGCGCGGTGCGGATGACGCGACAGCGCACGTCGAGCAGCACCAGGCCGAAGTGCTCAACCGGCCGGGCGCTGAAGCGCGGCAGGAGGTAGGTCGCGGTCTCGCGCGGCGACCGCAGTTGCGGCCGGTCCGCGGGCGGCTGCAACAGCGTCCGACGGCCCAGCTCGACGGCCGCCAGCAGTCGTGCGGCCTGGGCGTCCCCGACGCCCGGGACGCGGCACAGCGCGCCGGGCGACGACCGTGTCAGCCGGTGCAGGCCGCCCACGGCGGCGAGCAGGCTGTTGGCCAGGTCGAGCGCACCCCGGCTGCGCTGGCCCGAGCCCAGCACGACCGCGACCAGCTCGTTGTCGCCGAGCGCGTCGGCACCGACACGCACGAGCTTCTCGCGCGGTCGATCGGCCTCCGCCAGCGCCTTCACTCCCCCACCCCTGCCTCCCGGGATTCGCGGCAGCTACCCGAGCCTGCCTTATACTTTTCTGCGATGCCGCAGGTTCGATCCTTCGTGCCGCACGTGGCCGCCATGCTGCTCGGCGCCGTCCTGCTGACGGCGTGCGCGGAGCCGCCGACGCGCGAGATCAGCCAGGCCCAGGGCGCCCTCGATGCCGCTCGCGCCGCCGGAGCGGAGGCCTACGCCCGCCCCGAGTTCCAGGCCGCCGACGCCGCGCTGAAGAAGGCCCACGACGCCGTCACCGAACGCGACTACCGCCAGGCCCTCAGCTTCGCCCTCGACGCGCGGGAACAGGCGCGCATCGCGGCGCGCGAAGCATCCACGGCCCGCGCCCGCGCCGCCACCGACGTGGCGCTGGCGATCCAGACTGCCGCCCGCGGTGTCGAGACGGCCCGCGCCCGCCTCGCCGGGCCCGCCGGCACGCGCGAGCAGCGCGCCCGCATCGGCCCCGGCCTCGACGAGCTCACCGGGCAATTGCAAGAAGCGCGCTCAGCGGTCGCCACCGGCGACTACCCGCGTGCGGCCGAGCGGACGAAAGCGATCCAGGATCGGCTCGCCGCGTTCACCGCCGAACTGCTCCGCCGCTGACGTCCGCGGCGCTCCGCGGGACGCGGCCTACAACCCGACGAGCGGGCCGAGCAGCGTGACCGCGGCCACGATCACGACGAAGCTGATGGCGTCGAGCAGCAGTCCGTGGCGCATCATCGCGCCGATCGGCACGTAGCCGGAGCTGTAGACGATCGCGTTCGGCGCCGTCGAGATCGGCATCATGAAGCCCATGCTGGCGCCCAACGTCGCGGCCAACGCCGGTCGCAGTGGTTCCACCCCGGCGGCCTGGGCGACGGCGATCGCGACCGGCACGATCATGTTCGCCGAGGCGGCGTTCGAGGTCGCCTCCGACAGCGCGATGGCCGCGCCGGTGAACGCGATCGTCAACGCCAGTTCCGTGTGCACCGGCAGCACCGAGGTCAGCCCCGCGCCCAGCCAGCTGGCCAAGCCGGTCTCGAAAGCGAGATCGCCCAACGCCAGGCCGCCGCCGTAGAGCAGGATGATCCCCCAGTCGATGCCGGCGGCCTGGTCCCACGTGAGTGTGAACCGGCGTTGTCGCCAGTCGATCGGCAGGACGAAGAGCAGCACCGCGCCGATCAGCGCGGCGATGCTCTCGGGGACGGATGCGGCGAAGATCTGCATCGCCCGTGATCCGTCCTGGCCGACGATCGCGGCCAGCCCCGGCGCGACCCAGAGGAACACCGCCACCGCGAACGCCACGATGACGTTGCGCTGCCCGCGCGTCCACGGGCCGAGCGTGTCGCGTTCCGCCCGGACGAGCGCGATCCCTTCCGCATCGACGCGCAGGCCGCGGGCGCCCCACCAGGCGAACCACGCCAGGAGCAGCGCCGTCATCACCAGCACCAGCGGGATGCCGAGACTGCTCCAGGCCAGGAAGCTGACCGGGTGCCCGCCGAGCCGGGCGATGAAACCCAGGCCGATCAGATTGGGCGGCGTGCCGACCGGCGTCGCCATGCCCCCCACCGAGGCGGCGAACGACGTGACCAGCATCATGCTGATCGCGAAGCGGCGCAGGGCGTCCGGGGCGACCGTGCCGCGCAAGCCGACGTGGCCGACGATCGACAGGCCGATCGGGAACAGCATCGCGGTGGTCGCGGTGTTGCTGATCCACATCGAGATGAGCATCGCCACGCCGCCGTAGGCGACGAGCATCCGCACCGCGCTGGCGCCCACCAGCCGCGAGGACAGGGTCGTGTAGGCGATGCGCCGGTCGAGGCCGTGCACGAACATCGCCTCGGCCAGCACGAAACTGCCGATGAACAGGAAGATGATCGGATCGGCGAAGGAGGCCAGTGCGCGCCGCGCCGGGGCCACGTGGAAGACGACCGCCAGTGCCGGACCGAGCAGCGCGGTCACCGCCATCGGCAGCGCCTCGCTCACCCACAGCACGACGACCGCCGCCATCACCGCGGCCAGGCGATGCGCGTTCGTCGAGAGGCCCGAGAGCGGCAGAAGCCACACCACCAGCAGGACCGCCGGGGCGATGAAGAGACCGGCGGTACGGCGGCGCCGGTTGAAGCGCTCCTCGGCCGGCGAGTAGGTCTCGACCGCGCCGATCGCCTCGTGCAGGCGTCTCATGCCGGCGGGGGGCGGAGCCAGCGGCCGCGCAGCACGACCTCGGCCCAGCCGGTCAGCCACACCGTGTTCTGGGCGTCCCACTCGACGCGCTGCGAGCCGCCCGGGGCGATGACCTCGACGTCCCGCCCGGCGCCGCCGGCGAACGCCGCCGCGACCGCCGAGGCGCACGAGCCCGTGCCCGACGATTCCGTCGGGCCGACCCCGCGCTCCCAGATCAGGATGCGCACGCGATCCGGCGCCTCGACGTGTGCGAGCTCGACGTTCACCGCGTCCGGGAACGCCGGGTGGTGCTGGAGCGCCGGGCCGATGCGATGCAGGCGAGCCTCGTCGAGCGGACCGAGGATCACGCACTGCGGGTTGCCGACGCGCAGCGTCACGGCGTCGAAGCGCTCCCCCGCCGCGTCGATGTGCGTCCGGGCGACGTCTTCGGCCGGTCCCATGTCGGCGCGGAAGACGAGGCGCGCGGTGACGTCGTCGCGCGACACCAGCGTCAGCGTCTTCATGCCGGCCCCGGTCCGCACGTGCAGCGTGTCACCGACCGGCAGCTGCCGATCCTCGGCGAGAATCGCGCCGAGCCCGCGCAGCCCGTTGCCCGAGACCTCGGACGGACTGCCGTCGGCGTTGAGGAGGCGCATCGTCGCGCCCCGGGCGTCCGGGGTGTAGAGGATCAGCCCGTCGGCGCCGACACCGGTGTGTCGGGCGCAGGTCGCGCGGGCGAACGCGGCCACGTCGAGGCCCTGACTGGCCACGGCCTCGGCGGACGCGTAGAGGAAGTCGTTCCCGTAGGCGTGCGCCTTCAGGATCTCAATCGAATCGGCCATCGCTGGCTGATGAGTCTAGCAGCCCGTGGTGCAAGTCCCGCGAGGCACCGAGACGGGCGAGGCGCCCGGCGAGCGAGCCGCGAGGAGCGGGCGGGCCAGCGTTGCCGCGGCACCGCCCTCGCCGCGCGATTCGCCTACTCGACCTGCCAGGCCAGCGCCGGACTGGTCGACGCCGCGCCGCGCACGTAGTCGACGACGAGCAGCCGCCGCGGCTGCCGGCGGCGCGCCCAGCGCCGACGGCTCAGGGCCGCGGCTCCAGAGGCTGCCCGACCCGCGCGGAGGGCGCGGGTCGCACAAACAACGGCCAGGTCGGGCACCGCAGCGCGGCGCTATTCGACCTGCCAGGCCAAGGCAGGGTTGCTCGATGCGGCGCCGCGGACGTAGTCGACGACGAAGGTCCCCTGCCAGTTGGTGAACTGGAAGCGGTCGCCCTTCACCCAGTCGACCTGGTGACCGAGCTTCTCCATCTCGCCCTTGACGTTGGCGTTGAACCACGTCTCGGCGTCGGCCTTGCCGGTCGGCATCGAGCCGGCCTTCTGGGCCGCCGCGGCGAAGGCGTACTTCGCCGACTTGGCCGGGTCGGCGCCCTTGTTGAAGTCGAAGCCTTCGAACTTCAGGCTGGCGCCGGTGGCGGCGGCACCCGAGGTCGCGGCGGCGGTCGTCACCGCGGCCGGGCTCGTCGAGACGCCGGTCTGGACACCGGTCATCAGCTTGGCGAGGAACGAGGTGAATTCTTCGGTCGACAGCTCTCCGTTGCCGTTGCTGTCGACGGTGCGCATCAGGGATCGCGCCATCTCCTGGATGGACGCGCCCGGCTGGATCGGATTCATGCGGCTACTCCTGGTGCCAGGATCAGTCCCGGCACGGCCCGACAAGGAGCAAGCACGGTGCCCAGGTTGCGCCTGACGGGAAATCCGTGGTTTTCGCGTGCCGCCGCCGCGCGAGGTGTCGTCGCACCGACAGCCCCGATCCGGGCCGGCGGCTCCCGGCTCCACTACGGCGGCGTGAAGGCGTCCAGTACATGGGTATAGCCCAGCGTGAGGCCGAACCCGGGGTCGCGGGACGTCGTCCCGACGAGCAGGCCGGCGTCGATCCGGCCGGCGCCGCGCGTGTAGCGGACGCCGCCCCGGAACGTCGCCCTCGACTCGGCGCCCGGTGGCGGGAAGTCCCAGGCCCACTGGAAGTGTCCGTGTACCTCCCCCACCACCTCGAGGCCCTCCCGCAGCGCGTGGGCCGCCGACAGGCCATAGATCAGCACGTCGAACTGCCGGTCGCCACGGATGGGGTCGCCGAGGATGGCCAGGCCGACGTTGCCGACATACCGCGTCGAGCCGGCCGTCTTGCCCACCAGGATCGTCGCCGAGAAGTCGAGGGTATCGAGGCCCAGCCCGGTCTCGTTGCTGGCGTTGGGGAGCTTGGTGGCCAGCCGCAATCCAATCGACGGCCGCCGGACGTGCTCGCCGATGATCTTCAGCTTGGTGGCGATCACCAGGTCGTCGATGTCACTGGTCGAGTCGCCGTCGTCTTTCAGCTTGAAGGCCAGCGGGGCCGGATCCCGCCGGGTGATGTCGAGGCGCTGATAGAGCGCGCCGTCGAACTGCAACTCGGCGATCGAGCTGAGCCCGATGCTGACGCCGAGGGTCGGCAGCTTGAGCAGGTTGCCGGTCAGCCCCGACCCGGGCAGGAAGATGTCGCGGGCCGTCTCGAGACCCGCCTCGACGAGCACCCGGCCGCCGCCGATCGTCTCGGGATCCTCGGTGACCAGCGGACGCTGCTGCGCGGACACGGGCGCCGTGTGGAGCCAGGCGGCGACGAGAACGACGACGGCCAGACGCATCGCCCGCCATCGTATAGGATGCCCGGCTGATGTCCACTTCGCCTCGCATCGCCATCGTCACCGGCGCCGGCAGCGGCATCGGCCGCGCTGTCGCGCTCGCCCTGCTCGCCCAGGGGTATCACGTCGCACTCGCCGGCCGTCGGGCCGAGGCGCTCGCCGAAACCGCCGCCGTGGCGGCCGCCGGCGACCGGGCGCTGGCCGTGCCCACCGATGTGACCCAGCCGGATGCCGTGCGCGGATTGTTCGAGCGCGTGCACGCGGCCTGGGATCGTCTCGACCTGTTGTTCAACAACGCCGGAGCCGGCGCCAGCGCGCCGTTCGAGGATCTGCCGTTCGAGAAATGGCAGGCGGTCGTCGACGTCAACCTGACCGGCATGTTCCTGTGCGCGCAGGGCGCCTTCCGCCAGATGAAGGCGCAGCGTCCGCAGGGCGGTCGGATCATCAACAACGGATCGATCTCGGCCTTCTCGCCGCGGCCCGATTCCGCGGCCTACGTCGCCACCAAGCACGCCGTCAGCGGCCTGAGCAAGAGCCTGGCCCTGGACGGCCGCGCCTACGACATCGCCTGTGGGCAGATCGACATCGGCAACGCCGTGACGCCGCTGACCGAGCGCATGCCGGCTGGCGCCAAGCAGGCGGACGGCGCCATGCGGCCCGAGCCGCGGATGGACGTCGCC
This sequence comes from Vicinamibacteraceae bacterium, assembly GCA_039916225.1. Classification (GTDB taxonomy): domain Bacteria; phylum Acidobacteriota; class Vicinamibacteria; order Vicinamibacterales; family Vicinamibacteraceae; genus JBDSLU01. Next base: position 10,950 of record JBDSLU010000139.1, read on the forward strand.
CACGTCGCCCAGGCCGTCGTCTTCATGGCCGGACTGCCGCTCGAGACCAACGTGCTCTCGATGACGATCATGGCCACCAAGATGCCGTTCGTCGGACGCGGCTGACGCGGCCGCCCGTCCCGGTTGAGTGGACCGACGGGTTCGGCAGATACTCTCGGCCATGAACAAAACGTTATTCTTCGCCGCCGCCGTTGCCGGCGCGTTCGGCGTCGCTGCTCCGCTCGCCGCCCAACCGAAGCTGGTCAAGAAGTGGGAATCGGAGGCCAGCTTCAAGGTGCCGGAGTCGGTCTACTTCGACAAGGCCGGCAAGGTCCTCTACGTCTCCAACATCGAGGGCGAGCCGTGGGGCAAGGACGGCGCCGGCTCGATCGGCAAGCTCGGGCTCGACGGCAAGGTCATCGCCGCCGAGTGGGTCAAGGGCCTGAACGCCCCGAAGGGGATGGCCCTGGCCAAGGGCACGCTGTGGGTGGCCGACCTCAGCGAGGTCGTCGGCATCGACGTCGCCAAGGGCACCATCGCCACACGCGTGCCCGTGCCGGGCGCGTCGCGGCTCAACGACCTGACGATGGACGCCAAGGGCGCGATCTACGTCTCCGACTCGGAGACCAAGAAGGTGCACAAGATCGTGGGCACCACCGTCACGACGCTCCTCGAAGGGCTCAAGGGACCGAACGGTCTGCTCGCCCATGGCGCCGATCTGTATCTGCTCGATGCCGGCACGCTGTACCAGGTCCAGGCCGACAAGACGCTGAAGATGGTGGCCGAGGGCATGGAAGGCGGCACCGACGGCGTCGAGCCGATCAAGGGCGGCGGCTTCATCGTCTCGAGCTGGGGTGGCGTGATCTATCACGTTGGCGCCGACGGCTCGAAGCACATGCTGATGGACACCCGTCCGGCCAAGCAGAACTCGGCCGACATCGGGTTCGATCCCGATACCGCCACCGTCTACGTGCCGACGTTCGCCGGGAACACCGTCATCGCCTACGCGCTGCAGTAGCGCGCCGCCGCTCGCGTGAGGGCGGGGCGGCCGGCCGGCGGATCAGCGATTGAACGGGTACTCGTTGATCCAGTGGAAGCCGCGCCCGAGCAGCAGGCTCTCGCCCTCCGGCGTCAGCACCATCTGGACGGGATCGTTCGCCATGGTCCCGTCCAATGTGATCACGCCATTCGCGCCCACCCGGTAGCCGAGCCGCACCGCGCCCTCCTCCGGCGTCTGCATCGTCCAGACGCCGCGCCTCGGATCGATGATCAGCGAGACGCGCTGCTTGGCGCCGTCGGCACGGACGAGCACCATGCTCCCGCCCGATGTATCGACCGCCAGCCGGACCCAGCGCCGCGTCCCATCGTCGACGGCCGTCCCGTCCGTGCGCGTGAACGCGCTGACGCGGTAGAGGCCCGACAGCGCGTGCCGAGGCGAGAGGAAGCCGTAGCGCTGTGCACTCTGATAGCTCGTCACGATCGGCGGGATTGCGACGGACATCACCACGACGACCTTCGCGGCGAGCGCCATGCGCCGGACCCACGTGCGCTGCACCGGAAACGGCCGCAGCTCGACGGGCGCGGTGGGCCGGTTCAGGACCAGCAGAGCGACGAGCCGAGGCGCGTGCGGGGCCACGAGCAACAGCGCGAAGCCGAGCAGGTGCGACGAGTACAGCTTCACCGGTACGTCATAGGCAAAGTTCAGCGCCACGACGTTCATCAGCACGCCAGTGAGGATCAGCGCGCCGAGCAGCGTGGTGCGCCGCCACAACAGCAGCAGGCCGCCGACGGCTTCGGCGAGGCCGGCGAGCATCTGGTACGGCAGGCTCGCACCCATGAATGTCCAGAGCAGGCCCATCGGAGACATGTCGCCGACCGCGTCGAGCAGGCGGTCGGGGCCGGGGACCGGCATCTGCGTCGGAATCACCTTGGCCCAGCCGTAGCCGAGCATCGTCGCGCCGAGCACATAGCGCACGAGCATGGTGACGTGATCGCGCGTGCGCGGTGAGACGGGGCGCCCGCGGACCGCGGTCTGCCAGGCGGTGGCGCTCATCGCGGCCAGTGCCAGCTGCACGACGATCTCGACGTAGTTGTAGGTCGTGTCGCCGCTGCCGCGCGGAAACACGGTCAGCGTCAGGCCGAACAGCAACTTCCCTGAGCCGACCACCAGCCAACGCTCCGCCACTTGGGGCCAGGGCAGGAGGTAGAGGAGCACATAGGAGATGCCGACGCGCTGCCACCACGCTGCGACCATGTCACGCCTCCGGATCTGCCAACGCGGCCTCCCGCCAGACCGAACGCCTCGTCATCCCCGGATCCGCGCCTGCCGTCGGATCCAGAGCAGCGCGGCGAGGTCGTAACCGGCGTGCGCGACGATCGGCGCGACCAGGCCGCCGGTCGCGATGGCCAGCCACGCGAGCACCGCTCCTGCCACGGCCGCCCAAGCACCGAGGACCCAGCCGCGCCCCGACAACCCCAGGTGGCAGGCGCCGAACGCCAGTGTGGCGATGGGCCAGCCGGCGAAGGCCTGCAGCGCGCCACGGAAGAACATCTCTTCGCCGACGCCGGCGAGCGCACTGATCGCCACCATGTCGGGCACCGACAGCGATCCGAACAGCGGCTCGAAGACGGTCCGCTGCAGGTCGCGCAGATCCCGCACCAGCGCCGCGTGCGGAGCCCGCGTCTGCAGCCACCACTGGACGAGCGCGAGCCCAGCGGCGACGGCGACGCCGCTCCCCAGCGCCGCCCACGTCGCACCCACTGCGACCGGATACGCCGCCGCGTACAGCCACACGCCACCCGCGATCGCCAGCCCGCCCTCCCCGATGACCGCGAGCGGCAGCAGGCGCGACGACGCGTCGGCCATCAGAAGGCCTTCGTGGAGTCGATCAGCAGCGTGACGGGGCCGTCGTTGACGAGCTCGACGGCCATGTCGG
>JBDSLU010000140.1:0-6133 GCA_039916225.1 Vicinamibacteraceae bacterium
AGACCACCAAGATGCGGGAAGTGGTGCAGATGCACCTCGAGCAGGGCATCTCGCGCTTCAAGTGCGCCACGATTGCCGAAGCCGAGATGACGGCTGAGGCCGGCGCGCTCGACGTGCTGCTCGCCTACCAGCCGGTGGGGCCGAACGTGGCGCGCTTCGTCCGCCTGGGGCAGGCGTTTCCCGGCACGCGGTTCTCCGCGGTCGTCGACGACGAAGCCACCGTCGATGCGCTCGCGGCGGCAGCTGTCGCGGCCGGCGTGACGCTGTCGTTGTTCCTCGATCTCGACGGCGGCATGCACCGCACCGGCATCTCGCCCGGCACGCGCGCGCTGGATCTGTATCGGCGCCTGTCGTCCAGCCCGGGCCTCGCCGCAGCCGGCCTGCACATGTACGACGGCCACGTCCGCGGGACCGATCCAGAGGCGCGACGGCGTGCGGCCGACGAGTCGTTCGCGCACGTGACGTCGATGTGCGCGGCGATCCTGTCGGTTGGCCTCGCCGTTCCGTCGATCGTGGTCGGAGGCACGCCCTCCTTCCCGTTCCACGCCAGGCGACCCGACATCGAATGCAGTCCGGGAACGACGGCGTTCTGGGACGCCAGCTACGCCGCGCTGTTGCCCGACATGCCGTTCGAGCCGGCGTTACTGCTGTTGACCCGCGTGATCAGCCGGCCCGCCTCGAACCGGTTGTGCCTGGACCTCGGACACAAGGCGGTGGCGGCGGAGAACCCGCACCCGCGCGTGGTGCTGTTCGGGCTCGAGGACGCCACGGCCGTCGGCCACAGCGAGGAGCACCTGGTCCTCGAGACCGATCGCGCCGGCGACTTCCCCGTCGGCTCGGTGCTCTACGGCGTGCCGTGGCACGTCTGCCCGACGGTCGCGCTGCACGATCGGGCCGTCGTCGTCCGCGACGGGCGCGCCGACGGGCACTGGCGCGTCGCCGCCCGTGGACGGATGCTCACGGTCTGACGCGCAGCACCGGGACCGGCCGCGGGCTCGCGTCCACTTTGCCCGGCTCGAAGCGGCCCCAGCCGCCATCGCCGATGAAGACGAAGGCGTCGCCGGCCCACGTGCCGAGTGTCGCGTCCGGCATCGACGGATCCGCCGCGAGCACGTCGACCTTGGTGATGGCGGTGGCCCCGCTGTCGAGCGTCAGGCGCAGCACGCGCTGACGGGCCGTGGCGTTGAAGATGGCGACGAGGCTGCCGTCCGCTGCCCGCAGCAGCGTATCGAGCCCGCGCAGGTCGGCACCGGCCGGCGGTGTCAGCGGACGAATCGCCTTGGTGGCGATGTCGACGTAGAGGACGCCGACCTTGTAGTCGGTGACGAAGAGCCCGCGGCCGTCGGCCGACGGCGTGACGCCCTGCAGCGACCTGAACCCGCCCTGCACCAACGGCTCGAGGGCCGTGGCGCCCGGTCCGAGACGCCAAATCACCGGCGAGGTCGTGTCGGTGGCGTAGATCGTCCCATCGGCGAGCTGGACGAAGTCGCCGATCAGGTGCGGCGCTCCGTCGGACGGCGCGGCGATGACGCGACGCACCCGGCCGGTCGCGAGATCCAGTTCGGCCAGCCCGCCTGCGCCTGTGCGCGCCTGGGTGAGGCCCTGCATCTGCTCGAGTGCGCCCATCGACGCCCACAGCGCGCCGTGCGCTTCGTCGACCGCGACGCGAAACACCCCCAGCAGGCGATCGTCCGGCGCGCTGAACCGCGTGACCGTGCCGTCGCTGGTTCGCAGCCACACACAGCGCAGGTGGACGTCGCCGAAGTAGTAGGCGCCCGTCCTCTGGCGGAACGCGATCCCCTCGATCAGCCCGGTCATCTGCGGCAGCGTGAAAGCGACCTCGGCCTTCGGACCGGACCCGGCGGCAGGCGCGGGCGACTGCAGCACAGCAGAGGTGAGCAGAGTGACGACCAGGACACTGACGAATGGCAGCATGGCGACTATTCTCGGCCGCGAAAGGGCACGAGGCCGCGACTGTCGTCACAAGCCGGTCACTCGAGCGCGACGCCGCCTTCTCCGGCACATCACCAGTTTTTGCAACGACTTACGGCCACGGCTCAGCCTGGGCTTGAAAGCCGGAACGCGCTTTGCCTACGAAGAGGCCATGAGACGTGGACGTCTTGCCGGACTCGTCGCCGTCGCCGCTCTCACCGCGACGCCTGCCCTGGCCCAGGAGCCTGACGCTCCGCTCCGAGCCGCGGACAGCGCGACCGTGCGAGGGCGGGAGACTACCGCGGCCCCTGGGCGTCTGCGCCTCTTTCTCGACGACACCGTGCTCTCCCCGACACTGGCGCCGCGCCTCGCCTTCAGCGCCGCGCTCGATCACCGCGACGGCGCCCAGCGCGCGTGGGGCACCGGCGCGGACGCCTACGCCAAGCGGATGGCCGCGCGCGCCGGCCTGGTGATGTCACAGGCCGCGGTGCAGCACGGCACGGCCGCGCTGTTGGGTCTCGATCCCCGCGGCGATCAGTCGCGCTGCGGCTGCACCAACCCGCTTCGCCGGGCCACGCACGCCTTGACGCGGACGCTCTACACGCGCGATCGGCGCGGCCGGGCTGTGCCCAACGTGCCGCTCGTCGCGGGCGCCGCTGGCGGCGCGATGATCGCCAAGGCCTGGTATCCGCGCGACGAGCGGCCGGGACCGGATGCGGCACGCTTCGCGATGATGGCCGTCGTCGGTCAGGCCGGCGCCAACGTCTTCAAGGAGTTCGCGCCGGAGCTGAAGCGCCTCATGCCGCGCCGCAAGCGATCGCCGCACAACGAGCCGATGCGCAACGAGCTGGCCCGTGCGGAGCCTCGCCTCAGCCAGCCCTGAGAGCCCGCGCGACGGCGCGACAGCGCCGCGCTACGGCTTCCCTGCCCCACCGATCACGAGCTCCCGCACCAGCCACGCCGTGCGATCGGCCCGGATGCCCGCCGGCGCAGTCATCTCGTGGCCGGCCCCGCTATAGATCGACATCTGCTTGACGCCGGTCGGCGCGCCGAACAGTGCCTGCGCCTTGGCCGCCGTGACGAACTGGTCTTTCTCGGCGAACTGGAAGAAGAACGACACCTTGTCGGCGGTCGCCAGGTGATCGCACAGCGACAGCGCGTCGTGCTCGCGCCGGTAGGTCTCCATCGACACCGGCTTCTTGTCGTAGAAGAACGCCCAGTCGAGCAGGCTCGCCGTCGCCGCGACGAGGATATGCGTCTTGGCCCGGCCGTCGACGCCGGCCACGATGGCGCCGTACATCGCGCCGTAGTCGTGCCCGACCAGCGCGACGCGCGTGTGGTCGACGCCCTGCTGCGCCAGTAGCAGATCGAGCGATCGTCGCAACGAGACGACCTGTGCGATCGACGTCGCGGCATCCTGTTCGAGCACGCGGTCGCGATACCAGCGTGGCTTCGACCACATCGCGTCGACCAGTACCGAAACCACGCCGCGCCCGGCCAGCGCCGTCGCTTCGTCGAGGAACTCGGTGCGGTTGGTCGTCGCCGGTTCGCCCAGCCAATGCACCCACAGCACCGCCGGCATCGATGGCGCGGGCCTGGCGGGGGCGACGATGTACGCGGCCAGGCGCTCGGACGGCCGATCCGGACGCGACACGAAGGTCACGTCCTGGACGATCGCCGGTCCTACCGTCTTGCTGCCGGCGACTTTCAGATCGAGTGGCGCGTCGGTGTCGTAGGCGAACAGCCCGCGCCACGCGGCGGGGCTGCGGGTGTCGGTGCGTGGCGCGCCATCGCAGACCTCGGAGGCGTGGACCGGCGCCGCGGCGGCGACGGACAGTGCGAACAGACAGGGCACGGCGAACGGGTGTCGGGTCATGAATCCTCGACGCCTATTTGCCGGCCGGTCGCGATCGGTTACACCGCGCGAGAGGTGAAGGTCAGCGACGCCAGCGCACCGCGTCCGCGACCGAGACGAGGGCCGCGCCGAGGCCGCTCGCCATCCCGATCGCCAGCCAGTGCGCGCCGACCACGTGGGACGCCTCCGTGACGGAGCAGCCGAGGCGCCAACCCGCATCGGAGAGCACACCGGCGGCGAGCCCGGCGAGCGCGCCGGCCCAAGCCGGCCGCGTCGGGAAGGCGCGCGCCGCGAACAGGCTGCCCAGCACGAGCACCGGACCGGCCAGCATCAGCGGTCCGCGGAAGCAGAGCGCCCAGAACCGCCACTCGCGCCCGGCCGGAACGACGGCCGCCGCCACGCTGTCCTTGGCCGCCAGGTTGACGGCCAGGATCACGACCACCGCGGCGAGCACCGCCAGCATCGCCGCCGGCCGAGTGGTGCGGCCCGGAACGGCCTCGCGGAGTGCCAGCGCGAGCAGCGCCAGGCCGGCGGTCCACTGCACCGCGGAGAGCGTGGCGGTGAGCACGAAGCCGGGCGCGGCCCAGTCGGGCTGCGGTCCCCAATACGTCGCCGCGATGCCGGCCGTCACTGCGGCCAGGGGGGCGATCCACGCGGCGCGGCGCCACGGCGATCGCAGCGGCGTCACCGGCGCCCACTCCGCCAGCACCTGCGCACGCAGGCGATCCGGGGCCGCCGTCGGCGGACTAGCGGCCATCGGCGCCTCCACCGAGCAGGGCGCGCAGCCGCACCCGGGCCCGGCTGGATCGCACCTTGGCGGCGCCCACCTCGATGCCGAGACGCGCGGCGATCTCGGCGAAGGTGAACCCGAACAGGTGATGCAGCAGGAACGGCTGGCGCGCCGAGGCTGGGACACCGGCCAGGGCGCGCTCGAGTCCAGGGCGCTCGCCGCCGCGACCCAGGCTTCCGGCCGGGACCGAGCGCGCCTCGGCGACCACGGCGTCCTCGCGCCGCCCCCGCCGCGCCGCCGCCCGTCGATCCATCAGGTAGACGCGCCGCGCGATCCCACGCACCCACGGCCGCACCGGCAGGCCCGGCTGGTAGGTCGCACGGGCACGATGCAGGCGCAGGAACGTCTCCTGCACCAGATCGTCAGCACGGGACGCATCCCGGCAGGCGGCGACCAGATAGGCCCGGACCTCCGGCGCCAGCGCGGCGTAGAGGGCATCGAACGCCTCGACGCGGCCCGCCTGGTACGCCACCATCTGGGCGTGCAGATGGTGCTCGCGCTCGCTGCCCGTGGACATCTCTGGAGGGGATTGTAGTGCGACAGCTGCGCTACTCCGTCGCGTGCAGCCTGGACGGCTACATCGCCGGTCCGAACGGCGAGTTCGACTGGATGCCCATCGACCCCGACATCGACTTCGCGGCGATGTACGCCGGCGTCAGCGGCCTCGTGATGGGCCGGGTGTCCTACGACGTATTCCTCGCAACCGGCGGAGCGCCGGGAGCTCCGCTGCCGATCTACGTCTGCTCGCGGACGCTGCCGGAAGGCGTGCGGGAAGGCGTCACCTTCGTCCGCGACGCGGCGCACCTCGTGCGCGCGCTGAAGGCCGACGCGGACGGCAAGCCGCTGTGGTTGTGGGGCGGCGGCGCGCTGTTCCGCGAACTGGCGGAGGCTGGCCTGGTCGACGGCGTCGACGTCGCCATCCTGCCGATCCTGCTGGGCGGCGGGCTGCCGCTGCTGCCGTCGCCGGGACCACGACTGACGTTGCGCCTCCGCGCCCAGCGCGTCTATCCGAAGACCGGCACGGTGTGCGTCGAATACGACGTCGCGCCGGCCTAGCAGCCCGTGGTGAAAGTCCCGCGGCATTCGACGGGCGATGCATCCCGGCGCTCGGCGTTGCTCGTCGGTTGAATATCCCCGATATTCGCCCTCCTCGCGCCTGGATCGCCGGGCGCCTCGCCCGTCTCGGTGCCACGCGACACTTTCACCACGGGCTGCTAGGGCCCGTCAGCCGCGCGCTCAACGCTGGCAGACGGGACAGTAGAAGGTCGAGCGGCCGGCCTGGGTGCGGCGCCGGATCGTCCCGCCGCAGCCGCCGCGCAGGCACGACCGGCCTTCGCGGTCGTAGACGCGAAAACGGCCGCCGCGGTAGTTCGCGTTGGTGGCCCGTGCGATCGCTTCGGTCAGCACCTTCTTGATCTGCGGCACGAGGCGCAGGGCGGCGTCGAGCGGCGCGCCCGTCTTCGTGGCGAGGATCGAGGCCCGCCGAAGCGGCGACACGCCGGCGCGGTGCAGCGCCTCGACGACGTAGATGTTGCCGAGGCCGGCGACGATGCGCT
>JBDSLU010000141.1:0-4842 GCA_039916225.1 Vicinamibacteraceae bacterium
TTCTCGAACGGGCAGGAGTCGACTACATCGATCTAGCCGGGAACGCGCATCTGACTGCGCCCGGCCTCTTCGTCCACGTCGAAGGCCGCCGGCCTCCACCCGGGCGTGTCACTGCCCCTACCCGACCGCACAAAGGTTGGGTCAGAGCCGTCATGGCGATGCTCGTCCAGCCTGACCTGGCGAACGCGCCATATCGTGCGCTCGCCGAGAAGGCGGACGTCGCCCTGGGGACCGTCGCGAAGTGCATGAACGACTTGGCGCTCCGGGGCCTGGTGCTCGACCGGCAAGGCGAGCGCACCCTGCCAGACCGGCCGGCCCTCCTGGCGCTCTGGGTGCAGGCATATGTGGAGGCCCTTCGTCCGACGCTTGCCGAACGCCGGCTGCAGATGCGGGCGGACGACAAGCCGCAGATCTGGGCTCGCCTCCAGGCCGTGCTCGGAGAGCGCGGACAGCGTTGGGCGCTGACCGGCGCGGACGCCGCTGTGCGGCGCGATCACTACTTCAGAGCTGACCAGACCGAGATCTACGCGCCTGTCCGGCTCCTGGACGATCGCGAGGTTCAGAAGGCGCTGGAGGCGCAGCCCGCCGCTCGCGGGGGCAACGTGCTGGTCATCGAACCTCCGGGGCCTCTTGCGACCGCGATGGCGGATGTCGACGCAATGCCTATCGCGCCAGACCTCCTGGCGTACGCAGAACTGCGCTACCGCGGAACCGACCAGGCCCTCGAGGCCGCCGAGTTCCTGCTCCCCGAGTGTTGGGCGATGCCACGGCTTGACCCGGTACTCCTTCAGCCCATCGTCTACGCGCCCTTCAGCTAACCGGCCATGTCACCTCCACCCGCCGACTGGCTCCCTTGTCGTCGGAGGGAGCGTGATGAAGATGCTGAAACGGATGTTTCCGCTGTGGACGGTGGTCGTTGCAGTGCTGGGCGCCGGGTGGATGTCGGGGCGTTTCGCGGAGTTCCACCAGGTGTTCGACGTCAAGGTCACGGGCAAAGGCCGGCCGGTGATCCTCGTGCCGGGGCTGGCCACGAGCGGGGCGATGTGGGACGACACCGTGGCGGCGCTGCGCGACCGCTACGAGTTCCACGTCCTGACGCTGGCCGGGTTCGGCGGGCCCAAGGCGGTGGGCGAGCCGTTCCTGCCCCGGGTCGCCAAGGGCCTGGTCGAGTACGTCGACGAGCGCCGGCTGAAGGCCCCGATCGTGGTCGGGCACAGCCTGGGCGCGTTCGTTGCCTTCGCGGCGGCCAGCGACTGTCCGGGCGCGTTTGCCGGGGTCATGGCGGTGGATGGCGTGCCCTTCCTGCCCGCTTTGATGAATCCCGCGGCCACGCCGGCGGCGATGGAAGCGCAGGCCTCCAGCGTGCGGTCGATGTACGCCGGGATGTTGCCCGAGCAGTATCGCCAGCAGACCGACTTCGCCCTGGCGTCGATGATCACGTCGCCAGCGAATCGTCTGCGCGCCAGCGAGTGGACGCGCGCGGCGACGCCGACCGCGGTCGGCACGGCCTTCGCGGAGCTGCTGACCACGGATGGCCGCCCCGCCGCGGCTCGCCTCACCGCGCCGGTGCTGCTGATCGGTGCACTGGGCGCCATGCCGCCGGCGTTGCGCGACTCGGCGCGCGAGGCGTACCGTGCCCAGGTGTCCGGCATCCGTAACGCGACGGTGGTGTTCGCCGAGGACGCCCGGCACTTCGTGACCCTCGACGACCCCGCCTTCTTCCAGCGCACGCTCGAGGCGTTCCTGGCCCGGGTGCCGGCGGGCGAGACCGTGCCATGCGAGGCCTCGAAGGGAGCGAGCCAGTGACGACCGCCGACGCCCTCTCCCTCGGTCGCGATCTGCCGGCCGCCGCGCGCGGCGACCGTGACGCGTTCGCGCGGCTGGTGGACGGCACCCGCTCGGTCGTCGCCTCGATCGCGCTGGCCATCGTCCGCGATCCCGACCTGAGCCGCGACGTCGCCCAAGACGTGTTCCTCGCGGCCTGGCGCGACCTGGCGCAGCTGCGCGACCCGCAGAGCTTTCTGCCGTGGCTGCGCCAGACGACGCGCCATCGCGCCTACCACGTGCTGCGCACCGAGCGGCGTCGGGCAGCCCGTGTGACGCTCGACGACACCGACACCATTCTTGCGAGCGCAGTGGATGCCAGCCCGGGCACCGAGGCGGCGATGCTCGCCGACGAGGACGCGCGGGTGGTGCGGGCGGTGCTCGACGCCCTGCCCGACGACACCCGTGAAGTGGTGACGCTGTTCTACCGCGAGGGCCAGTCGAGCGCCCAGGTCGCCCAGCTGCTGGGCATCAGCGACGCGGCGGTGCGCAAGCGCCTGTCGCGGGCTCGGGACACCCTGCGGGCGTCGCTCCTCGACCGCTTCGGCGACGTCGCGCGCGCCACCGCGCCGGGCGCCGTCTTCACCACCACCGTGATGACTGCCCTCGCCGTCGGTGCGCCCTCGACGGCGACCGCGGCCTCGACGTCCTTGACGGCCGGCGTCGGCGCTTCGCTGGGTGCGGCCAAGACAGCCGCGGCTTTGTCGGCCGTGCTGCTGCCGGCCGCGGGCGGGCTGGCCGGCGTGCTCTTCGGCACGCGCCAGTTGAAGCGTCAGGCGCGCTCCGTCACCGAGCTCATCGCCCTCGGCCACTTCGAACTGGCAAGCGTCGCGCTGGTGGTGGTCGCGGCGTTCGCGTTCCCGCTCGGCCTCGTGCTGACCGCGAGCCGCTGGGCGCCGGTCGCCACCTTCGCCGCGTTCATCGCCAGCCTCGCCGCTCTGCACACGCTGTGGCTGCCGCGCATCGTCGCCGCGCGGCACGCCCTTGAACGCAAGGAGGATCCCGTGGCGGCCGCTTCGGCGCGGGCCCGCGAGCGGCGAATCGCGATCCTCGGGTGGACGGCCGGCATCGTCTGCGGCACGTTGGGCCTGCTCTGCGGACTGTTCGTGCGGTAGGCGACGCCACCTGCCGACTATCATCTCCCCGTGCCCACGGTCCAACTTCAGACGCTCGACATCGTCATCGTCGCAGCGTACCTCCTCGGAATCACCGCGCTCGGCCTCTACGTGAGTCGCGGCGTCAAAACGGCCCAGGACTTCTTCCTGGCCGGCCGATCCCTGCCCTGGTGGATCGCCGGCATGTCGCTGGTCGTCTCCGACATCGGCGCCAAGGACATGATCGGCCTCGCCGGCGATGCCTACCGCTACGGCATCGTGATGATGAACTTCGACTTCGTCGGCTGCACGTTCGCGGTGCTGATCGCGGCGTTTCTGTTCATGCCGCTCTTCTGGGACGCCGGCATCACAACGATTCCCGAGTATCTCGGGCGCCGCTACAACATGTCCGTCCGGACGTTCTTCGCCGTGATCTGGTCGCTGTTCATGGTCGGCACCGTCGCCACCATCCTCGTCAGCGCCGCGTCGATGTTCGAAGGGCTGCTCGGCTGGTCGTTCTGGTTCTCGGTCGGCCTCACCTCAGTGCTGGTCGGGATCTTCACCACGTCCGGCGGCCTGAAGGCGGTGGCGGTGACCGACGCCGTGTCGTGCGTGGTGCTGATCGCCGGGGCGGGTCTCCTGTGCGGCATCGGCCTATGGCACGTCGGCGGCCCGACGGCGATGTTCGAGCGCGTGTCGGCGCTGCCCTGGACGAGTGAGCACTTCAAGCTGCTGCCGTCGGCCAGCCACGCGGCCTACCCATGGCCGGCGGTGATCCTGGGGCTCGGCCTGGTCCTGGGCCCCGCCTACTGGGTCGGCAACCAGGCCATCGTCCAGCGGACCCTCGGCACCAAGACCGTCGAGGATGCGCGCGCCTCCTACGTGTTCGCGGCCGTGATCAAGCTGGTGTTCCCGGTGCTGCTGGTGCTGCCTGGCCTGCTGGCGCTGGCGCTCTTCTCGCAGAGGCTGGGGCCGCCCGGCCCGGGCTGGGACAGCAACCGCGTGCTGCCGATGATGATCGCCGAGCTCGTCCCGCCTGGCGCGCTCGGGCTGCTGATGGGCGCGTTCGTGGCGGCCGTGATGGCCAACCTCGACTCGTATATCAACTCCGCGTCGACGCTGCTGGTCACCGATCTCTATCGCCCGTTCATCCGGCCTGGCGCATCCGACGAGGAGTGCCTTCGGGCGGGGCGGTGGCTGGTGGTCGTGCTCCTCGTGCTCGGGGCGCTCGCGAGCTACCAGGTGAAGGTGCGGTTCGGCTCGGTGTTCGAGGCGTTCCAGACCTTCCTGTCGTTCTTCCAGGGCGCGCTGTTCTCGCTGCTGTTGTTCGGGCTGCTGACGCGACAGGCGACGGCGGCCGGCGGCGTCGCAGGCATGCTCGTGGGCGTCGCGACGGCCGCCATCCTCAGCACCACGGGTCAGCTGTATCTGTGGACGGCCTTCTGGTCGTTCGTCGCCTCGTCGCTGACGCTCGTCGCCGTGAGCGCGTTCACGACCGCCAAAACCGAGAGCGAGCTGCGCGGGCTCGTGCCGTGGGTGCGCTGATGTTCATCGAACCCGGAGCCATCCTCGTCATCCTGCTCTACGGCTTGGCGCTCTACGTCATCCTGGTGGTGGCGCCGCGCCTCAGCCCGTCGCTCCGCGTGCCCGTGCCGTGGTGGCGGAGCGTGAAGTTCTGGGCCGCCTTCGTTGCGGTGACCCAGATCGTCGTCTACGCGCTTTTCAGCTAAGGGCCCGTCAGGGAATAACTGAGGCACTCTGGGCGTCGATGCATCCCGCCTCGCGGCGTTGCTCGTTGGTCACATGCCCCCGGCATGCTTCCTCCTCGCGCCTTGCGATCCAGGCGCCTCGACGCCCAGGAGAGACCTCACTTATTTCCTGACGGGCCCTAAGTCACCGTGCGCGCCGCACCGGCGCGCCGCTA
>JBDSLU010000142.1:0-8857 GCA_039916225.1 Vicinamibacteraceae bacterium
CGGGTCGGTCCCTTCTCGATCGGCGCCGTGAAGATGTCGCCGCGCGCCGCGAACAGCGCCCGCTCGCCCCTCGGGCTCAGCTCGACGTCGCGTACCTGGTTGCCGACCGGGATGCGGCTCGGACGCCTGGCCAGGCCGTCATCCGGCACGGCGATGGCGACCATCGCCGCCTTGCCCGTCTTGGTGTCGAGGATCTGCAATTCGCCGTTCGACTCGAAGACGATGCGGCCGCCCTGCACGTCCTCGCTCGGCCAGCGCACGTCCCATGTGGTGGACGTGGTCAGCGGCGCGACCGTCTTCTTCGCGACGTCGTAGGCGTAGAGATTGAACGTGCCGCTGCGATCCGAGTTGAAGTAGATGGTCCCGCCGATCCACATCGGATCGCGGTCGGCGCGGGGGTGGTCGGTGATCCGCGTCGCCTCGTTGGTCTTCAGATCGAACACGAACAGATCGTTGGCCTGGCCGCCGCCATAGCGCTTCTCGGAGCGGAAATCGCGAAAGCGCGGCGAGTAGACGACGCGGGCGCCGTCCGGCGCGTAGGCGCCGGCCCCGGATTCGGGCATCGGCAGCGGCTCGGCCGGGCCGCCCGTCGCGGCCACGGTGTAGAGCCGCGTCATCGGCAGCGTCCACGAATCGCGGTGCGACCGGAACAGCACGCGCGTGCCGTCCGGCGACCAGCCATAGACCTGGTTGTCGTAGCCCCAGCGCGTCGCCAGGGGCCCGCGCGCCGGATAGAACGTCAGCTGCGTGGGCACGCCACCCCCGCTCGGCATCACGTAGACCTGCTCGTCGCCGTCGTACTGGCCGGTGAAGGCCAGCCACTTCCCGTCTGGCGAGAACTTGGCGAACAGCTCGACGCCCGGGTGCGACGTCAGGCGCGTCGCCGTGCCGCCGCCGGCCGGCGCGAGCCACAGATCGCCGCCATGGGTAAACACCAGCCGGTCGCCGTAGAGGTCGGGAAAGCGCAGCAGCTTGGACTGGGCCGCGGCGGGAACCGCCGCCGGCCCCTGGCCCGCGGAAGCCGGTGCAACGAAGGCGGGTGACACGACGGCGGAGGCCGCGCCCAGCGCGGAGAGGGCGAGGACGCGAACGAGGGCGAACGGCACAGGGGCCTCCTAAGTCGTCGGCGGCACCGGCCGCGGATCGCGGGTCAGCGCTTCGTCGACGAGCTCGATGGTATGGACGACGCGCGGCGCGTCGGCGCCGGCGATCGCGGTGAGATGGGTGGCGAGCTGCGTCAGGCAGCCGATGTTGCCGCTGGCGACGATCGAGGCGCCTGTTGCCAGGACCGCCTTGGCCTTGCGCTGGCCGAAGGCGTGCGCCAGGGCCGGCTGATCGAGGTTGTAGGTGCCGGCCGAGCCGCAGCAGTCGCTGTCGAGGATCTCGACCAGGCGCACGTTGCCGATGCGGCCGAGGAGGGCGCGGGGCTCCGCCGAGACACCCTGCGCGTGTCGCAAGTGACAGGCGTCGTGGTACGCGACGGTGATCGGCTCCGGCCAGCGCGGCGCCAGCGTCACCCCCAACTGCTCGAGGAAGAGACTCACGTCGACGGTGCGGTGGGCCAGCGCGGTGGCCGCCTCGGCCTCGGCGGTGCCCTCGAAGAGGTGCGGGTACTCCTGCATGCCGGAGCCGCAGCCGGCCGCGGTGGTCACGACGGCGTCGACGTCGACCGGGAATGCCGCGACGTTGACGCGCGCATGCTGGCGCGCCCGCTCGCGATCACCAACGTGCAGGGCGAGCGCGCCGCAACACCCCTGTGCCGGCGGCACGATCACCTCGACGCCACACTGCGACAGCACCCGGATCGCGGCGGCGCCGATGTTCGGCGCCAGCACCTGCTGCGCGCACCCGGCCAGCAGGGCGACGCGGGCGCGGCGTGCCCCGCGCGCCGGGGTCAGCGCCGGCAGCGTCTGCGCCGGCGGAACCGACGGCGGCACCAGCGCCAGCATCGCGCGCATCGATGGCGGCAGGAACGGCGCCATCCAGCGTGTCAAGCGGCCGAGCCGCAGCGCCCAGGCGAAGCGCGCGGGATACGGCAGCGTCTCCAGCAGCACGTCACGCTGCGCCCGCGCCAGGAGCGACGCGCCTTGCTTTCGGGCAGCGTGCGCGCGGAACGGCGTCAGCAGATCGCCGTAGGGCACCCCGGACGGGCACGCCGTCGTGCAGGCCAGGCAGCCGAGGCAGCGGTCGATGTGTGGCTGCACGTCGTCGAGTGAGAGGGTGCCTTCGAGCGCGCCCTTCATCAGCACGATGCGGCCGCGCGGCGAGTCCATCTCCTCGCCCAGCTCGCGATAGGTGGGACACGCCGGCAGGCAGAACCCGCAGTGGACGCACGTGGAGACGGCGTGCGCCATGTGTTCGCCGGCGGGCCCGAACGCCTCGGCGTCGATCTCGTGTTGCAACTCGGCTATCCCCTGAACGTGCCGCGTGGATCGATCGTCTGCCGCACGCGGGACAGGAACGCATCGTCGGGGCGCACGCCGAGCATCGGATCGGCGGGCGCGGGCCCGATGAGGGCGACACCGGACAGGCCGTGCTCGAGGAGCAGCGCGTCGAGCTCGGCCCAGGCGCCGGGCCAGCCGACCCACGCCACTTCCCCACCGGCGCCGTAACGGCGCGACGCCCCGGCCCGCGCCAGGGCCGCGTCGAGCGCGTGGATGCGCGACGGCGTCACCGCGACCTTGGCCAGCGGGCCGCTCACCCAGGCGAAGTCGCGCGACCCCGTCCACCAGGCGGCGGCGTCGACCGGCGACAGCGACGCCGGCGGCTCGACGACCGTCGCGCGATCGTGCCCGAGGATGGCGGCGAGCCCCTCGGCGCGCGCGTCGATGGCGTCCGCCGCGCCGGCGATACGAACGATGACGGCGCCCTCGGGCGTCAGCTCCACCGCGTCGGGATCGGTGGTCGAGCGGCGCACGCGATCGAGCGCCGCCAGGGCATCGCCGAGGCTGGCGCAGGCGACGCGCAGCGTCCGTTCGGCGCGCGGCGTCGGGAATACCTTGAAGGTCAGCTCGACGAAGATCGCCAAGCGTCCCAAGCTGCCCAGGAGCAGGTGATGGAGGTAGAACCCGGCGGCGTTCTTGACGACCTTGCCGCCGCCCCGGATCAGGCGTCCCTCGCCGTCGACGAACTTGGCGCCGATCAGGAAGTCGCGCACCCCGCCGTGGTGGTAGCGGCCGGGCCCGTTCAGCCCCGACGCCACGGTGCCGCCGATGGTGGCGCCCCGGCCAGCCAGCGGCGGCTCGAACGGCAGCGACTGGCCGTGCTCGGCCAACCGGCGCTCGATTTCAGCCACCGGCGTGCCGGCCAGTGCGGTGAACGTGCACTCATCCGCCTGGTACTCGGTGATGCCGGTGAGACCGGCCAGATCCACCACGACACCGTCGCCGGCGTGGTGCAGAGCGGTCTTCGAGCGGCCGGCGACCGGCCGCACACGCGTGGTGTCGCCGATGCCAGGGGCAGCGTAGAGCACCGCCTCCTGGACCTCGGGCATCGTGGTCGGCTTCAGCAACGACAAGGGGAACGTCTTCACGAGGGCACGCGCTTCGTCGCCGCCGCGTGGGCAGCCAGGTGCTTGGCCGCGGCGGCCTGGGTCACCGGCGCGAACACTTTGCCGGGGTTGGCGATGTCGGCGGGATCCATCATTCGCTGCAATCGTTTCATGCAGGCGATATCCTCCTCGCCGTACTGCTCGGCGAGGAAGTCGCGCTTCTCGAGGCCGACGCCGTGCTCGCCGGTGATCGATCCGCCGAGCGCGATGCACAGCCGGAGGATCTCGGCGGCGCAGGCTTCCGCACGATCGTGCGCGCCAGCGATGCGGCCGTCGAACAGAATCAGCGGATGCAGGTTGCCGTCGCCGGCGTGGAACACGTTGGCGATGCGGATGCCGTGTGTGCGGCCGATGGCCTCGATGCCGACCAGCGCTTCACCGAGCCGGCTGCGCGGCACGACACCGTCCTGGACGATGAAGTCGGGGCTGAGGCGGCCTACCGCGGAGAAGGCCGACTTGCGTCCCTTCCACATCGCCAGCCGCTCGGCGGCGTTCTGCGCGATGCGGACGTTGTAGGCGCCCGAGGCCCGGATCAGCGCTTCGAGATCGACGAACTGCGCGTCGATGTCGGCGGCCTCGCCCTCGAGCTCGACCAGCAGCACCGCCGCGGCGTCGAGCGGATAGCCCGCGTGCACCGCGGCTTCAGCGGCCTGGATCGCCAAGTGGTCCATGATCTCCATCGCGCCGGGCAGCAGCCCGGAGCGGACGATGCGCGACACCGCGTCGCCGGCCGCCGCCAGCGACCGATACGCGGCGAGGACGGTGCGGAAGCCGGCCGGGCGCGGCAGCAGCCGCAGCGTGATTTCGAGGGCGATGCCGAAGCGGCCTTCCGACCCGACGAACCCGCCGACCAGATCGGGCCCGACCGGATCGAGGCTGCGGCCGCCGAGCGTGGCCAGGGTGCCATCGGCGAGGACGACCTTGAGGCCGAGGACATGGTTCAAGGTCATGCCGTGGCGAAAGCAGTGCGCGCCGCCCGAATTGAAGGCGACGTTGCCGCCGATGGTGCAGATCGCCTGGCTCGACGGGTCGGGCGCGTAGTAGAGGCCGAGCGGGATGGCGGCGGCCGATACATCCAGGTTGATCACGCCGGGCTCGACCACGGCGATCCGATCGACCGGGTCGATCTCGAGGATCCGCGTCAGCCGGTTCAGCGCGATGACGATGCCGTCGACGTGCGGCACGGCACCGCCCGACAGACTCGTGCCGCTGCCACGCGCCACGAACGGGACGCCGGCCGCCGCGCACAGCCGGACGACGGCGACGACTTCGTCGCCGGTCTCGGGCAGGACGACCGCGCGCGGCCGGGCTTTGAAGGTGGTCAGGCCATCGGACTCGAACGCGGCCAGGCCTGCCGCAGCGGTGACGATGCGCGCCGGCGGGAGCACCCGGGCGAGCGCCGGCAGCAAGTCGGAAGGGCCCACGAACGCTATGGTAGTCGTTCGCGGCGCCGGGACACTAGAATGGGCCCGTGCGCGCCACGCTGACTGCCCTCTTCGTCTCCGCCGGAACCGTGCTCGCCTGCGCGTCGGCGCCGACGGCGCCAACCGCCGGGACGCCGCCGGTGACGCAGGCTCCGGCCGAAGCCGGGTTCACGGCGGTCTTCAACGGCCGCGACTTCGATGGCTGGACCGGCGCCGTCGACGGCTATGAGGTCAAGGACGGCGCCATCGTCTGCAAGGCCGGCCAGGGCGGCACGCTCTACACGCGCCGGACGTTCCGGAACTTCGTCGTCCGCCTCGAGTTCGTGCTGCCGCCGGCTGGCAACAACGGCCTCGCCATCCGCTACCCGGGGACGGGCGATCCGGCCTACGCCGGCATGACCGAGCTGCAGGTGCTCGACGATGCCGATCCGAAGTACGCCGCGCTCGATCCCCGCCAGGCGCACGGCTCCGCCTACGGCATGGTCGCCGCGACGCGCGGCCATCTCAAGCCGGTCGGCGAGTGGAACCAGCAGGAAGTGACCGTCACCGGATCCACGATCAAGGTCGTCCTCAACGGCACCACGATCCTCGACGCCGATCTCGCCACCGTCACGTCGTTCATGGCCGACTCGCCGCATCCGGGCAAGGACCGCACCGAAGGGCATTTCGGGTTCGCCGGCCACAACGATCCGGTCGCCTTCCGTAACATCCGGATCCGCGAGCTGCCCTGATGACCGCCTCCCGTCCGTCCGCCGGGCCCCAATCGGGCCTGACGATCACCGATCTGCGCGTCCACTCGATCGCGATCGCCGATCCGCCGCTGCGCAGCTCCTACGGCCTCCATCAGCCGTACGCGCTCCGCACGATCCTCGAGCTGGTCAGCGACGCCGGGTTCGTCGGGCTGAGCGAGACCCACGGCGGCGACGTCATCGCCGCCCAGTTCACCCAGCTCCGCGATCGCCTGATCGGCCAGGACGCCTTCACGCTGATGGCGTCCCTGCTGCCGTTGATCGATCCGAGTGCCGCGCCGGACGGCGACCGGTCGCAGACGTACAGCGTCCCCGGCGAGAACCCGCTCGACGCCGGCAACCGGTTGTTCTCGGCCATCGAGCTGGCCTGCCTCGACCTGATCGGCCGGGCCCTCGGGCGCCCGGTCTGCGATCTGCTCGGCGGCCGCGCCCGCAGCGCCGTACCGTTCTCGGCCTACCTGTTCTACAAGCACGCCGGGGGCGGCGGCGAAGGCGACGACGAGCGCGCCGACGAATACGGCGAGGGCTTGTCGCCGGACGCGATCGTCCGCCAGGCGCAGCAGATGTGCGCCACCTACGGCTTCCGCGAAATCAAGCTGAAGGCCGGCGTCCTCGATCCGCCGGTCGAGATCGCCACCATCAAGGCGCTGCACGACGCCTTCGGCGATGGCGTGCCGCTGCGCATCGATCCCAACTGCGCGTGGTCGGTGCCGACGTCGATCGAGGTCGGGCGGGCGCTGTATCGCGAGCTCGGACGCGGCGGCTATCTCGAGGATCCATGCGCCGGCATGGACGGCATGGCCGCCGTCCGCAAGGCGCTGCTCGACGCCGGCGAGGACACGCCGCTCGCCTCCAACGTCGCCGTCACGTCGTTCGCCGACCTGCCGGCAGCGGTGCGGCAGGATGCCGTGCAAGTCGTGCTCTGCGATCCGCATTACTGGGGCGGCGTGCGTCAGATCCAGCATCTGTCCCGCCTGTGCCAGACGTTCGGCATCGGCCTGTCGATGCACTCGAACAGCCATCTCGGCGTGTCGCTGATGGCGATGACCCATGCCGCCGCGGCGGCGCCGCACCTGACCTTCGCCTGCGACACGCACTATCCGTGGCAGCACCAGGACGACGAAGTCGTCGCCGGCGGCCGCATCCCCTTCGTCGACGGCTGCGTCCAGATCTCCGATCGGCCCGGCCTCGGCATCGACCTCGATCAGGACGCGCTGGCGCGCGGCCGCGAACGCTACGCCCGCTGCCCGTACCGCAAGCGGGACGATCAGGCCGAGATGCGCCGGCGGGTCGATCCGACCTGGACGCGCAAGCTCCCCCGCTGGTAGCAGGCGCAACCGCCAACGCCAACCGCCAACCGCCAACGCCCAACTGCCCAACCGCCCATGCCTACGATGACTCCGTCCGAGCTGCGATCGCGCCTGACCGGCGTGGTCGGCTTCCCCGTCACGCCGTTCACCGACGCCCTGGCGCTCGATCTGCCCGGCCTCCGCGCCAACGTCGACGCGATGACGGCGCACCCGTTCTGCGTCATCGTCGCCGCCGGCGGCACCGGCGAGCTCTACTCGCTGGACACCGCCGAGCACACCGCTGTCGTCAAGACGTCGGTCGAGGCGACCGCCGGGCGCATGCCGGTGATCGCCGGCGTCGGCGGCAACCTGGGCGTCGCCATCGAACAGGCGACGCAGGCATGGAAGGCCGGCGCCGACGGCATCCTGGCGCTGCCGCCGTACTACACGCACGCCGACGAAGCGGGCCTGCTCGCTTACTACGCCGCGATCGGCAAGGCGACGCCGCTCGGCTTGCTGGTCTACAGCCGTGACTGGGTCAATCCAGGCCCGGGTTTCGTCGCCAAGCTCGCCGACCTCCCGACCGCCATCGCGTGGAAGGACGGCCAGGGCGATGCCCGGCGCTACCAGATCATCATGAACGCCGTCGGCGATCGCCTGCACTGGGTCGGCGGCGCCGGGGACGACCTGGTCGGCACCTACTACCGTCTCGGCATCCGCTGCTACACGTCGAGCATCTCGAACGTCTCGCCGAAGCTGGCGCTGCAGCTGCACGACGTCGCCGCGAAGGGCGATGAAGCGACGCTCGCCGAGCTGATGAAGAAGTACGTGGTACCGCTGTACGCCTTCCGAACCAAGCGCAAGGGCTTCGAGGTCTCGGTGATGAAGGCGATGATGCAGCTGCAGGGCCACGCCGCCGGGCCGGTGCGTCCGCCGCTCGCCAACGTCAACGCCGCGGAGCTCGACGAGCTGCGCGCGATGATGGACGCCTGGAAGCCTGTCCTCTAGGCCGGACCATTCTCGTACCGACGAACGCCCGGGCCAACATGCGTGTCATCGCGCCGGGCTGCAGCTCCAACCCGCCCGCCTTGCCCTTTGTCTACTGCTTCAGTTCGATCCGCAGGACGTGCATGTCCGTCGAGCCGACGTTCTCCACCGTGTGGACGACCGCGTCACTCCAGGCGAACGAGCCGGCCTCCCGATGGCCAACCTGCGGCGCCCGACCATCGACGGTAATCTTGGTGTCCTGGCTGGCGAAGTAGACGCTCAGGCCGTGCGGATGGCGGTGCCGTGGCTCGATGCTCCCCGGGCGGACGCGCACCTCCAGCACTCGCACGAAGATGTTCTCGAACGCGATCTTGTGGCTGTCTGGCGCGACGAGCACGGGATCGAGCGGGTCTTCGCCCTGATGAAAGGCCGAGAGCGCGACGCCGACGACAATCGCGCCGATGGCGCTGAGCACCAACGTTTTCCGAGTCACGGGAGGCCTCCAAGCCGCGTGGATGGGCGTCAGCGGGGTCCGCAGGCATGCCGGACGTGCCGCCGGACGCCTCGATCCTGCGTGCGGCGATTGTAGTACGCGAAAAGAGAACGCCCGTCCACGGGCATCTGCCGGGGACGGGCGTTGGCTGCGGCTCGATGTCGCGTCGGGCGCCGCACGACGAGGTCGCCGCCACCCGCGCTGCCCGACGAGGCGCCTAGCGTCGTCGGAACAGCAGCGCGGATTGCGTGGCGGCCCGCGGCGGCGCCTGAGGGGCGCCGCCGCTAACATCAGAGGTTCAGCTGCATGACGGTGTTCGAGACGGCCGTGCCGCCGAGCACCAGGCAGTTCGCCGTGATGTCCTG